>DATJVS010000046.1:0-20840 GCA_035501715.1 Usitatibacter sp.
GCCGAAGGGAACGCGGCACTGGTCCCGGGAAGCGGCGTTCGCCTCGATGCTGGCGAACGACGCCGAGGTCACGCCCGAGGAGGCTCGCTCGCTCGTGCGCTGGATCCTCGCCTGGCCAGACTAGAGGCGCGCCTGCAGGAAGACCATGTAGGCGGAAGGATGCGAGCCATACGCGCTCGCCGCGTCCGAAGGCACGCGAAACGCGCTCGCGTGCGCGCCCACGCTCCATCGTACCGGCCCGGTGCGGGCGAAATCGTGGATGTACCCCAGCGAGACCTTGCCCACCTTCATGGCCTGTCCCGCGCGCGGATCGGGACCGGCGAAGAGCTCGTCGTTGTTCACCTGCTCGGCGCGAACGAACGCGGTGTGCCGCGCAGAGACCTCGAGCGCGGATTCCAGGAGCCACCCGTCGAGTTTCTTCGCCGACTCGGGCGAGCGCTTGTCGTTTCGACCCCACGCGAGCGTGGTGCCCCACTTCGCGCCGTCGATTTCGGTCGTGTAGATCGCCGAGGCCGTCGAGCGGCGCACCGAAAGATCGGGCTCGAGCTCCTCGGGGCTCGCGAGGTATCCGTAGCTCGCCTGCAGCGACAGCGACGTGGCCAGGTTCCACGTGAGGCGCGCCGACCAGGAGTCGAAGGGCCGCGTCTCGATGTTCCAGCGAAACTGGTCGGGTTCGCGTCCGTTGAAGGCCGACGCGTCGACCGTGACCGGCCCCTGGGACGTGCCGAGCGTCACCACGCCCATGGTGACGTGGGTCGAGTCGAGCCAGTGGTGAGTAAGCGGCGCCTCGGGGATGCGCTCGCCGGAGAAGCGGTGCATGAAGGAGGGTGGCCCGAGGGCCGCTTCCCCCGGCAATCCGCCATAGACGAACGCGCTCGCGTTTTCGCCCAGCGGCACGGTGTAGGCGGCCGAGAGCTCCATGAAGAAGTCGTGCGGATGCTGGCGATCGACGAGGGTCGTCACGCCGTCGGCGGTCTCGCCCGTTTGGAAGAGCAGCGGGTATCCGCCCTTGCCCATTGCAGGGTCGAGCGAGAGCATGGCGTGCAGCTCGAGCTCTCCCGCAGCGAGCGGCCGCGACGCCATGCCCATCAGCATGCTGTTGGAGAAGGTGTCCTCGGCGCCGCGCGGCCCGCCCTGGTGATCGAAGACGGCGTTCACGATTCCATGGGCCATGAGGTGCCAGCCGCCGGCCTGGGTCATGACGCCTTCCATGTCCTCCATGTCGCGGGCGAGGGCGGGCGAGGCGGCAAGCGCGGCGGCGAGGGCCGCGGTGCGGATCGTTCTCATGGGCGCAGTCTGAACCTTCCCACGATGGTAGAGTCAAGCCCTTGACCTTCCCACGATAGGAAGGTGGAGGATGACCGCATGGAAAACCGCCCGCTCACGATCGGGGAGGCCGCCGAGGCCTCCGGAGTCTCCGCGAAGATGATCCGCCACTACGAGGAAACGGGGCTCATCCCCAAGGCGGCGCGCAGCCCTTCGGGCTACCGGCACTACCGCCATTCCGATATCCACGTGCTGCGCTTCGTGCGCCGCGGGCGCGAGCTCGGATTCTCCATGAAGGAGATCGGCGCGTTGCTGGGGCTGTGGAACAACCGGCGGCGCGCCAGCGCGGACGTGAAGCGCCTCGCGATGAAGCACGTGGACGACCTCGATCAGCGCATCGCCGAGATGCAGGCCATGAAGCGCACCCTCGAGCGGCTGGCGAGCCACTGCCACGGCGACCACCGGCCCGACTGCCCCATCCTCGACGACCTCGCGGGCGGCGCCGCGCGATGAGCGAACCGGCCATCGATCCCATCTGCGGCATGAAGGTGCCGCGCGATTCGCCCCGGCGCTTCGCGTTCGGGGAAGAGACGTATTTCTTCTGCTGCGATGGGTGCCTGGAGAAATTCTCGTCGGACCCCGCGAAGTACGTTCGCCCCGCTCGCGCGCCGTCGCCGGATTCCGGTGTCCACGGGAATGACGGCCGCATCTACACGTGTCCCATGCACCCCGAAGTGCGCCAGGAGGGCCCGGGCACGTGTCCCAAGTGCGGCATGGCGCTCGAGCCGGAGATGCCGTCGATGGAGGAGGGCGAGAACCCGGAGCTCGTCGACTTCCGCCGGCGCTTCTGGTGGACGCTGCCGCTTTCTCTCGCCACGTTCGCGCTCGCGATGTCGGGACGGGGCGACAACGCGATCGAGCTCGTGCTCGCCACGCCGGTGGTGTTGTGGGCAGGATGGCCCTTCGTCGTTCGGTGGCGCGATTCCATCCGCACGCGCAATCCCAACATGTGGACTCTCATCGGCACGGGCGTGCTGTCGGCCTATGCCTACAGCGTCGCGGCCACGATCGCGCCGGGCCTCATCCCCGCGCAATTCATGGAGCACGGGCGCGTGGCGGTCTACTTCGAGGCCGCCGCCGTGATCATCTCGCTCACGCTCATGGGCCAGCTCCTCGAGCTTCGCGCACGCTCGAAGACCTCGGCGGCGATCCGCGCGCTGCTGGGACTGGCTCCGCGAACGGCGCGCCGCATCCGCGACGACGGGGCCGAGGAGGACGTCGAGCTCTCGCACGTCCACGTGGGCGATCGCCTGCGCGTGCGCCCCGGCGAGAAGGTTCCCGTCGATGGCGTCGTGCTCGAGGGCGCCACGAGCGTGGACGAGTCGATGCTCACGGGCGAATCGGTGCCGGTCGAGAAGGCGGCGGGCGATCGCGTGACGGGCGCCACGCTCAATGGCAACGGAAGCCTCCTGATGCGGGCCGAGAAGGTGGGTTCGGCCACGATGCTCGCGCAGATCGTGCAGCTCGTCTCGCAGGCGCAACGCTCGCGCGCGCCGATGCAGGGCCTCGCCGACGCGGTTTCCTACTGGTTCGTGCTGGGCGTGGTCGGGATCGCCGCCGCGACGTTCCTCGTTTGGGGCCTCGCCGGCCCGGAACCGCGCTGGCTCTATGCGCTCGTGAACGCGGTGTCGGTGCTCATCGTCGCGTGCCCCTGCGCGCTCGGGCTCGCCACGCCCATGTCGGTGATGGTCGCCATGGGCCGCGGCGCATCGAGTGGCATCCTCTTTCGCGATGCCGAGGCGATCGAGCGCTTGCGCCTCGTGGACGCGCTCGTCGTGGACAAGACCGGCACGCTCACGGTGGGCAAGCCCGCGTTCCATTCGATCGTCGCGATGCAGGGCAGCGAAGACGAGGTGCTTCGCCTCGCGGCGAGCCTCGAGCAGGCGAGCGAGCATCCGCTGGCCGACGCCATCGTCGCCGAGGCGCGCCGGCGCAATCTCGCGCTCTCGGAGCCCGCCGACTTCGAGGCGATTCCGGGCCAGGGCATTCGCGGAACGGTCGACGCAAGGAAGGTGCTGCTCGGCAATGCGATGTTCATGATCGAGTCGGGCGTCGATGCGTCGCAGGCCACGGCGAAGGCCGAGGCGCTTCGCCGCGAGGGCGCGAGCGTCGTCCACCTCGCCGTCGATGGGCGTCTCGCAGGCCTCGTTGCCGCGTCGGATCCCATCCGCGACTCGGCGCCGGCGGCGGTCGCCGCGCTTCGCGACGCGGGCATCCGTCTCGTCATGGCGAGCGGCGATGGGCTCGCCACGGCGAAAGCGGTCGGGGCGAAGCTCGGCATCGACGAGGTCCACGGCGAGGTCCGTCCCGCGGACAAGCTCGCGCTCGTCGAGCGCCTCCAGGCCAAGGGCCTTCGGGTCGCGATGGCGGGCGACGGCGTGAACGACGCCCCCGCGCTCGCGAAGGCCGACGTGGGCATCGCCATGGGCACGGGCACGGACATCGCGATGGAAAGCGCCGCCGTGACGCTGGTGAAGGGCGACCTGGGCGCGATCCTGCGCGCGCGAAGCCTTTCGCAGGCGACGGTGTCGAACATGAAGCAGAACCTCGCGTTCGCGCTCGTGTACAACGCGATCGGCGTGCCGATCGCCGCGGGCGTGCTCTACCCGTTCACCGGCCTGCTGCTTTCGCCGATGATCGCCGCCGTCGCGATGAGCTTCAGCTCCGTGTCCGTGGTCACCAACGCACTAAGGCTCGCGAAGGCCGTGCGGGACTAAAATGAGCGTCATGGCGATCCACGACCTCACGCTCTTCCGGCACGACCACGCCTACGACCCGGGCAACCGCGGCGCCGAGACGCGCACGTGGATCGTCGTGGGCATTGCGGCGGTGGTGATGGTGGCGGAGATCGTGGCGGGCATCGTGACGGGCTCGATGGCGCTGCTCGCCGACGGCTGGCACATGGCCACGCACGTGATCGCGCTTTCGATCGCGGGCGGCGCATACCTCCTCGCGCGCTTCTGGTCCACCGACGAGCGCTTCGCGTTCGGCACCTGGAAGATCGAGGTGCTGGGGGCGTTCTCGAGCGCGCTGCTGCTGGGTGTCGTGGCGATCGCGATGATCGTGGAATCCGTGCGGCACCTCGTCGCGCCCGAGGCGATCGCGTTCGCTCCGGCGCTCGCGGTCGCGTGCCTGGGGCTCGTCGTGAACCTCGCTTCCGCCGCGGTGCTTGGCATGGGGCACGATCACGGCCACGACCACGACCATGATCACGAGCACGACCACGACCACGATCACGATCACGGGCACCACGACATCAACCTGCGCTCGGCCTACGTCCACGTGCTCGCCGATGCGTTCACGTCGGTGCTCGCCATCGTGGCGCTCGGCGCGGGCCTGTGGTTCGGCATCGCGTGGCTCGACCCGGTGATGGGCTTCATCGGCGCGGGCGTGGTGGGGTGGTGGTCCAAGGGCCTCATCGCGCAGTCGGCGCGCGTCCTGCTCGACCGCGAGATGGATGCGCCGCTGGTGGCACGGATCCGCGGCGCGATCGAGATCGACGGCGATGCGGAGATCGCGGACCTCCACGTCTGGCGCGTGGGCCGCGCGAGCCATGCCGCGGTGCTCACCGTGGTGGCGCACCGTCCGCTCGATCCCGGCGCCTACCGCGAGCGCCTCGCGGGCATTCCCACGCTCATGCACGTCTCCGTCGAGGTCAATCGCTGCCCGCACGGCGACTGCCCGTAGTGCAACTTTTCGCGCCGTCCGCCGCGGACGTCCTCGATTTCTGGTTCGGCCCACGGGCCACGCGCGGCGCCATGCGCGCCGAGTGGTTCCGCAAGGACGAGAAGTTCGATGCGCAGATCCGCGATCGCTTCGGCGATCTGCACGAGAGATCCGCGCGGCGGGAGCTCGACGCGTGGCGCGGCGAGCCGGCTACGATGCTGGCCCTCGTGATCGTCCTGGACCAGTTCTCCCGCAACCTCTTCCGCGACGACGCGAGGGCCTTCGCGCAGGATCCTTACGCGCGCGAATGCGTGCGCGAGGCGATCGCGCGCGGCGACGAGGGAAAGCTCCTGCCCGTCGAGCGCATGTTCCTGTACCTGCCGTTCGAGCACAGCGAGGAGATCACGGACCAGCGCTACGCGATCGACCGCATGCGATCGCTCGAGGCGTTCCCGGAGACGAAGGGCCTAACGCAGTGGGCCGAGAAGCACGAGGCGGTGGTGCGGCGCTTCGGCCGCTTCCCGCATCGCAACGCCATCCTCGGCCGCGCGAGCACGCCGGAAGAGATGGAGTTCCTGAGGGAACCGGGATCGCGCTTCTAGAGGTGCGCTATTTCTTCTTCGGCACGGCCGTCGTGGGCTTCTTCTTGCGCGGGCGGGTCTTGCCGTAGCTGTGGCGGAAGACCTTGCCCTTGAAGCTGCGCTTGTCGCCCTTGCCCATGGCCGTCCCTTCTCGATCGAAAGGCCGATTATATTCGCGCGCCGCTAGCCGCGGGCAGGCGGCGTGGGTGCGGGGGCCGGTGCGCCAGGCGCGTGCGGCGCAGGGGGCGCAGGCGGCGCGGGCATCGGTGTCGAGTGGCGATTCTTCACCACGTAGCCCTCGGGGACCTTGAAGAGATCCGGCGAGGGGTCGGCGCGCTTGATCGACGCGAGGCGATAGAGCGACTCGCCGGTGCGCGGATCGTTGTAGCGCGAATAGAGCGTCACCTGCAGCTCGGGCGAGGTCCACGTCTCGCGCGTGATGTTGATGGGCCCGCGATTGCCGATCTGTCCCGCGGGGATCGTCCACGTGGTCTGCGTGCCTTCGGCCTTCACGCCGTCGAACTCCTTCGCGGCGAGCTTCGTGGTCACGCCCTTGCCGAGGTGCGCGGTGCTTTCGAAATGCATCGACGGCATGCCGGGCATTGGAGCGACCTGCGGAAGGAAGTCGATGTCGGGAATCGGAGGGATGGGCGGCACCGGGGGAACCGGCGGCACGGGCGGCGCGGGCAGGTCCTCGTCGTTGCCGATCACGCGAACGCGCACCTCTTCATGTGCGCCCGGTTCCCCGTCGTTGTCCACGACGATGACTCTCTTGTCGCGATCGACGCGGATCTCGCCCGGGGCGACCTCGGCGCGCGGCGTGGCCCCTCGAGCCACCTTCACCGCGACCTTGTTCCCCGGCAGGAGCGTGTAGCTCACGCCCGCGACGGGATCGGAGATGTACACGGACCTGAGCGCCCCTTCGCGGTAAGTCTCCTGGCGCGTGCGCCCTTCGCTGTCCCGATAGACCTTGTTCACCTTCTTGTGCGTGATCACGTTGCCGTCGGCGAGGGTCTTGTTGGCCTCGCTCACGACGTCGGCGCTGTAGGGCGCGCCCTTGACGACCTTGCCGCGGCCCACGCGGTCGGAGAAGGTGATCGCGAGCGAGCCCTGCAGGTCGGCGGAATATTGCTCGGCCCATTCGCGCATGCGCTCGCCGTATTCGCGCCACTGCTCGGCGTCGCGCGGCGCGCGCGGCGC
Organism: Usitatibacter sp.; assembly: GCA_035501715.1. Classification (GTDB taxonomy): domain Bacteria; phylum Pseudomonadota; class Gammaproteobacteria; order Burkholderiales; family Usitatibacteraceae; genus Usitatibacter. The sequence continues at coordinate 6,774 of DATJVS010000046.1, forward strand.
GGGCTGGGAGTCGGCGAGCAGGTCGTCCGTGTCGAGCGTGTACGCATATTCGAACGAGGGGCCGGCCCACGCGGGCAGGATCGATGCCGCGGCGAGGGCGGCGAGGGTGCGCAGTGTCTTCATGCCGTTTCCTTTCGTCGTCAATCGAGCAGGCGCACGGCGAGGGGCTCGCCGTTGGCCGAATAGAGCATTTGCGCGCGCACCGGCTCGGCGGCGCGTTCCGGGGAGACGGGCAGTCCCCAGTCGGCGAGGAGCGCGCGCGGGAATTCGGTGGTCACCACGCGTGCGCCTCCTGCCTTTGCGATCTGGTCGAGCGGGCGCAGCGCCACGAACGGCGGATCGCTGTCGATGGCATGGGGGGCGAGCGAGACCAGGCCCTCGTTGCCGGGCACGGGCCCGCGCACGATCCAGCTCGCGATGGCGATGGTGGCGGCGAGGGCGAGCGGCGGCATCCACCACAGGCGCGGCTTCGCGGCCGCGCGCGATTCGCGGAACTTCGCCACGAGCGCGCCTTCCAGCGCATCGGGCGCGCGGATCGCGTCGAGCTCGCGGCGGAGGTGGTCCAGCTCGAGGTCGAGAACGGCGTCGGTGTTCATGTCACGGCCTCCTTGGCGCCCTCGCGATACGGCGCCAGGCGTTGCGCGAGGCGCTCGCGCGCCCGCGACAGGCGCGAGCGAACGGTGCCGATGTCGATGCCGCACACCTGGGCCGCTTCGGCATACGAGAGCTCCGAGAGCTCGCACAGGATGAGGACATCGCGATAGTGGGGGGCGAGCGAAGCGATGGCGCGCCGCACGTGCTCGGCGGCCTCGCCGCGCAGCACGCGCTCGAGCGGCGTGTCGTGCTCGACGTGCGATTCGTGCGGCGCGGTGTCGTCGGCGAGGTCCGCGGGATCGGTCGCGTCCTCGCGCCATCCGGCCGCCTTCCTCGCGAGGTTTCGCGCGATGCCGCAAAGCCACGCGGCGAGCGTTCCGCGCGTGGCGTCGTACTGCGCCGGATGGGCGATGAAATGGATGAAGGCGTCCTGGGTCACGTCGGCGGCGGTGGCAGGCGATCCGGAATACATCAGCGCGAGGCGGAACACCGCGTCGCGATGGCGCCGGTACAGGTGCACGAAGGCGGATTCGTCACCGCCTTTCATGCGCCGCACGAGTTCCAGCTCGGGCTGGAGGTTTTCCGGAGGCATGGCCATAAGAGTCGTCGTTCAACCCGTATTGCCGTGAGACGCCGGGAAAGTTCCCGGCGGATGCGCGCCGGCTACTCGGCGTCGGGCTGGCGGCTGGGGTGCGCGGCCGCGAAGGCCGGGTGCTCGAGGCAAGCCGCGTTGATGGCGGCGATGCGCGGATACGGGCCCATGGGAAGCTTCACGCGCCCCGCGTTGGCGACTTGCGGAACGATGCAGATGTCCGCGAGCCCGGGCTTGTCGCCGAATGCGAACGGGCTTTTCGGGCGCGCCCGGAGGCGCGATTCGATCGCCTCGAAGCCCAGGCGGATCCAGTGCCCGTACCAGTCGTTGCGCTTCGCTTCATCGACCTGCAACGTCTTCTCGAGATACTGCATCACGCGCGTGTTGTCGATCGGATGGATGTCGCATGCGATCGTCTGCGCGATCGAGCGCACCCACGCGCGGTCCTCGGCATTGGACGGCAGCAGCGGCGGCTCGGGATGCGTCTCGTCCAGGTACTCCATGATCGCGAGCGATTGGGTGAGCACCAGGTCGCCGATGATCAGCGTGGGGACCAGGCCCTGGGGATTGATCTCGAGGTAACCCGGGTCACGCTGCTCGCCCTTGCGCAGGTGCACGAATCGGCGCTCGGGTTCCAGGCCCTTGAGGTTCAACGCGATGCGAAGCCGGTAGGCGGCGGAGGAGCGGAAGTAGTCGTGCAGGATCATCGCGGCGCCATCATATCCTTTTATACTTGGCCTCAATGAGCATCCTCGCATCGCCGGGCGCGCTCACGCCGAGCCGCGCCGACATCGTTTCACGCCTCTCCGCGAGCCCGCCGCTGGAAGACCTCCTGACGAGCGACGACCTCGAGCGCCAGCACCTGCTTTCGCGCACGGACGTGAAGCCGGCCGCGGTGTTGCTGCTCGTGGTCGATCATCCCGGCAATCCCACGGTCGTGTTCACGCAGCGCACGGCGCATCTCGCCGATCACGCGGGGCAGATCAGCTTTCCGGGCGGGCGCAGCGACGAAGGCGACGACTCTCCCGAGCGCACGGCGCTCCGCGAAGCGGAAGAGGAGATCGGGCTGCCGTCGCATCGCGTCGAAGTGCTGGGGCGCCTTCCCGAGTACCACACATCCACCGGATATCGCGTGACGCCGGTGGTGGGCTGGGCCGAGCCGCCGATCACGTATCGGCCCGATCCGCACGAGGTGGCCGACGTCTTCGAGGTGCCGCTTTCCTTCCTCCTCGACGCCGCCAACCACCGCTACGAGAGCGCCTTCTACAAGGGCCGCATGCGCCGCTACTGGGCGATGCCCTACGGCGAGCGCTTCATCTGGGGCGCCACGGCGGGAATGCTGGTGACGTTCCAGAGAGTCCTCCTCCGGGGGGCTTGACAAGGCACGAACGGTCGTTCTATTCTGTGGCCATGAATGCAGCGACCGCCACCGCCCTGCGCCCCTCCACCAAGGGGGAGGAGACGCGTGCCCAGATCCTCGCCGCCGCGGTGCAGCAGGCGAGCGCGGCGGGTTTCGAGTCGCTCACCATCGGCTCGCTCGCCGAGAAGACGGGGATGTCCAAGAGCGGGCTGTTCGCGCACTTCGGCTCGAAATTGGAGCTGCAGCTGGCGGCGATGGATGAAGCCGCGCGCCAGTTCACCGAGCAGGTCTTCATGCCGGCGCTCAAGGCGCCCCGCGGATTGAAGCGCGTGAAGGCGCTCTTCGAAGGCTGGCTCACCTGGCCCAAGCGGGCGAGCCTCGCGGGCGGCTGCCCCCTGGACGCGGCGAGCCGCGAGTACGACCACAAGCCCGGTCCCATGCGCGACGCCGTGATCGAGCGGCAGAAGCAGGTGGGGCGCGAGCTCGCCAAGGCCGTGCACATGGCCATCGAGACGGGCGAATTGAAGGCCGACACCAACGCCACGCTCGTCGCATTCGAATTCATGTCGATCGTCCTCGGCTTCTACCGGGCCGACCTGCTCATCGGTTCGGACGAAGCCGTCAAGCTCGCGCGCGCCGCGTTCGAGCGCCTCATCGAAACCCACCGCCGCTAGCTTCCTGGAAGGAGCCTTTCCATGTCCTCTCCCGCCGCCTCCATGAATAGCACGAACGTTCGTAATATAGCTGAAACCAATCAGGGGATCGAACAGGAATCGGGCCGCGTTCTCGTCATGGCGCTCGCGGTGTGGGGCGCGGTCATCGCGGGAGCCGACATCGACGACACGTTCGGCAAGTTCGCCGCGACGGGCCTGGTGGCTTTCACGGTGGGGATCGCGCTCTACGCTTTCGCCTCGTATCGCATCGATCGCGAGATCCATGCGTACGTATTGAATTTTCCGCGAGGCGCGCTCGTTGCCGTCGCGCTCGCGGCGTTGGCGACGCTCGCGGTGGCGCTGGTGCAGCATCTCGCGGCGCTTGCGGTCTTCATTGCGCCCGTCGCCGCGGTCTCGGCCGCGGCGGCTGTCGAGAAGCTTGCGGCGCGCCCTACGAAAGCGCGAGCGAAGTCACCTGCCGCGACCCCGGCCGCGACTTGAGCTCGGCGTACCAGCGCTCGACGTTGGGGCGCGGCTTGCGTTCGACGGGCAGGTTGAACCAGCGGTGCGCGGCGCAACCGGTGACGATGTCGGCGGCGCTGAAACCGTGCGCGGCGAGGTAGCGGTTCTTCGCGAGATGCGCATCGAGGATTCCCATGAGCCGCTCGGTGGTCTCGCGCGATTTCTCGACGGCGCCCGTGTCGCGCTGCTCGGCCGGGATGCGGATCAGCTGCCAGAAGGCGTCGCGCATCGCGGGCACCAGCGTGGTCGATAGCCACTCCATCCAGCGGTCCGCGTCGGCGCGCGCCTGCAGGTCCTCGGGCCAGAGCGTGCCGCGCGAATGCTTCGCGGCGAGGTAGCGCACGATCGCGTTGGATTCGTAGAGGATGAAGCCGTCGTCGTCGATGGTGGGCACGTAGGAGTTGGGATTCATCGCGAGGTACTCGGGCGACTTGGTGAGCCCGAAGGCTCCGCCCGCGTCGATGCGCTCGTACTCGAGGCGCAGCTCGTCGGCGCACCAGACGACCTTCTGCACGTTGATCGACGAGATCCGTCCCCAGATCCTGAGCATCAGCGCTTTTCCTGCGCCGCGCCCGCCTTGGTGGTGTCGATGACGCGCGACCCCTGGTGCGTGCCGAAGATCCAGAGCCCGGCCGCGAGGAGCACGAGGAGCACCGCGGCGCCCGCGACGAGCGCCACCAGGTAGCGCTTCTGGGCGCGCTTGTCGAGAGCGTCCTGGTCCTCGATCTTGTCCACGAGGCCGCGGACGTTGCGCAGCGCCCGCTGCTCGAGCTCGCGTTGAATATCGTCGTTCGCGGGAGTGTTCATGGTGGGATTCCGCCCTGTAATGCCGCTATGATACGCATCCCAAGGAATCCCCAATGCCTGCCAGGAAAATCGCCATCGTGACCGGTGGCAACCGCGGACTCGGCCTCGAGATCGCGCGGCAACTGCTCAAGGCCGACCTCTTCGTGGTCGTGGGCGCGCGCGACCGTGCCAAGTGCGATGCGGCGCTCGCGTCGCTCAAAGGCGACGGAAACGCCGATGCCCACGTGCTCGACGTGAACGACACCAAGAACGTCCGCCGCTTCGTCGACTACGTGGAAAAGCAGCACGGCGCGCCCAGCGTGCTCGTGAACAACGCGGGCGTCTATCCCGAGGAGACCCAGGCGAAGGTGATCGATTCGTCCACCTCCATCTGGCGCGAGACGCTCGAGACGAACCTGTTCGGCGCCATGCGCATGTGCCGCGAGGTGGTGCCCCTCATGCAGAGGCTGCGCTACGGGCGAATCGTGAACATCTCGAGCGGCCTGGGCCAGCTCGAGACCATGGGCGAGGGCAGCCCCGCGTACCGCGTCTCCAAGGCGGCGCTGAACGCGCTCACGCGAACGCTCGCGGCGGAAGTCGCGGGCTCCGGCATTCTCGTGAACTCCATGAGCCCGGGCTGGGTGCGCACCGACATGGGCGGCGACGAGGCTCCGCGCTCGGTGGAAGAGGGCGCTGACACGGCGGTGTGGCTCTCGCTGCTTCCGTCGAGCGGGCCCACGGGCCAATTCTTCCGCGACCGCAAGCCGATTCCGTGGTGACGAGGCGCGCGCTACGCATCGGGCTCGCCCTCGCCGCGTGCCTTTTCGCCGGCGCGTGCAGCCTGGGCCGGCTCGCCTACTCGAACGCGGCGTTCGCGTACTCGAAGGCGCCGCCCGCGCTCGCATGGATGGTGGGCGACTACACGGACCTTTCGAGCGACCAGAAGGACTGGCTGCGCGAGCGGGTCGATGCGGCTTTCGCGTGGCATCGCGCGCAGGAGCTCCCGAAGTACCGGCAATTCTGCGAGCGCCTGCTCGCGCAGGCCGCCGACGGCATCTCGGTGGACGAGGCGCGCGCGGCCAACAAGGCGCTTCGCGGCTACTACGACCACACGCTCGACCACGTGATCCCGGATCTCGCCGACCTGCTGCGCCGCCTCGATGGCGAGCAGGTCGGGCAGCTCGAGCAGCGCTTCGCGCGCGACAACGAGAAGATGGTGCGCGATGCGGGCGACGGATCGATCGAGGAGCGCGCGGCCCGCCGCGCGAAGCAGTACGCAGGGCATCTCGAGGAGTTCGTGGGCCCGCTCACCGGCGAGCAGCAGGCCATCGTCGCGCGCCACGCGGCCCGCTACGAGGAGCTCACGGACATGCGCCTCGCGGACCGGAAGTTCCGCCAGTCCGAGACGCTCGCGCTCGTGCGCGCGCACGCTTCGCGCGAGGAGATGATCGCCGGGCTGCATCGCCTGCTGGTGGACACGCCCTCGTGGCGCGATCCCGCGTACCGCGGCAAGCTGAGGGAGCGCGAGGAGAACCTCTTCGGGATGATCGCGGAGGTGTCGGCCGCGCTCTCGCCGGAGCAGCGCGAGCACCTGCAGTCGCGCATTCGCGGATTCATCCGCGACATGCGCATGCTGAGCGCCCAGCGGGGCTAGAGCTTTTCCTTCAGCTCCTGCGTGGCGGCGATCAGCCGGGAGCGGATCCCCGGCTCGAATGCGGAGTGCCCGGCGTCGGCCACGATGTGGTACTGCGCCTGCGGCCACGCGCGGTGCAGGTCGTCGGCGGAGACCGCCGGGCAGACGATGTCGTAGCGGCCCTGCACGATGATGCCGGGGATGTCCCTCAATCGCGGCGCGTTGTCCAGCAGGAAGTTCGCCGGCAGGAAGATGTCGTTCACGAAGTAGTGCGCCTCGATGCGCGCGAGGCCGAGGGCCACGCGGTCGCTCGCGAAGTCCGCCACGAGCGCGGGATTGGGCAGCAGCGTCGAGCACGATCCCTCGTACACGCTCCAGCACCGCGCCGCGGGCATGTGCACCGCGGGGTCGGGATGCGTGAGTCGCTTGTGGTAGGCATTCAACAGGTCGCCGCGCTCGGCCTCGGGGATGTATCCCGAGAACGTGCGCCACGCTTCCGGAAAGATCTGCTGCAGGCCGTAGAGGAACCAGTCGATCTCGCTCTTGCGGCAAAGGAAGATGCCGCGCAACACGAGCGCGAGGCAGCGCTCGCGATGGTGCTCGGCATAGGCGAGGGCGAGCGTGGAGCCCCACGAGCCGCCGAACACCGCCCACTTGTCGATTCCGAGGTGCGAACGGAGTTTCTCGAGGTCCTCGACGAGTTTCGGCGTGGTGTTGCGCTCGAGGCAGCCCAGGGGCGTGGATCGCCCGGCGCCGCGCTGGTCGAGCACGACGATGCGATAGAACGCGGGATCGAAGAACTGGCGATGCACCGCCGAGGAGCCCGCGCCGGGCCCTCCGTGCAGGAACACCACGGGCACGCCGCGGGGATTTCCCGACTGCTCGTAATACATTCGATGCGGCGCGTCGAGCTCCAGCATGCCGCTCGCATACGGCTCGATCGGGGGGAAAAGCGGGAGCAGCCCGCCTTCCGGGGCGTTCTTGTCCATCACCCGGCGATTATAAGTCTTGCTACGCGTCAATGAGCCATGGAGAGCGAAAACCTTTACAATATGACGCAACGCAACATCGAGAAAGGCGCGGCCGCCTTGGGGGGCGAGAACTAGTGGAAGCGATGCTCTACCAGCTCTACGACTGGCAGCGATCGGCCCTCGAGCCGTGGCGTGCCTTCGCTCAAGTGGCCAACGAGCTCTACGGCCATCCCAACAGCCCGCTCTCGTATCTTCCCGGCAGCCGCAACGTCGCCGCCGCGTTCGACCTCATGACGCGGCTCACCCAGCGCTACGAGCGTCCCGCGTTCGGCATCGATTCGGTCCAGTGCGGCGATCGCCTCTACGAGGTGAAGGAAGTCTTCGACGTCGAGAAGCCCTTCTGCCGGCTCCTGCATTTCGAGAAGGTCGGCGCGCCGGAGATGCCGCGCGTGGTGGTGTTCGCGCCGCTTTCGGGCCACTTCGCCACGCTGCTTCGCGACACGGTGAAGGCGCTCATCGTCGATCACGACGTGTGGATCACGGACTGGATCGATGCGAAGGAGGTTCCCATCGCCGTGGGGCCGTTCCACTTCGACGATTACGTCGCGTACGTGCGCGAGTTCATCGGGTTCGTCGGCCGCGACTCGCATGCGATCTCGGTGTGCCAGCCCACGGTGCCGGTGATGGCCGCGGTGTCGCTCATGTCGGCCGCGGGCGAGGACGTTCCCCGCACGCTCACCATGATGGGCGGGCCCATCGACACGCGCCGCAATCCCACGTCGGTGAACACGTTCGCGAAGACACGGCCGCTGTCCTGGTTCGAGGCGAAGGTGATCCAGCGCGTGCCGATGCGCTATCCGGGATTCATGCGCCGCGTGTATCCGGGGTTCCTCCAGTTCGCGGGATTCGTCGCCATGAACCCGGACCGGCACGTGCAGTCGCACGTGGACTACTACCACCACCTGGTCGCGGGCGACGGCGAGGGCGCCGAATCGCATCGCCGCTTCTACGACGAGTACAACGCCGTGATGGACCTTCCGGGCGAGTACTACATCGAGACCGTGGAGCGCGTCTTCCAGCAGCACCTGCTGCCGCAGGGCAAGCTCGTGGTCGCGGGCGAGCGCGTGCGTCCCGACGCGATCAAGGGCACGGCGCTCTTCACGATCGAAGGCGAGCTGGACGACATCTCCGGCAACGGGCAGACCGAGGCCGCCCAGGGCCTCACCAAGGCCATTCCCGCGAAGGACAAGCAGCACTTCGAGGCGAAGGGCGTGGGCCACTACGGCATCTTCAGCGGCCGCAAGTACCGCGAAGTGATCTACCCGCGCATCCGCGACTTCATCGCCCGGCATTCGAGCTAGACTGCGGCAGTTCCCTCACGCGAGGCACCGCCATGACGAAGCCCGTCACGCCGCAGGACATGTTCGACATGTGGCAGAAGATGGTGAACCCGGGCGCCTATCCGCTGCAGTCGCTCATGTTCCCGGTGCTGGACCCCAAGGAGCTCGAGAAGAAGATCGGGGAGCTCGAGGTGGTCGAGCATTGGCTCAAGGCCAACCTCAACATGCTGCAGCTCACGATCAAGTCTCTGCAGTACCAGCGCGCGATGTTGAAGGGCGGCGAGAAATTCCGCGAGCGCATGGCCGCGGCCAAGCCCGGTGATGGCGAGGAGCCCGCTCCCGGCCCGGAAGGCAATCCCGCGATGTGGGCGTGGAACATGATGGCGCCCAAGGCCGCGCCCGCGGCGGCGAAGAAAAAGAAGAAGCCCTGAGCGGCTACTTGTCGTAGAGCGTGAAGGCCGCGTCCCAGTCCGGGCCCGGCGGCTTCTCGCGCAGCTGGCGGATGTATCCCGCGTAGAGCTCGACGATGCGCGCGTAATCGGGCGCGGCCGAGAGCTCGCGCATCGAAGCCTCGGCGGCGTCCCAGCGGCGCGAGCGGAAGTCCTCGAGGGCCGCGTGCCAGCGATCGAGCCGCCCGAGGGTGGCCGCGTCCAGCTCCTCGCGGCGCCCCAGCGGCTCGAAGATACGTTCGGCGTTGCTTCGCCCGCGCACCCGCACCTTGTCGATCTCGCAGCAGATCACCTCGGGGACAAGGTCGCGGGTGGATTCGCCGATGACGATGGGCACGTTGTAGCGGCGCGTGAGGCCCTCGAGGCGCGAAGCGAGGTTCACGCCGTCGCCCAGCACCGTGTAGTTGAGCCGCGAGGGCGAGCCGATGTTTCCCGCGATCACCATCGAGGTGTTCACCCCGATGCCCAGCTGCGGATGGGGAAGGCCTTTCGCGTCGAGCACCGGGCCCAGGGCCGCGACGCGGCGGCGGACTTCGAGCGCGCACGCCAACGCCCGGTTGGCGTCGTCGGGCCGGGTGACCGGCGCGCCGAAGAGCGCCATCACGCCGTCGCCGAGATACTTGTCCACCACGCCGCCGTGCGCCTCGATCACCTCGCTCGCCACGGTGAGGAATGCATTGAGCATCTGCAGGCTCTGCTGCGGCGGCAGGGACTCCACGACGGTGGTGAAGTTGCGGATGTCCATGAACATCACCGTGACCTGGCGCTCCTCGCCGCCCAGCTCGATGCGCCCGTCGAGCAGCTGCGTCACGACCTCGTTGGAGGCGACCTTGCCCAGCACGTCGCGCATGCGATCGCGCTCGGCCAGTCCCTGGGCCATGCGGTCGAAGGCCTGGGCGAGGCTGCCGATCTCGTCGCGGTCGGTAAGGCCCGTGCGCACCGAATAGTTGCCGCGCTCGATCTCGCGCACCGCCGCGCCCAGGGCCTGCACCGGGCGCGTGATCCTGCGCGCGATCCGGATCGCGCCGAGCAGCGTGGTCGCCACCGCGAGTCCCGCGATGAAGAAGAGCGCCGCCTGGATGCGAAGGCTCGCTAGCTGTCCCTCGGCGGTCGAGCGCTGCAGCAGGGCGTAGATGGCGTCGGGCCCCGTGCCTTCGACCGGCTGCAGCAGCACCTCGTATTCGTCGTCGGGCAGCTGGATGGTGGCGCCCGTGGCGGAATCCGGATTCGCGAGCACGCCCGCGAGCCCCGATTCGAGCGACTTGCGCCGCAGCGGCGGCAGCGTCGTGGCGAGGATCACCGGCGCGCCCGGCGGGCCACGCTGCAGGAAAGTGACCTCCGCCGAGGTGAGGCGCCGCAGGTCCTGCGCCGTGGAATCGTCGATCACGAAGACGATGGACACCCACGCGATCGGCAGCGGCGCGAGCACCGGGACGATGATGATCTGGAAGGCCTTGCCCTTCACGACGCGGATGCCCGACGTTCGCCCGACCTGCGTCGCGCGCTCGATGAGGTCGCGGTGCGCGAAGGGCTTGCCCGAGGCGGCCGCGTCCAGCGTGTCGGCCTCGACGGTTCCGTCCAGGCCGATCACGGCCATTCCGCTCGCGCCGATGCGCGCGGCGTGGTTCGCGAGCGCCGAGAGTATCGTCTCGCGGTCGCGCGTGGCCACGGCCTCGCGGAACCCGAAGTCGTACGTGAGCACGCTCGTCGCCTCCACGAGCTGGCGGCTGTTCTGGTCGAGCAGGCGCTTGAAGACGTTGGCGCCCGTGGCGAGCTCCTCGCGCATCGTGTTCTGCGAGGTGACCTGGATCGCGTAGCGGATCGAGAAGAACGACAGCAGCTCGACCGTGATGAGCAGCGCCGCGACGAAGACGACGATGCGGTCCTGGAGGCGCTCGAACATCGGCGCGCTAGGGCTTGGCGGCCGGGTGCGGGGGCATCGCGCGCAGCGGCAGCGCGAACGTGGCCGTGGCCTTGTCGGCCGCTACGTGCAGGGGCTGCCCCGGCGGCGGCGTGGCCAGGGCGTAGTGCCACGCCATCAGGTCGTAGTCGCCCGCGGGCAAGTCCGGGATCGACGCCGCGCCCGCGGCATCGGTCTTCGCGAACCACGGCGTGTCCACGATGTAGAGGTAGGCGAGCATCTTGTCGTGGATGTTGCACCCGAGGACGACCTCACCCGGCTTGTCGAACACGACGGGCGCGGTGGGCGTGCCCACGTAGAGCTTGATCTCGAACTGCTTCGGCGGCGAGAACGAATAGACGTGGTGGCGCACCGTGTCGTGGTTGGGGAAGCTCACGGCGGTGCCCACCTGGATCGCGGTGACGAACGGGATGAAGGTCTTGTTCCTCTGCTCGATGGCGGCCTCGCGGCGCGGGCCCGGGGGCGGCTTCACCTTGGGCATCGCGTAGACGACGGCATCCGCGAGGGGGTTGCCCTTGTCGTCCCTGACCGTGACCGTGAGCGATGCGGCGTGCGCGGCGCATGCCAGCCCGACAAGCGCGAGGAAGAGGGGCGGCGCTCTCACGAGTCGAAGGATAGCATCGGTGTGACCGATTTCACAGAATTGCGCCCGGCGATCGGGTTACATAGGCTCGGCGAAGTTCGAACAACAAGGAAAGTCCGCGCATGCGCACGCTTTGGGTCCCGCTCCTGCTTCTCGCCGCCTGCGCGGCTCCGGATCCCGCCGCCAAGCCCACGCTCTACGAGCGCCTCGGCGGCCCGCCCGTCGTGACGCGCGTCGTCGCGGAGACGATCGACCGCGCCGCGACCGATCCGCGCACGTCGCGCTCCTTCAAGGACGTGAAGCTGCAGCACGTGAAGGACATGATCGTCGAGCAGATCTGTTCGCTGGGCGGCGGCGGCTGCAAGTACACGGGCGATCCGATGGACAAGGTGCACGGGCCGCTCAGGATCACCGAGTCCGAGATGGACCTGCTGGTGCAGTTCCTTCGCGATGCGCTCGACCACAACGGCGTGGGGCAGGCCGAGAAGAACGAGCTGCTGCGCATCCTCGCGCCGATGAAGCGCGACATCGTGACGGGCTGATCGCGTGAGGACCTGGACGGGTGCCGCGATCGCCGCGTTGATCCTCGCCGCGGGCCCGGCATCGGCGGGCGATCGCCTGCTCGCCACGGGCGGGGCGCAGCAGGTCGAGGGCCAGGGCGGCGGAGGCGTGGTGCCCTGGGCGCTCATCGCGGGCTACGGCACGCGCGACCAGGTGGGCGGCTCGGCGTTCTATACGGGCGTGCATACCGGCGATTTCGACCTGGGGGCATATGGCGCAGCGGTGGGGATCTTCGATCGCGTGGAGCTCTCCTACGCGAAGCAGGACTTCGATGCGGGGTCCGTTATTCCGGGGCTCAGGCTGAAGATGGACATCGTCGGGGCGAAAGTGCGCCTCTTCGGCGACGCGGTCTACGACCAGGACTCGCCGTGGCCGCAGGTCGCGCTGGGCGCCCAGTACAAGCGCAACACGACGATGGCGATTCCCTCGGCCATCGGCGCGAAGAGCGGCAGCGACACCGATTTCTACGTGGCCGCCACGAAGGTCTGGCTCGCGGGCTTCATGGGCCGCAACGTCCTCGCCAACCTCACGCTGCGCGCCACGCGCGCGAACCAGATGGGATTGCTCGGGTTCGGCGGCGACAAGGGCGATTCGCGCAGGATCGAGCCCGAGGCCTCGCTCGCCGTGCTGCTCACGGACCATCTCGCGCTGGGCATCGAGAACCGCTGGAAGCCCGACAACCTCTCGGCGTTCCGGGAAGATGCGTTCGGCGATGTCTTCCTCGCCTGGTTCCCGGCGCGCAACGTCGCGATCACGGGCGCCTACACGAGCCTCGGGTCCATCGCGGGCAAGAAGGACCAGGACGGGCCCTACCTGTCGGTGCAGATCACCTTGTAGGCAGGTTGGGGTAGCCGTTCGCGCGCAGGAACTCCAGCACGCGCGGCTGCCATTTTTCCGGCGCGTGCGTGAACAGCGAGTGCCCGTTCTCGCCGTCGGGCGGGAAGCGCGTGTATTCCCCCTTGCCGCCCTCGGCGACGAACGCGTCGAACCACACCTTCGGAAGCTTCGGCCCGAAGTACATGTCGTTCTCGGTGTAGATCCAGAGCGTGGGGATGCGCGACGTCTTCCCGTAGTCGGCGAAGAGCTTCTTGAGCATCGGCTGCGCGCACGGATTCTGCGGCCGCCCCACGGGGTCTCCTCCTCCGCCGCCCGCGAAATTCACGGCGAGCTGCACGTTGGGCGGATTCATCGCGGCGAGCGTGATGGCCGTGGCCCCGCCGAAGGATTGTCCCCAGACGATGGCGCGCGTGCGGTCCACATCATCGCGCGCGCGGACGCGGTCTAGCACCTGGAGGGTTTGCGAGGCCGCCGCGACGTAGCCGGGCGGATAGTACTTGTGCGAGCAGTCTCCCGTGTCCTCGATGTCGGGTCCGCCGGTCACTCCGTATCCGATGCGCGTGGGCACCGCCACGAAGAAGCCCATGGACGCGAGCCACTTCGACGCGACTGAGTATTGGGCGCGCCCGAGCTTCGAGCGGTCCATGGCGTTGGCCGCGCGGCCATGGTTGATGACGACCACGGGCCGCGGCGCCGGCGTGTCGCTGTCGTAGAACGTCGTGACCATGATCGAGTGCTGGACCTCGTTGTCATGGCTGTCCGTCACCTTCACGGGAAGCATGAACTTGTCCTCGACGATCGCCGCCTGCGCGCAGGCGGCGGCCGCGAGTCCGCAGGCCAGCGCCGCCCTGATCGCCGGGTTCGCCACGAGGTCCATGGCGCAAGCATACGACGGGTAGAATGGCCGCGTGCCGCGCATCCCGCCTTTCATCGCGTTCGCCTTCGCGGCGCTCCTCGCCGGTTGCGCGGCGATTCCCTCGATGGCGCCCGCTTCGCATTGCCCGGCCGGGCGCGAACAGGCCGTGAGCGACCTGCTGTACTTCGGAACCACGAAGCCCGGCGGAACGGTGAGCCTCAAGGAATGGTCCGCCTTCCTCTGGGAGGTGGTGACGCCGCGATTTCCAAAGGGTTTCACGGCGTGGCAGGCGTACGGGCAATGGAAGCCGGACAACGGCGACGTGCAGCGCGAAGTCTCGTACGTGCTGAACATCGTCCACGCCGAGGACGAGATCACCGAGGCCGGCATCCGTGCCGTCGTCGAGGCC
>DATJVS010000047.1:0-4293 GCA_035501715.1 Usitatibacter sp.
AGGCCCGCGCCCGCGAGCTCCTTCGCCGCCGCCGCGACGCTCGCCGCGTCGTAGTTGGGCGCCTTGCCGCCGCGCAGGATCACGTGGCAGTCCTCGTTGCCCACGGTCTCGAAGATCGCCGCCTGCCCGGTCTTGGTCATCCCCATGAACGCATGCGGCGCGGCCGCGGCGCGCAGCGCATCGACCGCGACCTTGATCGATCCGTCGGTGCCGTTCTTGAATCCCACGGGGCACGACAGGCCCGAGGCGAGCTGCCGGTGCGTCTGCGATTCTGTCGTGCGCGCGCCGATCGCGCCCCACGCGATGAGGTCGGAGATGTACTGCGGCGAAAGGAGGTCCAGGAACTCGGTGCCCGCGGGAAGGCCCATGCGGTTGATGTCGAGCAGCAGCTTCCTCGCGAGCTTCAATCCCTGGTTGATGGCGAAGCTGCCGTCGAGGTGGGGATCGTTGATGAAGCCCTTCCATCCCACGGTCGTGCGGGGCTTCTCGAAATAGACGCGCATCACGATGAAAAGATCGGCCGCGTGCCGGGCCGCCGCGTCGCGAAGCTTCGCCGCGTATTCGAGCGCGGCGCCCGAGTCGTGGATCGAGCACGGCCCCACGACGGCGACGAGGCGATCGTCGGCGCCATGCAGGATGCGGTGAACGGCCTGCCGCGCGTTGGTGACGGTGGCAAGGGCGGCGGCATCGACCGGCAGCTCTTCCAGCAGCAGCTGCGGCGCGATCAGCGCGCGCACCGCGCTGATGCGAAGGTCGTCGGTGCGGCCCACCACGGGCATCGGCTTCTTCTCGGTGTTCATCGTCGGCTCTCAGTCCTGGTCTTGCGGTGCCACCCGGCGCTTGCGCACGGCCTCGGCGAGCGTGTCGAGCAGCTTCACGGTTTCGGGCCACCCGAGGCACGCGTCGGTGATCGACACGCCGTACTCGAGCGGTTTCCCGGGGGCCAGGTCCTGGCGCCCGGCGTTGATGTGGCTTTCAACCATCACGCCCACGATGCGGCGCTCGCCTTCCGAAAGCTGGCGCGCGACATCGGCGCAGACATCCATCTGCCTGCGGTAATCCTTGTTGGAGTTGGCGTGCGAGAAATCCACCATGAGCCGCTGCGCGAGGCCCGCGGCCGCGAGCTCCCTGCATGCGGCATCGACGCTCGCGTGGTCGTAGTTCGGGGCCTTCCCGCCGCGCAGGATCACGTGGCAGTCCTCGTTGCCCGCGGTCTTGAACACCGCGACGTGCCCGGATTTCGTGACCGAGATGAAGTGGTGGCGCGCGGCGGCCGCCTTGATCGCATCGACCGCGATCCGGATGTTGCCGTCGGTGCCGTTCTTGAACCCGACCGGGCAGGAAAGCCCCGAGGCGAGCTGGCGGTGCGACTGCGATTCGGTCGTGCGCGCGCCGATCGCGCCCCAGGCGATGAGGTCGGCGATGTACTGCGGCGAGATGAGGTCGAGGAACTCGGTCGCGCACGGCACGCCCGCCTCGTTGATCTCGCGAAGCAGCTTCCTCGCGAGGCGGATGCCTTCGTTGATGTCGAAGGTCTCGTCCAGGTGCGGGTCGTTGATGAAGCCCTTCCATCCGACCGTCGTGCGTGGCTTCTCGAAGTACACGCGCATCACGATAGCGAGGTCGTGTTTCAGGCGATCGCGTTCGGCCGCGAGGCGCGTGGCGTAGTCGAGCGCGGCCTGGTAGTCGTGGATCGAGCACGGTCCCACCACGACGAGCAGCCGATCGTCGGCGCCGCGCAGGATGTCGTGCACGGCCTTGCGCCCCTCGAACGTCGCCATCTCGCTCCTTTCGGTGGCGGGAAGGTCGCGCATCACCTGCATGGGAGCGAGAAGCTCGTCTCCCTGCTCGATGCGAACGTCGTCGGTGCGGTAGTGGGTCATGAAATTAAAAAACCGCCAGTTTCGGGCTGGCGGTTTTCGTTTGGATTCGGTTTGCGTCTCGGCTCAAATCCTCTCGACCGCCAGCGGCGTGAGATAGAAGAACCAGAAGAAGTAAGCGGTCCAGCGATTCATGGAGCCAATGCTAGCATAAGTCCATGAAGCGATTGATCCTGCCGGCAGCGCTCGCCCTCGCCCTGCCCGCCCTCGCCGAAGACTCGGGCCCTCGCGACATCGCGGTGACGCTGCCCGCAAGCGACGTCCACGAGGAATGCATGACGTTGAAGGCCGGCGAGAAGCGCGCCTACGAATGGAAGTCCGACGTGCCCGTGGATTTCAACATCCACTACCACCACGAGCCGAAGGTCTTCTTCCCCGTGAAGAAGGACTCCGTGAAGGCCGGCCACGGCACCTTCGTCCCGAAATCCACCGAGGGCTACTGCTGGATGTGGACCGCGGGGAAGGCGCCCGCGAAGCTCCAGGGCCGCATCACGCCCCGATAGCGTGGCCTCGATTCGCACCTTCGGCGCAATCCCGCCAACGGCGCTGGTGCTGATCGGCATCGTGAGCGTCCAGGTGGGCTCGGCGTTGGCGAAGCAATTGTTCGGCACGGTCGGCCCCTTCGGCGTGGTCGCGTTGCGACTCTGCTTCGCGGCGACGTTGTTGATGCTGTGGTGGCGGCCGTCGCTGCGCATGACGCGCCCCGCATGGACTGTCGTCATCGCCTACGGCGTGATCCTGGGATCGATGAACCTGTGCTTCTACCTCGCCCTCGAGCGAATTCCGTTGGGGATCGCGGTCACGATCGAGTTCCTCGGGCCGCTCGCGGTCGCGTTGGCCGGATCCAGGCGATGGCTCGATATCTTCTGGGCCTTGCTGGCGGCGGCTGGCGTGCTCCTGCTGACGGAGGGACGCGGCGATCTCAACCGGGTCGGCTTTCTCTTCGCCTTCGCGGCGGGTACTTGCTGGGGCGCGTATATCCTGCTGGGCGCCGCCCTGGGTCGCCACACCACGGGCGGCAACGGCCTTGCCATCGGAATGGCCGCCGCAGCGCTCGTCGCGGTGCCGTTTGGCGCCGCCGAAAGCGGAGCGGCGCTCATCCAACCCTGGGTCGTGATCTCGGGGCTCGGCGTCGCGCTCTTGTCGTCGGTGATCCCGTACTCGGTGGAACTTGAAGCCCTGCGCAAGATGCCGCCTCGCGTATTCGGCATTCTCATGAGCCTCGAGCCTGCGATGGCGGCGCTCGCCGGCCTCGTCGTCCTGCGCGAGTCGCTGCATTGGACGCAATGGCTCGCGGTGCTTTGCGTCGTGGCGGCGTCCGCTGGAGCGACACGCGGCGCGCGACCGGAGGCTTGACTCATCAGGCCGCGAGGAGATCGACGGCCTGTGTTCCTCCGGTGAGCACCCTGACGCGCTCGTAGCCGGCCTTCAGCAGCCGTTCGGCCAGCAACGCCGCTGCCGCCTCGTTCGGGCACGTGCAGAACGTCACGATCAATTTGCGCGTGGCCTCGTCGGGCAGGATATCGAAGTGATCCTCGAGGCCGAACGCGATCGACGAGGGCAACGTGCGCGGATCCTCGACGCGAGCGAGCTGCGATCGCGCATCGAGGATCAACAGGTCGTCGGCCTGCGAGAGCATTTCCGCGAGCTCGGCGGGGGCAATGCGCACCAGGTGGTAGAGGCGCCGCAATCGGCGGCGTTGCGCGAACTTGAGCCCGATGTACGTCGCGAAGAGCAGGAGCAACACGAGCAGGGACACGCCGCCGACCTGCGCCATCGCATCCAGGAGGCGCCGCACTTCCGTGCTGAACAACATCCCGGCACCGATATACACGCCGCTCCAGATCACGCAGCCCGCGCCGTCGTACAGGACGAAGCGCCCATAGGGAAGGCCCATGGCCGACGCCGTGGGAATCGAGACCGCCGAGACGCCCGGGATGAATTTCGCGATCAGCAGCAGGGGTGCACCATGGCGCGCGATGAGATCGTCGGTCTTCTGCACGCAAGTGTCCGGAGAAATCGAGATGCGGCACAGGCCCGAGAGCAGGCCCCGTCCGTAGCGCCGCCCGGCGACGAACCACGCGTGATCGGAGATCAGGCACGCGACAATCGCGGAGAGCAGCACCATCTCGGGGCGAAGGCCGCCGGTGCGCGCGAGTGCGCCCGCCGCCACGAGGATCGGCCCGGCCGCAACGGGAATTCCGGCCTGCTCCAGGAGCGCCGCCCCGAAAACGAGAGCGACGTCCCAGCGGGCAAGGAGATCGAGAAGGTCCATGTACGCCCATCCTAAGCCGCTTCGGGTCGGTAACCGACGGTCACCCGCCGCCCGGGCGGTAGCTGCTAGGCTCTGCCGGTCTTCGGCGACGCCTCGGGAGGTCCGATGAAACCCTTCGTGTTCCTGTCGATACCTGTC
>DATJVS010000048.1:0-9096 GCA_035501715.1 Usitatibacter sp.
GTCACGTCCGGCAGGTGCGTGCCGCCGTTGTACGGATCGTTCAGCACGTACACGTCGCCGGGCTTCATCTTCCCGAGGTTCTTGCGCACGACAGTCTTCACGCTCTCGCCCATGGAGCCCAGGTGCACGGGCATGTGCGGCGCGTTGGCGATGAGATTGCCCTCGGCGTCGAAGAGCGCGCAGGAAAAGTCGAGCCGCTCCTTGATGTTCACGGAGTACGCCGTCTGCGCGAGGCGCACGCCCATCTGCTCGGCGATTGACATGAAGAGGTTGTTGAAGACCTCCAGCATCACCGGATCGGCCCTGGTGCCCAGGGCATAGCTCGCCTTGCGCTCGACCACGCGCTCGAGCACGAGGTGGTCGAGCTCCGTGATGCGCGCTTCCCATTCGGGCTCGACGATCGTCGTGGCGTTCCGCTCGGCGATGATGGCCGGGCCCGCGACGCGCGCGCCGGGGGCGAGAGTCTCGCGCGTGTACACCGGCGTGTCGTGGCGCCGGCCGCCGGTGGTCATCGCGACCGTGGCGACCGCCTTGGGCTTCGAGGCCGATACCGCGCCGGCGGGGAGCAGTCCCGGGCCCGCGTCGGACTTGCCCACCGCCTCGACGGAAACGGCTTCGGCCACGAGCGCGCGATCGGGCATGAGGAAGCTGAAGCGGTGGCGGTAGAGGCTCTCGAATTCCTCGCGCATCCTGCGGATCGACGCGAGCGGCACCGGGAGCGACGTGTCGGTGCCGTCGTACTTGAGGTGCACGCGCTTTTCCAGGCGCTCGAAGGCCGCGCCCTGCTCGGCGAGCTCGTGCACGCACTGCTCGCCCAGCGTCACGCACTTCTCCTCGATCTCGGTAAGCGCGCCGTCCTCGAGCTTCTTCTCGACCGCCTCCTCGCGAAGCGCGCGCACTTGCGCCAAGCCCATGCCATAGGCGGAAAGAACGCCGGCCAGCGGGTGGATGTACACGCGCTTCATGCCGAGCTCGTCGGCCACGAGGCAGGCGTGCTGGCCGCCCGCGCCGCCGAAGCACGCAAGCGTGTATTCGGTGACGTCGTGCCCGCGTTGCACCGAGATGAACTTGATCGCGTTCGCCATGTTGGCCACGGCGATTCGGATGTAGCCCTCGGCCACGGACTCGGGCGTCTGCACGTGGCCCGCGTCCTTCTCGATCCGCCGCGCAAGCTCCTCGAATTTCGCGCGCACCACCGCGCCGTCGAGCGCCTCGGCGCCGCCGGGGCCGAACACCTTCGGGAAATACGCGGGCTGGATCTTGCCCAGCATCACGTTGCAATCGGTGACTGTGAGCGGCCCGCCGCGGCGATAGCTCGCGGGGCCGGGGTTCGCGCCCGCGGAGTCGGGGCCCACGCGCTGGCGCTGGCCGTCGAAGAAGAGGATCGAGCCGCCGCCCGCCGCGATCGTGTGGATCGACATCATCGGCGCACGCATGCGAACGCCCGCCACCTGCGTCTCGAACTCGCGCTCGAGCTCTCCGGCGTAGTGCGAAACGTCCGTGGACGTGCCGCCCATGTCGAAGCCGATCACCTTGCCGAATCCCGCCGCTTCCGACGTGCGCACCATGCCGACGATGCCGCCCGCGGGGCCGGAGAGGATCGAGTCCTTGCCCTGGAAGCGATGCGCGTCCGTCAAGCCGCCGTTGGACTGCATGAACATGAGCCGCGCGCCGGGAAGCTCGCTCGCCACCTGGTCCACGTAGCGGCGCAGGATCGGCGAGAGGTACGCATCGACCACGGTGGTGTCGCCGCGGGAAACGATCTTCATGAGGGGGGACACCACGTGCGAGACCGAGACCTGCTCGAAGCCCGCCTCGCGCGCGAGCGCGGCGACCCGCGCCTCGTGGGCGCTGTAGCGGTAGCCGTGCATGAAGACGATGGCGATGGACCGGTAGCCTTCCGCGCGCGCGGCTGCCAGGTCGCGCTTCACCTGCGCTTCGTCGAGCGCCTTCACGGTGCCGCCCTTCGCATCCATGCGCTCGTCCACCTCGACCACCTTGCGATAGAGCAGCTCGGGCAGGACGATGTGGCGGTCGAAGATGCGCGGGCGATTCTGGTAGGCGATGCGCAGCTGGTCGCGGAACCCGCGTGTGATGAACAGCACGGTGGCCTCGCCCTTGCGCTCGAGCAGCGCGTTGGTCGCGACCGTGGTGCCCATCTTCACCGCCTCGATCTTCTCGACGGGGATCGGGGCGTTCGCATCCACGCCCAGCAGCTCGCGGATGCCGGCGATGGCGGCGTCGCGGTAGCGGCCCGGATTTTCCGAAAGCAGCTTGTGCGTGGCGATGGCGCCGTCGGGGCGGCGCGCCACGATGTCGGTGAACGTGCCGCCGCGGTCGATCCAGAATTGCCAGCGCGCCATCAGCGCCGCTCCAGGATCTCGCGCGCCTCGGGGCCGGTGCGCTCGGCCCAGTCGCGCGCGGCGTCGCGGCCTTCCTCCCGAAGACGCTGCCGGAGCTGCGGTGAAATCCCGGTGACGATCGTCATGCCCTGCGCCTTCATGCGCTCGTAGTTCTTCGCGAGGCGCGATTCCAGCGCCTTCCATTGGCGCGCCTCGACTTCCTTCGCGGCCCTCAGCACGCCCGCCCGCGCGGCGTCGTCGAGCGCCTTCCAGCGGTCGAGGTTCACGGTGGTGAAGGAAAGCGGGATCGCGTAGTCGATCTCGGTGAAGCGCGGCAGGTGCTCCCAGAGCTTGCGGCCCGCGCCGCCGTCGCCCGAGGAGAGCACCGCGTCGATCTCGCCGCTCGCGAGCTTGGGCGTGAGCTCCGAGAACGAGACCACGGAGGCCCTGGCGCCCAGGCGCGTGAAGATGTCGGTGCCCGTCTTGTCGTAGGTGCGGATCTTGAGCTTCGCGACGGCCTCGAGCGTATCGGCTGGCGCCTTGGTCCACAGGCCCGACGGCGGCCACGGCGTCGCGTAGAGGAGCTTCTGGTTGTGCCGCTCGAACGCCGCCTCGTAGGACGGGCGCGCGGCATCGTAGAGGGCGCGCGCATCGGCGATCGTGGGCGCGATGAACGGGAGCGACGCGAGCGCGAAGACGGGCTCGGCCTCCGAGATCGCGCCGCCGAAGGTATCGGCCATGGCGACCTTGCCGTCGGCCACCGCCTTCAGCTGGTCGCGCGACTTGTACCCCATGCGGGCGTCCGGCATGGTCACGATGGAGACGCGCCCGTGAGTCTCGTCGGCTACGAGCTTGGCGAATTCCTCGTCCCCCTCGCCCGGCAGGCTCGTCGCCGGATACTCGTTGGCGAGCGCCCAGGTCTCCCCGTGCTCGTGCGCCGACGCCACGGTCGCGATGAGCGCCGCGGCCACGATGGCCGGGATCCAGCACTGAAGGGTTCTATCTGCGTTCATCGGCGTTCATCTGCGGATATTCTTTCTTGCCCGAGTCACTCCCCATTTTGACACGCACCCGGCTGTTTGCTAGCTTGGCCCGACACCCCAGGGAGGAATCCATGAGAGCCATCCAGGCGATCGCCGCCGCCGTCGCGCTTGCATCCACCGCTGCTTTCTCGCAGACCAAGTGGGACATGCCCACGCCGTATCCCGCCACCAACTTCCACACGGAGAACATCGCGCAGTTCAT
Organism: Usitatibacter sp.; assembly: GCA_035501715.1. Classification (GTDB taxonomy): domain Bacteria; phylum Pseudomonadota; class Gammaproteobacteria; order Burkholderiales; family Usitatibacteraceae; genus Usitatibacter. The sequence goes on from DATJVS010000048.1 coordinate 3,588, forward strand.
CGCCGACGTGGACAAGGCCACGGGCGGCAAGCTCAAGATCACCCTGCACGCCAACGCGTCGCTGTTCAAGGCGCCGGAGATCAAGCGCGCGGTGCAGGGCAACCAGGCGCAGATCGGCGAGATCCTCATCTCGGGCTACTCCAACGAGGATCCCGTCTTCGGCGTCGATTCCGTCCCCTTCCTCGCCACGAGCTACGCCGATGCCGCGAAGCTCTGGAAAGCCTCGCGCAAGCCCATCGAGGAGCGCTTCGCCAAGCAGGGGATGATGGTGCTCTTCTCGGTGCCGTGGCCGCCGCAGGGCATCTACTCGAGCAAGCCGCTCGCCTCCATCGCCGACATGAAGGGCCTCAAGATGCGCACGTACAACCCGTACACCTCGCGCATCGCCGAGCTCGCCGGCGCGCAGCCCGTGACGATCCAGGTGGCCGAGCTCGCGCAGGCCTTCGCCACGGGCGCGGTGAACGCGAACATCACCTCGGGCGCCACGGGCTACGACACCAAGGCGTGGGAAGTCGTGAAGTACTACTACGACACGCAGGCGTGGCTCCCGAAGAACATCGTCTTCGTGAACAAGTCGGCCTTCGACGCGCTGGACAAGGCCACCCAGGGCGCGGTGCTCAAGGCGGCAGCCGACGCCGAGGCGCGCGGCTGGAAGACCTCCGAGGAGAAGAACACCTGGTACCTCGAGCAGCTCGGGAAGAACGGCATGCTCGTCGCGCCCCCCTCGACGCAATTGAAGGGCGAGTTCAAGAAGATCGGCGAGACGATGACCGGCGAGTGGCTCAAGACCGCCGGCGCCGACGGCCAGGCGATCGTCGATGCGTACCGCAAGTAGATGAGGCGCCTGCTCGACCGCCTCTACGACGCCGCGGGATACCTCGCGGCGTTTTTCATGGCGGGCATCCTCGCCATGGTGCTCGCGAGCGTCGTGGGCCGCCTCGTGGGATTCAACCTGCGCGGCTCGGACGCGTACGCGGGCTACTGCATGGCGGCGAGCGGCTTCCTCGCGCTCGCGCACACGTTGAAGCGCGGCGAGCACATCCGCGTGATGCTCTTCCTCGAGCGCTTCGGCGGGAAGCTGAAGCGCCCCCTCGACCTCTGGAGCCACGCCGCCGGGACTTTCTTCTGCGCCGTGCTCGCCTGGTTCAGCGTGCGCCTCGCGTGGCAGTCGCACGTGTACAACGACATCTCCCAGGGCAACGACGCGACGCCGCTGTGGATCCCGCAGATCGCCATGGCGGTGGGCGCCATCGTGCTGCTGGTCGCGATGGTGGACGACTTCGTGCTGCTCATCCGCAAGCGCAAGCTCGCCGAGGCGCCCGACGAACTGAAAGCGATCGAGTAGACCGTGGACCTCGCGATCACGGTCCTGCTGATCGTCCTGCTCTTCGTGCTGCTGGGGAGCGGCCTCTGGATCGGGCTGTCGCTGCTCGGCGTGGCGTGGCTCGGCATGGAGCTCTTCACGAGCCGCCCCGTGGGCGACGCGATGGCGGTGACGATCTGGGGCTCGCTGTCCTCGTGGACCCTCACGGCGCTGCCGCTCTTCGTGTGGATGGGCGAGATCCTGTTCCGCACGCGCCTTTCGGAGGACATGTTCAAGGGGCTCGCTCCGTGGCTCTCGCGCATTCCCGGGCGGCTGCTGCACACGAACATCATCGGCTGCACCATCTTCGCCGCGGTGTCGGGTTCGAGCGCGGCCACCTGCGCCACCATCGGCAAGATGACGCTGCCGGAGCTGAAGAAGCGCGGCTATCCCGACGACATGACAGTCGGCACGCTGGCGGGCGCCGGCACGCTGGGCCTGCTCATCCCGCCCTCGATCATCATGATCGTGTACGGCGTCACGGCGGAAGTGTCGATCACGCGCCTCTTCATCGCCGGCGTGATCCCGGGGCTGCTGCTGGCGGGCCTGTTCATGAGCTACACCATCGCGTGGTCGCTCCTGCATCCGGACCGCATCCCCGCGCCCGACTCGGCGATGACCTTCCGCGAGAAGCTCTACGCCTCGCGCCACCTGATCCCCGTGGTGGCCCTCATCGCGATCGTGCTGGGCTCCATCTACGTGGGCATCGCCACCGCCACCGAGGCCGCGGCGCTGGGCGTGGTGGGCGCGCTGGCCCTGTCGTGGATCCAGGGCTCCATGAGCTGGAATGTGTTCGTGACGAGCATCATGGGGGCCACGCGCCTTTACTGCATGATCGCGCTGATCCTCGCGGGCGCTTCGTTCCTCACGCTCTCCATGGGCTACATCGGCCTGCCGCGCAAGCTCGCCGAGTTCATCACGGGGCTGGGCCTCTCGCAGTTCTGGCTGCTCTTCTGGCTGATGGTCTTCTACGTGATCCTCGGTTGCTTCCTCGACGGCATCTCCATGGTGGTGCTCACCATGGGCGTGATCCTTCCCACCATCGTGAGGGCGAACATCGACCTGGTGTGGTTCGGCATCTTCATCGTGCTCGTGGTGGAGATGGCGCAGATCACGCCGCCCGTCGGCTTCAACCTCTTCGTGCTGCAGGGCATGACGAAGCGCGACATCACGTGGATCGCGAAGGTGGCCTTCCCGCTGTTCCTGCTGATGGTGATCGCGGTGGGCCTGCTCTACTTCTTCCCCGGCCTCGTGTCGTGGCTGCCCAACCACATGAGCTGAAGCCCGTCGTGTCAGAATAGGGGTTCCAGCTAAGGCCGGAGGCGCACATGAACGACAAGACCGTCGTTGACGCTGTCCTCGACACCGTGATGAACCAGATCGCCACGGGGGACCCGCCCGAGACGAAGGCCACGCTCGACCGCCTGATGTCCGAGGGCTATTCCAAGTCGCAGGCCCTGCAGGCGATCGCCTCGGCGCTCCGGGTCGAGATGAGCCGGATGGTGACCGAGATGACGCCGTTCGACAACGCGCGATACGCCGAGCTCCTCTCCAAGCTCAAGGGCGAAGCCTAGGACCGCCCTCCGATGTGCCTCATCATCCTTGCGTGGAAGGCGCGGGCGGACCTGCCGCTCGCGGTGGCGGCCAATCGCGACGAGTGGCGCGACCGCCCGACACAGCCCGCGCACTGGTGGGAAGACCACCCGGAGCTGCTCGCGGGGCGCGACCTCGAAGCCGGCGGCACCTGGATGGGCATCACGCGCGGCGGGCGCTTCGCCGCGGTCACCAACTTCCGCGATCCGTCGGAGCGCCGCGCCACCGCACGATCGCGCGGCACGCTGGTCTCCGAATTCCTGCTGGGCGGAGAGACACCGCCCACGTACCTCGCGCGGCTTGCGCCGCACGCGGGCGAATACAACGGCTTCAACCTGGTCCTCGGCGACGGCGAGACGCTCTGGTACTACTCCAGCCGCGAGGACAAGGCGCGCGAGATCGAGCCCGGCGTGCACGGGCTTTCGAACAACCTGCTGAACGAGCCGTGGCCCAAGGTCGTGAAGGGCCGCGCCAGGATGCGCGAAGCGCTGCGCGACGAAGATCCCACGCCGCAGCTCTTCGAGCTGCTGGCCGACCGCTCGTTCGTTGACGACACGCAACTGCCGCGCACCGGCGTGGGCATCGACTGGGAGCGGCGCCTCGCGCATTCGCTCATCACCGGCGCCGACTACGGCACGCGCTCTTCCACCGTCCTCACCGTGGATTCGAAAGGCGCTGCGCGCTTCGAGGAGCACGTGCTGGGCGCCAAGGGCGAGGTCGAGGGCATCACCGTGGACGGGACACCGTCGCGCCAGGACGCCCTGGCTTAGGACTCAAGGTTCATCGTCGATCGCCGAGCCCGCGGCCGCGCGCGCGAGGCGATCGTTCACCGCTTCCCACTCCGGGTCGGGCGGCGGCGCCTCCACGAGGATGCGCTTGGCGCCCGCGTCGTCGAGCTTTCGAAGGTTGGCGTACAGGTCGTGCGCGTAGCCCGTTGGATCGGCGGTCGCGGCGATCCAGAATAGCGCCATCGATCCGGCCGGAGGATCGCGCAGCGCGAGTACCGCGACGTTGCGGGAATTTCGCACGTCGGCTTCGAGGCTCGCGGGGCTCATGACCGTGAGCGCCGTCTGGGGCGCGTAGTGCGCGGCCAGCGTGCCCGAGACGCGCGGCGCGTGCTCGTCGCGATCGCGGAGCTTTTCGCCCAGGGCGCGCTCGATCTGCGCACGCGTGATCGCCCCGGGACGAAGCAGCACCGGCGCGCCGCGCGAAAGATCCACGATCGTCGATTCGAGGCCGACTTCGCACGCGCCGCCGTCGAGGATCGGAAGGCTCGGGCCGAACTCCTCGCGCACGTGCTGGGCAGTGGTGGGGCTCACGTGGCCGAAGCGGTTGGCCGAGGGCGCGGCGATGGCGCCGCTGCCCACGCGCGCGAACTCGCGCAGCAGCTCCTGCGCCATCGGATGCGACGGGCAGCGAAGGCCCACGCTCTCCTGGCCCCCGGTCACGATCATCGGCACGCGGCTCGCGCGCTTCACGATCATCGTGAGCGGCCCCGGCCAGAATTTCTCCGCGAGGGCGAAGGCGGCGTTGGGCAGGTCGTGTCCCCACGCGCGCATCGCCTCGATTCCCGTCACGTGCACGATCACCGGGTGGTTCGCGGGCCGGCCCTTCAGCGCGAAGATCTTTCCGACGGCGATGGGATTCGCGGCATCTGCACCGAGGCCATACACGGTCTCCGTGGGAAAGGCGACGAGCTCGCCCGCGGCGAGGCGCCTCGCGGCGGCTTCGCAGGGATTCATCTCAACGCCTCGATGTGCTTGCGAAGCCACGGCTCGATATTCGAGATGTTGAAGGTATGCGAATCGAGATGGCCCGCCATCCACTTGAACGCGGACTCCGGCCTCGAGCGAATCCGCAATCCATTGACCCGCAGGAATACGTCGACGGCGGCGAATGCGATTCTCTTGTTGCCGTCGACGAAGGGATGATTCATGGCGAGGCTCTCGAACAATCCCGCCGCCTCCCAGACGAGATCCTCGTAGTAGCCGCTCTGGGGCCGGAACAACGCCGACTCGAGCGCACCGGCGTCGCGAAGCCCGGGCTTGCCTCCGTATCGCTCCATCAGTGCCCCGTGCATGACCATGACTTCCAGCGGCGTCAGGTAGACCGTCACTTGGCCAGCTTCCGATACAGGGCGTCGTACTCCGCGAGGCTCTCGCCGAAGGCGGTCAGCACCTCGGGGCGCGGCTTGCCGCGCCGGCGCTTGTCCACGAAATCGCGCAGCGCCTCGTCGATCACGCTCTGGAGCTGCTTGCCTTCCTTCGCGGCGATCGCGCGCACTTCATCGAGGACCTCGGGGTCGGCCTGGGTCGCAAACTTGGCGAGCGGGCGGGTCATGGGCACCTCCGACTTGACATTTCATGATGCTACATGAAGCTGTCTCAGTGCGCCTTTTCCCAGTTGTCGCCGACGCCCGCTTCGACTACGAGGGGAACATCCAGCTTCGCCACGCCCATCATCAATTTCTCGACGTTGCCCTTCACGCGAGCGAGCTCGCCCTCGGGGACCTCGAGCACCAGCTCGTCGTGCACCTGCATCACCAGCTTCGTG
>DATJVS010000049.1:0-10112 GCA_035501715.1 Usitatibacter sp.
GACGTCGATCACTCGCTCGAAGCGATCGGGGCGCCGCAAGGCATCGCTGCGCTCCAGGAGCGACAACATCGAATCCGCATTGCCCGGGCTGCGGATCGCACGGCCCTCCTGCACGCAAAGACGCGCAAGCTCGCGGCAGTCGTTGGGCGCGTTCACGCGCGCCGAGAGCGTGGCGACGCCATCGACCGGCAGGTCGAGCACGAGCAGGGCGAAGCGAACCGCAAGAGGGCAGCCGCGCGAGGCGGCGGCGTCGAGGCGCGCCGCGAGGCGCTCCGCGTTGCCCGCGCGATCGACTTCGGGCAGCACGCGCGCGAGCGCCCCGCATTCGCGCAGGACCGCGAGCATCCTCGACGGCGCCTTCTCCATGAGCCCGCGCGAAAGCTCCTGCCACACCCGCTCGGGGACGAGCGCGTCGGCCTCGCCCGACTGCACCATGCGCTTCATGAGCGCGAGCGTCTCGGGCGCGATGGAGAAACCGAAGCGCGCCGCGAAGCGTGCCACGCGCAGGATCCGCACCGGGTCTTCGGCGAAGGCTTCGCTCACGTGGCGAAGGACGCCCGCGCGCAGGTCCTTCTCGCCCCCGTAGGGATCCACGAGCGTGCCGTCCTCGTCGCGCGCCATGGCGTTGATGGTGAGGTCGCGGCGCCTGAGGTCCTCCTCGAGGGTGACGTTCGCGTCGGCATGGAACACGAAGCCCTTGTAGCCGGGCGCGGTCTTGCGTTCGGTGCGGGCGAGCGCGTACTCCTCGTTCGTCTCCGGATGCAGGAACACGGGAAAGTCGGCGCCCACGGGACGGAAGCCCAGCGCGGCCATGCGCGCGGGATCGGCGCCGACCACCACGTGGTCGTGGTCCTGCACCGCGAGGCCCAGCAGCTCGTCGCGCACCGAGCCGCCGACGCGGTACGTCTTCATCGGCGCGCGAGGTACGACGGCACGATCGCCTCGAGGGCCGCGGGCTTGAACCCGAACACGGCGGGGAAAGGCTCGCGGGACACGTTGTCCACGCTGAGCGAGCGCAGGTTGTCGCGCGTCATCATCTTTCCCGGAAGGTGCTCGAGCGCGAGTGCCTGGAGGTAAGCGAGCGCACCGGGAAGCGGCACGATCGCGGGCTTTCTTCCGAGGATGCGCCCGACGAATCCGATCAGCTCGTCCAGGGCGTACGAGCGCGGCCCGCACAGGTCGTAGGCCTGCCCGAAGGTGCGGGGATCGTCGAGGCTTTGCACGAAGCAGCGCGCGACGTCTTCGACCCAGATGGGCTGCAAGCGCGACTGCGCGGCGGCGAGCGGGATCACGGGCGCGAGGCGCACGAGGCGCGCGAACATGTTGAGGAACGCGTCGTGCTCGCCGAAGATCACCGAGGGACGGAAGATCGTGAACGCGATCGCCTCGCCCGAAGCGCGCACCGCTTCTTCGCCCGCGGCCTTCGATCGCTGGTAGGCGCTGGGGCCGGCAGGCGATGCGCCCAGCGCGCTCATGTGCAGCAGGCGCTTCACGCCCGCGGCGCGGCAGGCGCGCGCGACTATTCCCGGAAGCTCAGCGTGCACCGACTGGAAGGTCGCGCCGCCGCCTTCGTGCAGGATGCCAACGAGGTTCACGACCGCGTCCATGCCCCGGAAATGCTCCGCGAGCGTGGCCTCGTCGTAGGAACGCGCTTCGGCGATCTCGATTGTGGGAAGCACGAGCAGGGGCCGCGCGTGCGCCGCGCGGCGCGTGACGACGCGCACGAGCATGCCGCGCCCGGCGGCCTGCGCCGCGATCGAGCGGCCGACGAATCCGCTGCCGCCGACGATGCAGATGCGCGCGGTGTCCATGCGCTAGGGAATGTTGGAAGCGACCGAGGAGTCCGAGCCGCCGGGCACCGTGCCCACGAGCTCGTGCATGCTCGCGGTCTTGCCCGTGAGCCGATGGCGGTAGTACCACGCGTTGGTGAAGACCTTCTTCACGTAGTCGCGCGTCTCGTTGAACGGGATCGTCTCGATGTAGACCGCGCCCTCGAGCGGATGATCGTCGCGCCAGCGGCGCGCGCGCCCGGGCCCGGCGTTGTAGGCGGCGATGGCGAGCACGGGGCTCGCGAGGTCGTCGAGCACGCGCTTGAAGTAGTAGGTGCCCATCTGCAGGTTGGTCTCCGGCACGAGGAGCATGCCCGGCCGGTACGCGACCGACGTCTGGCGCGCGACCCAGCGTGCCGTCGAGGGCATCAGCTGCATGAGCCCGGTGGCTCCCGCCCGCGAGCGCGCCTCAGGCATGAAGCGGCTTTCCTGGCGGATGATCCCGTACACGAGCGCTTCGTCGAGGTCCTGCTGGTGCGCCGCATTGGTGAGCGCGTCTCGATGCGGCGTGGGGAAGCGCTGCGCGAAATCGTGCAGCTGCATCGTCTTCTCGGCCGTGTTGATGGCGCGGTCCGTCACGTTGGCGAGGCGCGCGATCTCGGCGGCGGCGATGAGGCCCTTGTCGTCGAGCCCGCGGATCGCCCACACCCATTCGCGCATCGCCTCGTTGTCGAGGCCCACGCGGTAGAGGGCCAGCGCGCGCTGGATCCCCGGCAGGGCGCCCACGCGATCGAGATCGGCCTGCTCGGGCTTCCAGCTCTCCCAGTGCGGCGCCACTACCATGCCGGCGTCCTCGGCGGCGAGGATGCCGTAGAAGCTGGGCTGCCCCGCGAAGCCCTTGAGCAGCGCGTTGGCCGCGTCGGCCTCGCCCAGCGAGCGAAGCGCGCGGGCGCGCCAGTAGCGCCACGCGGGATCGCGCGCCTCCTGCGGCGAGAGCTGCTGGATCGACGCGAGCGTCTGCTTCCACGCGCCGGCGCGGATCGCGGCGCGCACCTGCCAGGCGAGCTGCGAATCGGTGAGGATGGCCGGGTCCGATTGCGCGTACCAGTCGAGCGAGCGCGGGTCGTGGTTCAACGCGCCCCAGTAAGCGACCTGGCCCCATGCGAATTTCACCGCGTCGATCGGCAGCCGCGGCGCCACCTTGTCGAGGCGCTCGGCGGCGTCGTCGGGTTTGTTGCGGGCGAGCCGCTCGATGGCGAAGACGAGCAGCTCCTGGCCGTCGCGCGAGGGGCGGGAGCCCAGGGTCTCGTGCGTGAGGAAGCGTTTCGGGTCGGAGTTCGCGGCATCGAGGGCGCGCTCGACAATCGCCGCCCGCCTCGCGAGAAGCTGGTTGGTGCGCTTCGCGTCCCTGAGGCTGCCGGCGGCGAGCAGCGCGCGCAGGCGGTCCCAGACCTGCGCGTCGGTGATCACCTTGTCGGACACGGCCTTCGCGAAGACCGGATCGCATGCGGCCGGCGTCTCGCGGCCGGAGACGAACAGGCCCCGCGCCTCGGGCATCGCCTCGGGATCGCCGCGCGCGACGCGCTCCTGGAACGAGTAGCACGTGATCTCGAGGTCCTCGCCCGTGACCTTCGGATACTCCGCGCGGAAGAGGTCCCACGAGGCGTTGCTTCCGAGGTTGCGCAGCCACTCGCGCCTGAGCCCCTCGGCGAGCGGCGAATCGGAGTAGCGCTCGAGGAACGCCAGGACGTCGCGCGGGTCGCTGCGTTCGAGGTTGCCCGACAGCAGCCAGTAAGACGGATAGGCTTCGAGCAGGGTTCCCGCAAGGCGCGCGCGATATCCTTCCAGGACGCGCCACTGCCCGCGCGTGGCCGCTTCCTTCGCCGCGAGGATGTCGGAGTCGCGCAGCTCCGCGGCCCGCGACTCGAAGACCGCGAGCGCCAGCGCGGCGCACAACACCCTTCCCATCGTCTTGATGCAAATCAAGGCCATTCGTCCCGGCGCTCACTACCTTTCGCAAGGTAAAATTATAGCTTCGCCCCACCGCGCCCGAAGGACAACGCCGTTTCCATGCCGTTCCTCGACCCCGTCTTCTGGACCGCGCTCGCCAAGATCATCGGCGTGAACGTCGTTCTGTCGGGCGACAATGCGGTGGTGATCGCGCTCGCCGCACGCAGCCTTGCGCCCCGCGAGCAGAAGCGCGCGATCTTCTGGGGCTCGGGCGCGGCGATCGCGCTGCGCATCGTGCTCACGCTCTTCGCGGTGGCGCTCCTCGGCGTGCCGTGGCTCAAGCTCGCGGGCGCCGTGCTCCTCGTCTGGATCGGCGTGAAGCTGCTCCTGCCCGCCGAGGGTGGCCCCGAGGTGCTCGCCGGCGACAACGTCTGGGCCGCGGTGAAGACGATACTCGTGGCCGACCTCGTGATGAGCACCGACAACGTGGTCGCGGTCGCGGCCGCGGCCGGCGGCGACTGGATCCTCATGGCGATCGGCCTGGCGATTTCAATTCCTCTCGTGATCTTCGGCGCGACGCTGCTCGTGGGACTCATGGAGCGCTGGCCGGCGATCGTCACGATCGGCGCGGGGCTGCTCGGTTTTGTGGCGGGCGAGATGGCGTGGGAAGATCCGGCCATCGCCTCCCTCACCGCGCCATGGCCCGGATCGATGCGTTACGCCGTGGCGCTCGCTTGCGCCGCGCTGGTGGTGGCGCTTGGACAACTGCTGGCACGTCCGCATGGAACAGCGGGCGCCCGTGCGCAAGCGGCGCACGAGGAAAAACGTTCCGAGCAGGGACCCTAAAACGACCGAGGAGACAGAAATGAACCAATCGATTTTCCGCCGCATTGGCATCGCGGCCGTCGCAGGCGCCATGCTCACGGCGCTCGTGCCGGCTTTCGCGTGGGAACCCACCAAGACCGTCGAGTTCATCGTTCCCGCGGGAACGGGAGGCGGCGCCGACCAGATGGCCCGGTTCATCCAGGGCATGGTCGCCAAGTACAACCTGATGAAGCAGCCGATGGTGGTCGAGAACAAGCCCGGCGGCGCCGGCGCCGAGGGCTTCCTCGACGTGAAGGACTCCAAGGGCGACCCCAACAAGATCGTCATCACGCTCTCCAACCTGTTCACCACGCCGATGGCCACGGGCGTGCCGTTCAGCTGGAAGGACCTCACGCCCGTCCAGATGATGGCGCTCGACCAGTTCGTCCTCTGGGTGAACGCCGATACGCCCTACAAGACGCCCATGGAGTACATCGACGCGATCAAGAAGGCCGGGCCCAACAAGTTCAAGATGGGCGGCACGGGATCGAAGCAGGAAGACCAGATCGTCACGACGTTGATCGAGAAGCAGACCGGCGCGAAGTTCACCTACATCCCCTACAAGGGCGGCGGCGAGATCGCCGTGCAGCTGGTCGGCAAGCACATCGATTCGTCGGTGAACAACCCGATCGAGGCGGTCGAGCAGTGGCGCGCCGGCCAGCTGCGCCCGCTGTGCGTGTTCGACAGCCAGCGCATGCCCTACACCGCCAAGGTCACCAAGGACATGTCGTGGCACGACATCCCGACCTGCAAGGAGATGGGGCTCAACGTCGAGTACCAGATGCTGCGCGGCATCTTCATGCCGCCCGGGGTCACGCAGGAGCAGGTCGACTTCTACGTGAACATGCTCAAGAAGATCCGCGAGACTCCCGATTGGAAGGAATTCGTGGAGAAGGCCGCGTTCAACCAGACGGCGTTGAACGGCGAAGCGTTCAAGGAATGGGTGGCGAAGGAGGAGAAGCGCCACTACGACCTGATGAAAGAGGCGGGCTTCCTGGCCCCCGGCAAGTAGCGCCCGGACGGGCCCCGCCACCCGGGGCCCGTTTCCCGTCGAACGGTCAAGTCAAGGAGCGGTGATGGAGCAATCGCAGGACAGGCCCGCGGTGCGGAGGAAGGCGATGGAGATCGCGGTGACCCTGCTCTTCCTGGTCTTCGGCCTGGTTGTCTGCTGGGACAACCACAGGATCGGGGCGAGCTGGGGGTCCGACGGTCCCGAGGCCGGATATTTCCCCTTCTACATCGGGGTCATCATCATCGTGAGCAGCGCGATCACGCTCTTCCAGGCGATCGCGATCAAGGCGGCCGACAACGAGCCGTTCGTGCTGCGCGGCCAGCTGAAGATGGTGATGGTGGTGATGGTGCCGACGGTCGTCTACGTCGCCGCGATCGACTGGCTCGGGATCTACGTGGCCTCGACGATCTACATCGTCCTGTTCATGCGGTGGCTGGGCAAGTACTCCTGGATCAAGTGCGCGTCCGTCAGCATCGGCGTGAGCGTCGCGTTCTTCCTGATGTTCGAGCTCTGGTTCAAGGTGCCGCTGCCGAAAGGCCCGCTCGAAGCGGCCCTCGGGTTCAGCTGAGCGCGGCGCAATGGAAAACATCTACGCACTGCTGCACGGGTTCACGGTCGCGCTCACGCCCTACAACCTCATGCTGATGATGGTGGGGATCACACTCGGGGTCATCATCGGCGTGCTGCCGGGGCTGGGCGGCGCCAACGGCGTGGCGATCCTGCTGCCGCTCACGTTCTCGATGAATCCGACCTCCGCCATCATCATGCTCTCGTGCATCTACTGGGGCGCGCTGTTCGGCGGTGCGATCACCTCGATCCTGTTCAACATTCCGGGCGAGCCATGGTCGGTCGCGACCACGTTCGACGGCTATCCGCTGGGGCAGAAGGGAAAGGCGGGGCAGGCGCTCACCGCGGCCTTCACTTCGTCGTTCGTCGGCGCCCTGGTGGGGGTCCTGCTCATCACCTTCCTGTCGCCGGTGATCGCACGGTTCGCCCTGAAGTTCGGGCCGCCCGAGTACTTCTCGGTCTACCTGCTCACCTTCTGCGCGTTCGTCGGCATGTCGAAGGGCTCGCCGCTCAAGACGATCATGTCGATGATGCTGGGGTTCGCCCTGGCGGCGGTGGGCCTCGACACGGTGACGGGCCAATTGCGCATGACGTTCGGCTTCACCGTCCTGCTGAAGGGCTTCGACTTCCTGATTGCGGTGATCGGGCTGTTCGGCATCGGCGAGATCCTGCTCACCATCGAGGAAGGCCTCGCGTTCCAGGGCGCCAGCGCCAAGCTCAACATGAAGGTCGTGCTCGAGACCTGGAAGGAGCTCCCGAAGTACTGGAAGACCTCGATTCGCGCGGCCACCGTCGGCTGTTTCATGGGAATCGTGCCCGGGGGGGCCACGCCCGCCTCGTTCATGAGCTACGGAATCGCGAAGAAGATGTCGAAGGACGGCGCGAAGTTCGGCACCGGGCAGCTGGAAGGCGTGGTCGCTCCCGAGACGGCGGCGCACGCCGCGGGAACGAGCGCATTGCTGCCGATGCTCACGCTCGGCGTTCCCGGGTCTCCGACGGCGGCGGTGCTCCTCGGCGGCCTCCTCATCTGGGGACTGCAGCCCGGCCCGATGCTGTTCGCGGAGAAGCCCGACTTCGTCTGGGGGCTGATCGCCAGCATGTACCTGGGCAACATCGCGGGGCTGATCGTGGTGCTCACCTGCGTGCCGCTGTTCGCGGCCATCCTGCGCATTCCGTTCGCCATCATCGCGCCGGTCATCATGGTGATCTGCGCCATCGGCGCCTACACGGTCCACAACTCGATGTTCGACGTGTGGCTGATGGTTGTCTTCGGCATCATGGGCTACGTCTTCAAGAAGCTGGACTATCCGCTGGCGCCGCTCGTGCTCGCGCTCGTGCTCGGCGACCACGCGGAGGATTCCTTCAGGCAATCGATGCTGGCCTCGCAGGGAGACATGCGCATCCTGTTCTCCAACTCCCTGGTCGGCTCCATCACGACGCTCGCCCTGCTGCTGCTGTTCTGGCCGTTGATCTCGATGGGACTCGAGCGGCTGCGGGGGGCGCGCCGGTCGGCGCCGAGCGTCGACTGACGCCGGGAGGCTCGCGGGCCTAGATCTTTCCCGAGTGCTTGAGGCGCGAGAGCGTCTCGGCCGAGAGGTTCAGGTAGGAGGCGAGCTCCTTCTTCGGCACGCGCTCGGCGAGGTCGCCGTGCTTGCGCACGAAGCGGTGCACGCGCCCGGGCGCGTCGAGCAGGTGCAGCGTGATGGTGTGCGCCATCACCTCGCTCATGAGGAACATCACCTCGTACTCGAAGTCCTCCTTCATGTCCGGGTGCGCCTCGAGGAACTCGGCCCATTGCGGCAGCGGCAGCTTCGCCACGCACGCCTTGGTGACGGCGCGGATCGAGTAGGGCGCGGGCGTGCGCAGCTTCCACGCCGCGTAGCTCGTGTCCATGTCGTCTTCCTTGGCGAAGCGCAGGATCATCTCCTTGCCCTCGGAGCTCGCCACCACGCGCTTGAGGATGCCGTCGATCACGAAGTACTGTTCCATCTCGTGGGCGCCCTGGGAGAGCAGCACGTCGCCCTTGCGGTAGTCGACGATGATGAGCGAGGCTTCGAGCTCGTCGAAGGCGCTCGCGTCGAGGCGCCGCAGGACGATGTTGCTCCGCAGCCTCTCGCGGATCTCGGAGCGCTGGGGATGGTTTACCAGAAGGGTCATGGAGCGCGGTGCGAGGGTCGAAAATTGACCCGTATCAAGGTGGGCCGCTGGGGCCTTTTCTTAACATTGTAGCCTGATTCGCAATCCAAATTTCCCTGCCCGGCCCAAGCGCGCGGCCCGCGGCGGACCCTACACAAGGAGCACACCATGGCAATCGTCACCGAACCCGCCGCTGCCGGCGCGCCGGCCACGCCCCCGGTGAGCCACGCCGCGCAACCCGAGACCATCGACGGCTTCCACCTCGTGATCGAGGCGCTGAAGATGAACGGCATCGACACCGTCTTCGGCCTGCCCGGCATCCCGATCACGGACCTCACGCGCATGATCCAGGGCGCGGGCGTGCGCATGATCGCCTTCCGCCACGAGCAGAGCGCCGGCTACGCCGCGTCCATCGCGGGCTTCCTCACGGGCAAGCCCGGCATCTGCCTCACCGTGTCGGCGCCGGGGTTCCTCAACGGCCTCACGGCGCTCGCGCACGCCACGACCAACTGCTTCCCGATGATCCTCATCAGCGGATCGTCCGAGCGCGAGATCGTGGACCTGCAGCAGGGCGACTACGAGGAGATGGACCAGCTCGCCATCGCCAAGCCCCTGTGCAAGGCGGCGTTCCGCGTGCTCAACGCGGAGGACATCGGCGTGGGCATCGCGCGCGCCATCCGCGCCGCGGTCTCCGGCCGCCCCGGCGGCGTGTACCTCGATTTCCCGGCGAAGCTCTTCGCGCAGTCGATCGACGCGGCCCACGGGCGCTCCACGCTCATCAAGGTGGTCGATGCCGCGCCGAAACAGATTCCCGCGGGCGAAGCGGTCAAGCGCGCGCTGGAGCTCCTGCGCGGCGCGAAGAAGCCGCTCATCGTGCTCGGCAAGGGTGCGGCCTACGCGCAATGCGACGCCGACATCCGCGCGCTCGTCGAGAAGACCGGCATCCCGTACCTCTCCATGTCGATGGCGAAGGGCATCCTTCCCGACACGCACGAGCTGGCCGCGGGCGCCGCGCGCTCGTTCGTGCTGCCCGAGGCCGACGTCGTGATGCTCGTCGGCGCGCGCCTGAATTGGCTCCTCTCCCACGGCAAGGGCAAGACCTGGGGCGGCGCGGGCCACAAGTCGTGGGGCGGGCAGAAATTCATCCAGATCGACATCTCGCCGCAGGAAGCCGACAGCAACGTGCGCATCGACGCGCCGGTGGTGGGCGACATCGGCTCGTGCGTCTCGGCGCTGCTCGCGGGCATCGGCAACGGCTGGGCGAAGCCGCCCGCCGGCTGGACCGACGCGATCAACGAGCGCAAGGCGAAGAACGTCGCGAAGATGGCCGAGACGCTGGCGAAGGATCCGTCGCCGATGAACTTCCACAGCGCGTTGAACGTCGTGCGCGACATCGTGAAGGCCAATCCCGACGCGATGCTCGTGAACGAGGGCGCCAACGCTCTCGACTTCACGCGCAGCATCGTGGACATGTACAAGCCCAGGAAGCGCATCGACGTCGGCACGTGGGGCATCATGGGCATCGGCATGGGCTACTGCGTGGCCGCCGCCGTCACCACGAAGCAGCAGGTGATCGCCGTCGAGGGCGACAGCGCGTTCGGCTTCTCGGGCATGGAGGTGGAGACGATCTGCCGCTACGACCTGCCCGTGTGCATCGTCGTCATGAACAACAACGGCGTCTACAAGGGCACCGACGTGGATCCCACGGGGCGCGATCCGGCACCGACGGTCTTCGTGAAGGGCGCGCGCTACGACAGGATCATCGAGGCCTTCGGCGGCGTGGGCGTGAATGCCACCACGCCCGCGGAGCTTCG
>DATJVS010000050.1:0-2393 GCA_035501715.1 Usitatibacter sp.
TTCGCGCTCGCGACCTCCGCATCCGTGAATCCATCACGCAAAGCGCGATCGACTTCTTCGCGGAAGGCGGTGACGACCTTCGGGATGTTCTGCGGCGCGGCGATGGCGTAGGCGGACCAGGAGCCGGCGCGGTCTTCGGAATCGACCGAGAGGCCCGTGCCCACGCTGTAGGACAGGCCTTCCTTCTGGCGCACGCGCGTGGCGAGGCGCGAATCGAAGCCGGCGCCGCCGCCCATGATGTAGTCGGCCACGTAGAGCGCGGGGAAGTCGGCGTCGGTGTCGATCATGTCCACGTTCTCGCGCGCGAGGAAGATCGCGTTCTCCTTGTCGGGCGTGGCGATGGACTGGTCGGTCGCGGGCACGTCCTTGAAGTCCACGGGCACGTGCTCATAGGGGACGATGGGCTTCCAGTCGCCGAAGAGCTCCTTCAGCAGCGCCGTCACCGCGGCCTCGTCGAAGTCGCCCACGATCGCGATCTCCGCGGGCCACGCGCCGTAGAACTGCTGGTAGAACTTCTTCGCGTCGTCGAGCTTGGCGGCCTTCACGTCCTCGAGGGACTCCTCGAGCGACGGCGAGTAGCGCCAGTCGCCCCGCGGATACGTGTTGAAGTGCTTGCTCATCGCATCGCTCGCGAGCGACTCGGGTTGCGAGAGGCTCGCCGTGATGCCGGTCACCATCTGGTTCACGAGCTGGTCGTACTCGGACTGCGGGAACGAGGGGTTGCGCATCACGTGCGCCACGAGGCGAAGCGCGGCTTCCAGGTTGGGCCGCGTGGTCTGGAACGAGGCGCCGGGGCCGGAGACGCGGCCCGAGATCTTGAGGCGCTCGTACTCGTCGGAAAGCTGCGCGCGCGTGTACTTGGTGGTGCCGCGATTCAGCATCGCCGCGGCCATCGTCGAATTGGTCTGCTGGCCGAAGAGCGCCTTCTCGTTGCCGATGTGCATGGACATCGCCACGTTCACGGTCTCGCCGCGCGTCTTCTTCTCGAGGAGGGCCACCTTCACGCCGCCGAACTGGATGATGTGCGTGCGGTGGTCGATGTTGTCCTGCGAAGGATCGAACGCCTCGCCGGCGCTCGCGGCCCGCTGCGGCTTGAAGTCCTTCATCACGTCGGCCACCGTGGGCGCGGGCGGGATCTCGGCGCGCTGCGGGTTGTCCTCGGGCAGGAAGAGGCCCGTGGTGCGGTTGTCGCGCACGAAGTATTTCTTCGACACCGCCGCGACCTGGTCGGCCGTCACCTTCTGCGCGTTGTCGCGCCCGAGGAAGAAGAGCCGCCAGTCGCCCAGCGCGATGTACTCGCTCATCTCCACGCCGATGGATTCGCTGTTGGCGAGCGTCTTCTCGGCCTGGTTGGCGAAGCGCTGCTTGGCGCGGTTCATCTCCTCCTCGGTGGGCGGCGTGGCGCCGAACTCCTCGACGACCTTGGTGAGCTCCGCGCGCGCTTTCTCCACGTCGTCGCCCTTCTTCACCACGGCGCCGAAGATCATCATGCCCGGGTCCACGCCCATCAGCGGGAAGCTGAAGACCTGCGCGGCGATGCCCTTCTCCACGAGCGCCTTGTGCAGCCGCCCCGTGGGCACCTGGCCCAGGATGTAGCTGGCGAAGCCGAGCGCGTCGGAATCCGCGTGCAGGTTCGACGCGACGTGATAGCCCAGCACCACCGCCTGGATGTCGCCCTTGCGGCGCACGGTGAAACTGCGATCGCCGTCCTGCGTGGGCTCGACGGTCCAGAAGACCGGCATCGTGCGTTTCGGTTTCGGAATGGCGCCGAACTGCTTCGCGATGAGCTGGAGGGCCTTGGCCTCGTCGAACTTGCCCGCGATGAGCAGCACCGCATTGTCGGGCTGGTAGTACATGCGGTAGAACGCCTGCAGGTGCGCGATGTCGACGTTCTCGATGTCGCTCCTGTTGCCGATGGTGGGGCGCCCGTACGCGTGCCAGTCGTACATCACGCTCTGCAGGCGCTTGATGAGCACCGAGAAGGGCGAGTTCTCCCCGGACTCGAACTCGTTGCGCACCACGGTCATCTCGCTGTCCAGGTCCTTGCGCGCGATGAACGAGTGCACCATGCGGTCGGCCTCGAGCTCGATGGCCCACGCGAGGTTGTCGTCCGTGGCCTGCGTGATCTCGTAGTAGTTGGTGCGGTCCAGGGTCGTGGAGCCGTTGAACCGCGCGCCGCGCTTGTTGAACTCCTGGTCGATGTGCGGGTGCTTCGGCGTGCCCTTGAACATGAGGTGCTCGAGCAGGTGCGCCATGCCGGTCTCGCCGTAGTTCTCCATGCGGCTTCCGACGAGGTACGTGACGTCCACCGAGACCGTGGCCTTCGACGGGTCCGGGAAGAGCAGCACCTTGAGGCCGTTGGACTCGACGCGATACTCGGTGATGCCTTCGAC
>DATJVS010000051.1:0-17045 GCA_035501715.1 Usitatibacter sp.
AGGAGATGTCGGGCCTCGGCGCGCCCGCCTTCACCGCGACGCCGATCTTCGAGCGCACCAGGTCCACGCGGCTGCCCTTCGCGAGCAGTCCCTCGGCGATGAGATCGTCGATGCCCTTGGCCGCCATGATGACGAGGTCCGTCTGCTCGCCGGCGCGCAGGCGCTTGGCGATCTCGGCGCCGCCCACGAACGTCGTGGCGACCTCGAGGCCGCTCTCCTGCTCGAAACGCGGCAGGAGCTCGAGGTATGCCGCCTTGAAGGCGAGCGAAAGCATCACGTGGATCCGCACTGCGGTCACTTGCCCGCGAAGAGCCCGCGAAGCCAGGCCTTGAAGGCCCCCCAGGCGAGCGCGAGGCCGTTGAGCTCCCGGGGCTGCAGCGCGAGCGCCGCCTGGTCGGTGGAGCCCGGGGCGGGAGCGCCGGCCGCCGCGACGCGCTCGGCGAAGTTCGCCGCGAACTGATCGAGGATCTGGTCGGCCACGCTGTTCATCAGCCTTCCGCCGAACGCCGCGGCCTTTCCGCTCAGCGAGGATTCGCACAGGCCCTTCAGCACGCTCGCCCCGCCCTCGGCCGCCTCCACGCTCGCGGTGAGGTCCATGCTCGCCGCGGAAGATCCCGTCGAGTCGGTGCCCTTCGCCACGAGACGCAGCGATTTCGCGGCCTCGTCCTTCGACGCGACCTCGATCTCGCCCCGGAATGAAAGCGATGCCGGGCCGACCTTCACCGACACGGCTCCCTTGTAGTGCGTCTCGTCGACGCGCTCGGTGATCCTGGCGCCCGGCATGCACGAGGAGACGGCCTCGATGTCCGAGAGCACTCCCCAGGTCGCGTCGGGCGCCGCGGGAATCGGGAACGACTTGTCGATGGTGACCTTCACGGCATTCGATTCTACGCATTTCATCTTTCATACACAGTTCCTTCATGCTGCATCGCGACAATGGTCCCGAGCTCATTGCCAAGGAGCGAAGGGCATGCGTAAAACCGCTTGATCCGGTCGACGTGCGTCCCCACTTCTGGGGATAACCCGGAAGACGCCTGACCCGCCTGGAGCACTTATCCACAGCGTGTCCTAGATGAAAATTTTTCTGGCGTGAGCGGTCCGGATGATGCCTAGAATGGCTGTTTGCTTCCATGAACGACCTCTCCTCCGCCCGCGCACAAGGCGCCCCATCCGTCGATGACGAAGGGCGCGAGGAAATCCGCATCCGCGGCGCGCGCCAGAACAACCTGAAGAACCTCGACGTTGCGATTCCGACGGGCGAACTGGTCGTCGTGACGGGCCCGTCGGGATCGGGCAAGTCCTCGCTCGTGTTCGACACGCTCTACGCCGAGGGGCAGCGCCGCTACGTGGAGACGTTCTCGCCGTACGCGCGGCAATTCCTCGACCGCATGGACAAGCCGCAGGTGGATTCCATCGAGGGGATCCCGCCCGCGATCGCCATCGACCAGACGAACCCCGTGCGCACGTCGCGCTCGACGGTGGGCACGATGACGGAGATCAACGATCACCTGAAGCTGCTCTTCGCGCGCACGGCGAGCCTGCACTGCCGCCAGTGCGGGGAGCTCGTGCGCCGCGACACGCCCGAGACCATCTACGCGCAGATGCAGGAACGCGCCGCGGCCGCGGGCGATCCGAGGCTCGTGATCGCGTTCCCCGTGGACGTGCCCAAGAACTTCACCGAGGAGGAAGTCACCAAGCTCCTGCAGGGCCAGGGCTACACGCGCGTGCACCATCGCGAGGGCACGCGCCTCGAAGTGACGCAGGACCGCCTGAAGATGGGCAGCGCCGAGAAGGCGCGCGTGGTCGAGGCGATCGAGGCGGCCATTCGCGTGGGACAAGGGCGCGTGAACGTCTTCCCGGAAGGAGGCGCCGCGTGGCGCTTCTCCACCGACCTGCATTGCGCCACCTGCGACATCCACTATTCCGATCCCACCCCCGCGCGCTTCTCGTTCAACTCGCCCATCGGGGCCTGCGACACGTGCCGCGGCTTCGGGCGCGTGATCGGCATCGACTACGGGCTCATCGTTCCCGACGAATCGAAGACGCTGCGCGGCGGCGCGGTGAAGCCGTTCCAGACGAAGAGCTACGACGAGTGCCAGGACGACCTCGCGGAGCTCGCCGTGAAGCGCGGCATTCCGATGGACAAGCCCTATCGCGAGCTCACCGCGGAGCAGAAGCGCTGGGTCATGCAGGGCGACGACGACTGGGTGAGCTGGAAGAAATCCGGCAAGACGCATTGGTACGGCGTGAAGCGCTTCTTCGACTGGCTCGAGACCAAGGCATACAAGATGCACATCCGCGTGCTCCTGTCGCGCTACCGGGCCTACACGCCTTGCGAAGCGTGCAACGGAGCGCGGCTGAAGCCCGAGTCGCTGCTCTGGCGCGTCCAGGGCAAGAGCATCCACGAGCTGATGCTGGTGCCGGTGGACGATCTTTCGCGGTTCTTCGAGAAGCTGCCGCTGCCCGCGCCGCTGGACGAAGCCACCGGGCTGCTGCTCGCGGAAATCCGCTCGCGCCTGGGTTACCTGCGGCAGGTCGGGCTCGGTTACCTCACGCTCGATCGCCAGTCGCGCACGCTTTCCGGGGGCGAGGTGCAGCGCATCAACCTCACCACGGCGCTGGGCACGTCGCTCGTGAACACTCTGTTCGTGCTGGACGAGCCGTCGATCGGGCTGCACCCGCGCGACATGGGCCGCGTGATCGACGTGATGAAGCGGCTGCGCGATGCGGGCAACTCGCTCGTCGTCGTCGAGCACGATCCGCAGATCATGCTGGAAGCCGACAAGCTCCTCGACATGGGCCCCGGCCCCGGCGAGCGCGGCGGCGAGGTGGTGTTCTTCGGCTCGCCCGGCGAATTGAAGGGCGCCTCCACGCTCACCGCGGAATACCTCTCGGGCCGGCGGCGTGCCGACGACTCGGTCCGCTCCGAAGAGCTGCGTGCGCCCGGCGTCGAGGTGCCGAACGATCTCGCGAAGGACCCGATGCGCGGCGCGAAGATCCTCGGGGTCCGCGGCGCGAGCGAGCACAACCTCAAGGCGATCGACGTGGACATTCCGTTGAGGCGCTTCGTCTGCGTGACCGGCGTCTCGGGCTCGGGCAAGTCCACGCTGGTGCAGGACATCCTCCATCCGGCCCTGCGCAAGCACCTGGGCAAGCCCACGGAAGCGCCGGGCGCATTCCGCTCGCTGGAAGGCACCGAGCACGTGAGCGACATCGTCTTCGTGGACCAGTCGCCCATCGGCCGCACGACGCGGTCGAATCCCGCGAGCTACGTGGGCGCGTTCGACGCCATCCGCGAGCTCTTCGCCAGGGCGCCGGACTCGCGCACGCGCGGCTACACGACGGGCACCTTCTCGTTCAACTCCGGCAACGGGCGCTGCCCCACCTGCAGCGGCAACGGATTCGAGCACGTGGAGATGCAGTTCCTCTCGGACGTGTACCTGCGCTGCCCCGACTGCAACGGCAAGCGCTATCGGGAAGAAGTGCTCGAGGTGAAGGTGGACGGCCGCAACATCGCCGAGGTGCTCGAGCTCACGATCTCCGAGGCGGTCGCGGCCTTCGCGCACGACGAGGACGTGGTGCGCTGCCTTCGCCCGCTCGTGGACGTGGGACTCGACTACCTGCGCCTCGGCCAGCCCGTTCCGACGCTCTCCGGCGGCGAAGCGCAGCGGCTGAAGCTCGCCGGCCACCTCGCCGAGGCCGAGGGCCGGTCCATCGCGATGCTGCCCCGCCGCCCCGACGAATATCGCCATCCCACGGGCAAGCCGATCACGCGCACGCGCGTCTTTCTCTTCGACGAGCCCACCACGGGCCTTCACTTCGACGACGTCGCGAAGCTGCTCAAGTCGTTCCGCAAGCTCCTCGCCGCGGGCCACTCGCTCATCGTGATCGAGCACAACCTCGACGTGATCCGCGCCTGCGACTGGATCGTCGACCTGGGACCTGAAGGCGGCGACGCGGGCGGCGAGATCGTGGCTACGGGGACGCCAAAGGCACTGATGTCGCACGAGACGTCGCACACCGGCCGCGCGCTTCGCGAATACGAGGACGCCCTGTCGCCGGCAGGGCAGGAGCATCCGCGTTCATCTGCGCTCATCGGCGGACCCAAAGCGGTTTCGTCCGCGGAGCCGCGCATTCCGTATCGCCCGCCCAAGAGCATCCAGGTCCGCCACGCCCGCGAGCACAACCTGAAGGGCATCGACGTCGCCATTCCGCGCGAGAAATTCACGGTGATCACGGGCGTCTCGGGCTCGGGCAAGTCCACGCTCGCCTTCGACATCCTCTTCGCCGAGGGGCAGCGCCGCTACCTCGAGTCGCTCAACGCCTACGCGCGCCAGTTCGTGCAGCCCGCGTCCAAGCCCGACGTGGACGCGATCTTCGGAATCCCGCCCACGGTCGCGATCGAGCAGCGCACCAGCCGCGGAGGGTCCAAGTCCACGGTGGCCACGCAGACCGAGATCCACCACTTCCTGCGGCTGCTCTTCGTGAAGCTGGGCACGCAGTACTGCCCCGACTGCAACGTGCCCATCGAGCCGCAGAGCGTCGATGCGATCGTGGCGCGCCTCATGAAGGAGCGCCGCGGACAGACCGCCGCGCTGCTGGCGCCGCTCGTGACGAACCGCAAGGGCATCTACACCGACCTCGCCAAGTGGGCGCTCGGCAAGGGCGTGTCGCACCTGCGCGTCGATGGAGCCTACCTTCCGACCAAGGGCTGGCCGCGCCTCGACCGCTTCAAGGAGCACACTCTCGAGCTTCCCGTCGCGCAGATCGAGCTGAACCCGGAGAACGAGAAAGCGCTCCGGGCCGCGATCGAGTCCGCGCTGGAGATCGGCAAGGGCGTGCTCCACGTCGCCGCGGGCTGGGGCGGGCGCGAGACGCAGATCTTCTCCGTGAAGCGCGCGTGCCCGTCGTGCGGCCGCAGCTTCGCCGAGCTCGACCCGCGCCTCTTCTCCTACAACTCCAAGCACGGCTGGTGCCCCGGCTGCTACGGAACCGGCATCAACATCGACGAGGTGGACTGGGAGGAACGCTCGAAGACCGGCGCCGAGGACCACGTGATCGAGTCGTGGATCGAGTGGCTCGAGCTGGACGAGATCTGCGGGCAATGCAACGGCCGGCGGCTGAACAGGGAAGCGCTCGCCGTGAAGTTCCGCGGGCAATCCATCGCCGACATGAGCGCGCAGCCCATCTCCAAGGCGGCGACGTTCTTCGAGAAGCTCGCGGTCTCCGGCCGCGAAGGCGAGATCGCGCGGGACATCCTCGCGGAGCTCTCCTCGCGCCTCGGGTTCCTCGAGCAGGTGGGACTGGGCTACCTCTCGCTCGATCGCGGCGCACCCACGCTGTCGGGCGGAGAAGCGCAGCGCATCCGCCTGGCGGCGCAGCTGGGCTCGAACCTGCGCGGCGTCTGCTACATCCTCGACGAGCCCACCATCGGCCTGCATCCCCGCGACAACCTCGTGCTGCTCGATACGCTCTCGCGCCTCAACGCCAAGGGCAACACGCTGGTGGTGGTCGAGCACGACGAGGATACGATCCGCCGCGCCGAGCACGTGATCGACCTGGGGCCGGGGGCCGGCAAGCTCGGCGGACAGATCGTCGCCGAGGGCACTGCGGAGGAGCTCAAGGCGCACCCTACGTCGCTCACGGGCAGGTTCCTTCGCTCGCCGCTCAGGCATCCGCTGCAGCCGCGCCGCGCCATCAACCGCTCGACGCCGTCGGTGGAAGTGATCGGCGCGCGCCTGCACAACCTGAAGGACATCGACGCGCGCTTCCCCCTGGGGCGGCTTTCGGTCGTGACCGGCGTGTCGGGCTCTGGCAAGTCCACGCTGGCGCGCGACGTGCTGCACGAGAACCTGCAACAGCTCGTCGCCGCCGCGCGCGACCGCAGGAAAGCCGGCGCGATCGTCGGCGCGAAGGCGATCAGGGGCTCCGAGTTCGTGACCCGCGTCCTC
Organism: Usitatibacter sp.; assembly: GCA_035501715.1. Taxonomy (GTDB): domain Bacteria; phylum Pseudomonadota; class Gammaproteobacteria; order Burkholderiales; family Usitatibacteraceae; genus Usitatibacter. Next base: position 5,952 of record DATJVS010000051.1, read on the forward strand.
GAAGTGGACCAGACGCCCATCGGCAAGACGCCGCGCTCCTGCCCGGCCACCTACGTGGGCTTCTTCGACAATATCCGCAAGCTCTTCGCCGACGCGAACGAGTCCCGCATCCGCGGCTACACCGCGAGCCGTTTCTCGTTCAATACCGCGGGCGGGCGCTGCGACGGCTGCGAGGGCCAGGGCCTGAAGACCATCGAGATGAGCTTCCTGCCCGACGTGAAGGTCGCGTGCGAGGCCTGCAACGGCGCGCGCTTCAATGCCGAGACGCTCGCCGTGACGCTGCGCGGCAAGAGCATCGGCGACGTGCTCGCCATGAGCGTGGACGAAGCGGTGGGCTACTTCGAGAACCATCCCTCGATCCACCATTCGCTGCGCCTTCTGCAGGACGTGGGCCTGGGCTATCTCACGCTGGGGCAGCAGAGCCCGACGCTCTCGGGCGGCGAGGCGCAGCGCATCAAGCTCGTGACGGAGCTCGCGAAGGTGCGCGGGCCACAGGCGCCGCGGCCGGGCCGCGCCTCGCAGCAGCAGCACACGCTCTACGTGCTGGACGAGCCGACCGTGGGGCTGCACATGGCCGACGTCGAGAAGCTCATCCGCGTGCTGCATCGCCTGGTCGACGCGGGCAACACGGTGGTCCTCATCGAGCACAACCTCGACATGATCGCCGAAGCCGACTGGATCATCGACCTCGGCCCCGAAGGCGGCGACCAGGGTGGGCGCATCGTGCTCGCCGCGCCTCCGGAGGAGTTCCTCAAGGCCGGCACCCGGACCCACACGGCGAAGGCGCTGCGCGAGTTCATGGCGGGGCGCTGACCGCGCGTTGCGTGTGACGGCTTGTCGCGCGCGGTAAACTTCGCGGAATAACGCAGAAGCGGCACCCGTTTCCGGGAGGTGCGTTCCTTGGCAAATCTTCTCGAGCGCGATCGCGCCATCGCGACCGTCCGCGCCCGGCTGACGCAGGCAGGGCAAGGCCATGGGCAGACCCTGCTCGTCTCGGGCGAGGCGGGCGTGGGCAAGACGACACTCATGCGCGCCGCGGCCGAGGAGCATGCGGGGGCGCTGTGGTGGGGGGCGTGCGACGCCCTCGAGACGCCGCATCCGCTCGCGCCGCTGCGAGACATCGCCCGCGGCAACGGCGTGTCGTTCCGCGCGTCTCTCGACGGCGGCCGCACGGAGCTCTTCGAGGCGGTGCTCGCCGAGCTGGCCGCGGCGCGAGCGCCCACGCTGTTCGTGATCGAGGACGCGCATTGGGCCGACGAGTCCACGCTGGACCTCGTGAAGTTCCTCGGGCGGCGCATCGCGCGCCTTCCCGCCGTCCTCGCGGTCACGTATCGCGACGACGAGGTGACGGCTTCCCATCCGCTGCGCCGCGTGATCGGGTACCTTCCCGCCGTCGACACCACGCGCGTCGAGCTCGCGCCGCTCTCGCCGGATGGCGTCGAGATGATGGCGCGCAACGCGCTTCGCAGCGCCCGGGGCCTGTACGCGCTCACGCGCGGCAATCCGTTCTTCCTGACGGAGGTATTGCGCCAGGGCGGCGACGGCGTGCCACGAAGCGTCGAGGACCTCGTGCTCGCGCGCCTGTCGAGGCTCGCGCCGCCGAGCCAGGCCATCGTGCGCCTTGCCTCCATCGTGCCGGCGCGCATCGAGCGTGCGCTCGTCGACACGCTGCTCTCGCCGGCCGCCGCCGATCTCGAGGCGTGCCTCGCATCGGGGCTCCTGGAGGCCGATCCTTCCTGGATCTTCTTCCGGCACGAGCTCGCGCGCGTCGCCGTCGAGCGTTCCATCCCGGCCCCGACGGCGCAATCGCTGCATTCACGCATGCTGGGCGCGCTCGTCGCCGATCCCGGCGCCACCCCGGCCCGCCTCGTTCACCACGCCGTGCGTGCCAACGACGTGGCATCCGTGCGCAAGTTCGCGCCCCTCGCGGCCAAGCTCGCCGGCGCGCGCGGTTCCCATCGCGAAGCCGCGTCTCACTATCGCGCACTCCTCGCGCACGCGCCGGATGCGCCCGATGCCGAACGGATCGATTGGCTCGAGCGCTACGCCACGGAGTGCCACTCGACCAACCAGCTCTCCGAAGCGATCGCGGCCCGCGAACGCATCGCGCGGATGCTCGAAGGGCGTGGCCAGACCGTCCTCGAAGGCGAGAACCTGAGCCAGCTCTCGATGCACTACGTGCTCGCGCTGCGAAACGCCGAGGCGGACGCGGCGAGCCGTCGCGCCATCGAGTTGCTCGAGACGCAGGGGCCGAGCCTCGCGCGCGCCTGCGCGTATCGCGTCGAAGCGCAGCTGCGCATGCTCAACCGCGATGTGGCCGAGGGCGCTGCCTGGGCCCGCAAGGCGATCGAGATGGCCGCCGCCCTCGGCGATCGCCACCTGCTCGCCGCAGCCTACGGCACCCTGGGCTCCGCGACCATCTTCCTCGACGATCCGCAAGCCATACCCAACCTCGAGCGCGCCGTCGAGATCGCGCTCGCCGAAGGGCTTCACTACGTCGCGGCCAACAACTACTCCAACCTCGGCTCGGCGCTGGGCGAGGTCTATCGCTTCGCGGAAGGAGAACCCTACATGCGCAAGGCGGTGGAGTACGCCGCGCGCCACGAGATCGATTTCTTCCGCAACTACGCGCTTGCGTGGCTCGCCCTCTTCGACGTGTTCCTGGGCCGCTGGGACGACGCGCAGGCCCATGCCGCGGAGGTGATCGCGCTGCAGAGCGAGCCCAGCACGACGCGGATCATGGCGCTGTGCGCCCAGGGGCGGCTGCGCGTGCGCCGCGGCGACGCCGGCGTGGAGGAAACGCTCGACGAGGCGCTCGAGCTGGCGGACGCGACGCATACGCTCCAGCGCGTCGCGCCCGCGAGGCTCGCGCGCGCCGAAGCCGCGTTCGCGCGAGGCGACCTCGGCGCGACGCGCAAGGAAGCGCAGGCGGCTCTCGACCTCGCGAAGCGTCATGGCCACCCGTGGTTCATGGGTGAAGCGTTCCTGTGGCTCGATCGCGCGGGATTTCCGCAGCCGCGATCCGGACCCTGCGGAAAGCCCTTCGCCCTCGAGCTCGACGGGCACTGGCGCGAAGCGGCCGACGAGTGGGCGCGCATCGGGTGCCCTTATGAAACAGCACGGTCCCTGGCGATGGGGAATGCCGATGCGCAGCTCGAGGCTCTCGCGACCTTCGAGCGGCTGGGCGCCAAGCCTGCGGCCGATGCGCTCCGCGCGAAACTGCGCGAGGCAGGGGTGCGCGGACTGCCGCGCGGCGCGCGCGCCTCCACCCAGGGCAATCCCCACGGCCTCACGGACCGCGAGCTCGAGATCCTGGCGCTCCTCGGAAGCGGCCTGCGCAATTCCGAGATCGCCGAGCGCCTCTCGCGTTCGGTGCGCACCGTGGACCACCACGTGGACGCGGTGCTCCGAAAGCTCGGCGCGCGCTCGCGCACCGAGGCCGTGGCCACCGCCTCGCGCGAAGGCCTGCTCTCCACAAAATAGGTAGTCCCGCCGCGCAATCTGGGCAGTCCCGCCGAGGCGCGGGCGCGTGCCCGCTTGCGATCCTTTCGACACGGCGATCCCGCCGCTCACGAACCGATCGAAAGGAGCAAGCCATGCCTCGCTACGTTGTCGAAAGGAACTTCCCCGACGGCCTGCGCATCCCCGTGACCGACAAGGGCGCGGAAGCGTGCCTGTCCGTCGTCGCCAACAACCTGAAGGGCGGCGTGACGTGGATCCATTCCTACGTGACGCAGGACCTGAAGAAGACCTACTGCATCTACGACGGGCCGACGCCGGACGCGATCCGCGAGGTCGCGGGCAGCAACAACCTGCCCATCGACCGGATCACCCCGGTCTCGGTGCTCGATCCGTACTTCTACAAGTCCTGAAGGAAGTGCGCCCTCGCCGGCCCGCGGAGGTCCCGTGCCTCCGCGCCGGCTCTTTCCTGCAGGATCATGGGTCCATGAGCCTGCTATGCTCGTCCGCATGTCCGATCGAGTCACGTATCGTGCGTGCCACCTGTGCGAGGCGCTTTGCGGCCTCGAGATCCGCACGAGCGGAGAGGCGATATCGTCCGTGCGAGGGGACGCGAACGACCCGTTCAGCCGCGGCCACGTGTGCCCCAAGGCGGTCGCGCTCATCGACGTGCATGAGGACCCGGATCGCCTTCGCGGGCCGGTGAAACGCGCTGGAAGCGCCTGGGAGCCCATTTCCTGGGACGAGGCGTTCGAGCTCGTCGCCGGCCGCTTCGCCGCGATCCAGCGCGAGTACGGCGACAATGCGTTGGGCGTCTACCTCGGCAATCCGAACGCGCACCACGTCGGCAGCATCCTGAACGCGCCGGCGCTGATCCGCGCGCTGCGCACGCGAAACCGCTTCTCGGCGACTTCGGTGGACCAGCTCCCGCAGCACGTCGCCTGCCACGCGATGTACGGCCATTACTTCATGTTCCCCATTCCCGATGTCGATCGCACCGCGTACTGGCTGATCCTCGGCGCCAATCCGGTCGCGTCAAACGGCAGCATCATGAGCGTGCCGGACGTGGCCAAGCGCCTGAAGGCGGTCCGCGAGCGTGGCGGGAAAGTGGTCGTGATCGATCCGTGCCGCACCGAGACGGCGGAAGCGGCGACACGGCACCATTTCATTCGTCCGGGCGCCGACGCCGCGTTCCTCGTCGCGCTGGTCAACGCGGTGCTCGAGCTGGGACCGCCGCGCATCGAGCGGTACGGCGACAAGTTGGACGGCCTCGATCGCGCGCTGGACGCGCTGCGGCCCCTCGGTGTGGAGCGCGCGGCAGCGGCGACGGGCATCGCGGCTTCGGACGTTCGCGCGATCGCGAAAGAGCTTCGCGAGGCTTCGAGCGCGGTGGCCTATGGGCGCGTGGGCCTCTGCACCCAACCGTTCGGCACCACTTGCCAGTGGCTGATCCAGCTGCTCAACCTCGTGACCGGCAACCTCGACGCCGAGGGCGGCGCGATGCTCACGCGGCCCGCCGTGCCGGTGACGGGGCCGGGCACGAAGCCCGGAGGATTCGGCAGCTTCAAGGCGCGCGTCTCGGGACGCAACGTGTTCGGCGGGGAATTGCCCGCTGCCGCCATGGCCGACGAGATCGAAACCGCGGGAGACGGACGGATCCGCGCGATGCTCACGATCGCGGGCAATCCCGTGTCGTCCACTCCCAACGGGCGGCGCCTCGACCGTGCCCTCGCCGGCCTCGAGTTCATGGCGGCCATCGACATCTACGTGAACGAGACCACGCGGCACGCCCACGTGATCCTGCCGCCCGCCTCGATGCTCTGCCACGAGAACTACGACGTGGTCTTCAACGCGCTCGCGGTGCGCAACGTCGCGCGGCTCAATCCCGCGGTGTTCCCCAAGCCCGCCGACGCGCGTTTCGACTGGGAGGTCTTCAACGGGATCGGCGTGGCCTACGCGAAAGCCGCGGGTACCGAGTACAAGGCGATGCCCAATCCCATGGCGATCGTGGCGGGCGCGCTTGAGATGGGCCCATACGGCAAGACGCTCTCGCTGGAAGCGCTCAAGGCAGCGCCCCACGGCGTGGACCTGGGGCCGCTCGCGCCCTCGCTCCTCGAGCGCCTCGAAACGCCCGACCGAAGGATCCATTGCGCGCCCGATGCGTTCGTGGCGGACCTCGCGCGCGTGGATTCGGAGCTCCTCTCGCGAACGGCGCGCGGCGATGGACTCTTGCTCGTCGGCCGGCGCCACCTTCGCAGCAACAACTCCTGGATGCATAACTCGCGCCGCCTCGTGAAGGGCCCGAGGCGCGACCAGCTGTGGATCCATCCCGACGATGCGGCGGCGCGCGCGATCGCCGATGGCGACGAGGTGACGCTCGCTTCGCGCGTGGGCGAAGTTCGCGTCACCGCGAAGCTCACGGACCGCGTCATGCCGGGCGCCGTGTGTCTCCCCCACGGCTTCGGGCAGAAGCGCGAGGGCGTGCGCCTTTCGGTGGCGGCGACGCTTGCCGGGGCCAGCTACAACGACGTCGCCGACGAGGCCGCCCTCGACCCGCTCTCGGGCAACGCGGCGGTGAACGCCCTGCCCGTCTCGGTGCGCAAGGCCGCGGCGTAAGCCCCGCGCGAGGGTAAAATCGGCGCGATGAAACGAATCGCGCTGGGCCTCGCCGCGTTACTGTTTGTCACCGCGCACGCCGCGGAACCGCCGAAGACGTTCCGCTACGCGTGGCAGATCGCGGAGACGACCTTCGACCCTCAGAAGATCATCGACCTCTACTCGAACATCGCCGCCAACGCGATGTTCGATCCGCCCCTCAAGTACGACTACCTCGCCCGGCCGCTCAAGCTCCAGCCCAATACGCTCACGTCGATGCCCGAGGTGACCGACGGGGGGCGGACGCTCACGATGCACGTGAAGCCCGGCATCTACTTCGCCGACGATCCGGCCTTCAACGGCAAGAAGCGCGAGCTCACGGCCTACGACTACGTGTACTCGATGAAGCGGCTGCTGGACCCCAAGCTCGCCGCGCCGCTGCTCTCCGAGGTCGAGGGCTTCGTGGTGGGCGTGGACGAGGCCCTTGCCAAGGCGCGCAAGGCCAACCACCTGGACTACGACGAGCCCATCGAGGGCCTGAAGGCGCTCGACCGCTACACGTGGCAGATCAAGCTCACGGGCCCCATCTACGTCTGGATCTACAACCTCGCCGACTGCCGCATCGCCTGCGCGGTGGCCCGCGAGGTCGTCGAGAAGTACGGCGCCGACGTGGGATCCCACCCGGTCGGAACGGGGCCGTACCGGCTCACGTTCTGGAAGCGCTCGTCGAAGATGGTGTTCGAGAAGAACCCGAACTTCCGCGAGCTGTACTACGACGCGCACCCCGCGCCCGACGACGCGGAGGGCCAGGCGATGCTCGCGCATTTCAAGGGCCGGCGCCTGCCCATGGTGGACCGCATCGAGGTCTACATCATCGAGGAGTCGCAGCCCCGGCTGCTTTCCTTCCAGAACGAGGAGATGGACCTCCTCTTCCTCGTGCCCTTCGAGTTCGCCAACCGCGTGATGCCCAACAACAAGCTCGCGAAGGACCTCGCGCGCCGCGGCATCCAGATGAAGCAGGTGCCGGCGCTCGATCTCACCTATACGTACTGGAACATGAAGGACCCGGTGGTGGGCGGCTACTCGCCGGAGAAAGTGGCGCTGCGCCGCGCCATGTGCCTCGCGTATCGGGTGCAGGACGAGATAGCGATCGTCCGCAAGAACCAGGCGATCCCGGCGCAGGCACCGTACAGCCCCGACGTGGCCGGCTACGACCCCGATTTCCACACGAGCGCGAACGAGTACAGCGTCGCCAAGGCGAAGGCGCTGCTCGACATGTTCGGATACGTGGACCGCGACGGAGACGGCTGGCGCGAGACGCCCGAGGGCAAGCCGCTCACCATCGTCTACAGCTCGACGCCCGCCGCGGTCGACGTGCAATACGACGAGCTCTGGAAGCGCAGCCTCGATGACATCGGCATCCGCATGGAGGTCCACAAGGCCAAGTGGCCGGACCTCCTGAAGGAGTCGCTCGCGAGCAAGCTCATGATGTGGCAGCTGGGCGGCTCGGCCTCGGCGCCCGACGCGGACACGTGGCTCTCGTCGCTCTACGGGCCCAACGCAGGCGAGAAGGGCAACCAGGCCAACTTCGACTTGCCCGAGTACAACCGCCTCTACGAAGAGGCCCACGTGATGCCCGATTCCCCGGAGCGCACCAGGCTCTACCAGCAGATGGCCAAGATCGTCGTGGCCTATGCGCCGTGGCGCATCAACACGAACCGCATCCTCACGGATATGTGGTATCCGTGGGTCATCGGCTATCGGCGCCCCGCGATCATGAGCGACACGTTCTGGATGTACATCGACATCGATCACAGCAAAGAAAAAGGGGCTCCGAAGAGCCCCTGAAAGGTCGAAATGCCGACCTGGGGTCTATGCTGCGTTACTTGAATCCGTAGTGGACGGTCACGTACACGAAGCGCGCGCGTGCGTCGTAGTTGTTCGGGTCGTAGCCGCCCTGGAACGTCACGTTCTGGTTGGTCGCCGGCGGGTTGGTGTCGAACAGGTTCCTCACCCCGAGCGTGAGGGTCCAGTTCTTGAATCCCGTGTACTGGCCCTGGATGTCCCATAGCGACATCGAGCTCACGCGGCGAAGGTCGCCGTTGTTGTCCGTGTTCACGTCGATATAGCTGGACATGTAGGTGTTGGCCAGCGTCGCGGCCCAAGGGCCGTTGTCCCACGAGAACGAGCCGTAGCTCTTGAAGCGCGGGAGCACGCCCGGCACCACGGCCCCGAACTGGTTCGAGACGAATCCCGTGTAGGCGGGATCGGGCGGCGGGTTCTGCGCGTCGTTGCGCGTGTAGTACGTGCCCGAGATGTCGAACCGGACACGGCCCCACGACATGCGCGGCCACTTGTAGTGCGCCTCGAGGTCCCATCCCTCGATGTGCAGCGAACCGAGGTTGATGTTGGTCTGGTCGATCGCCGTGATGCGCCCCGGCAGGTTCGGGAAGTTCGGATCGGCAGGTCCGCGCGTGACGAGGTTGCCGTACAGGTCGAGGTTGCCGAGGATCGTCGGATACGGGATGCCCGTGGTGATCACGTCGCGCAGGCGGATCTTGAAGTAGTCCGCCGACATCGACAGCTGGTTGGTGGGCTCGAACACGAAGCCCGCGGTGACGTTCTCGGACTGCTCGGGCTTCAGCTGCGGGTTGCCGCCGGTGGTCGTCGTGAATTGCGTGTTGCAGTCCAGCCCCTGGTCGTTGGTGACCGGGCAGCGCACCGGGTCGCTCACGCCCGGGGCCGTGAGGCCCGAAACCTGCGGCGAGAACATCTGGTAGAGCGAGGGCGCGAGGAAGCCCGTGCCGTAGGAGGCGCGCAGGAGCAGGTCCCTGTTCGGCTGGAAGCGCAGCGAAGCCTTCGGGTTGTTGGTGCGGCCGAAGTCGCTGTAGTCGTCCGTGCGGATCGCCACGTTGGCTTCCAGGGTCTTCAACAGGGGAACGTTCAGCTCCGCGTAGAAGGCCGTGTCGTTGCGCGAGGCGTGAGTATCGTTGAACGCTCCGCCGTAGCCGGAGACATCGCCCGTGCGCAGCTCGGGGTTGTAGAACTGGTCGAACTTCTCCTTGCGGTACTCGGCGCCGAGGGCAAGGGCGAGCGGGCCGTTGGGCAGCTGCCAGATCTCGCTGGAGCCCTGGGCCGTGAAGGCGCCCGTGGAGGACTCGCCGTGGAAGGTCTCGGCGTTGAAGTTCGTCGCCGCGACCGCCTGCTGCACCGCCGCGGTGTTCGGCCCGAACAGGTTCACGGAGCCGTTGTTGAGAAGCGGCAGCACCTGCGAGTAGAGCGGGAAGCCGCCGTTCAGGACTTCCTTCACCTTGCCGTCGGCATAGTTGTAGGCGAAGTCCATGTCCCAGCTGCCGATCGAGCCCTTGACGCCGCCCACCAGCTGGTAGCCCTCGTTGGTGTCGGTCGTGTCGCGGTTGCCGTTGAGCACCGCGCGATAGCGAACGTCCAGCACCTGGCCGTTCACGCCCGCGGCGATGGCCGCCGCCGTCGGATAGAACGGCTGGCCGGGGCTCACCGTGATGGTGGACGGGATATCGCCGTTCACGCCGTAGAAGACGACGCTCGAGATCGGGACGGGCTGGATGATGAAATGGTTCTCGTCCTTCGAATAGAGCGCCGTGCCGTAGGCCTGCCAGTCCTTGTTGATCTGGAACTTGGCCTGGCCGAAGAAGTTCGTGTTCTTCGTGTCCGGAATGCTCTCGACGCCGGGCGCCCCGGCCGGATCGAAGAAGCACCGCGTGCTGCTGATGTCGGAGAAGTACGTCGCGTACGGCCCGGTGCAGCTGGAAACGCCCGCCACCTGCCCGATGCCGCCGGTGGTCACGTTACCCGGGAACGTGTTGCTCGACAGCGTGTTCAGTCCCAGGTCCGCGCGGTACGCGGTCTTCGAGAAGTCCCGGTCCTTCTGCAGCAGGTTGTGCTGGTTGTTGAGCGCGGCCGAGACGAAGACGTTGTAGCGGTCCTTGTTGAGGTCGCCAAAACCGAACGCACCGCTGTAGGTCTCCTGCTTGCCGCCGCCGGTGCGGGTCGGCGTGCCGGCGAACACGGTGGCCTCCGCTCCGCGGTAGTCCTGGCGCACGATGAAGTTGATCACGCCCGCGATCGCGTCGGAGCCGTACACCGCCGAGGCGCCGTCCTTCAGCACCTCGACGCGTTCGATCGCGGCGAACGGGATCACGGCGAGGTTCACGCCCTGCACGCCGTTCACTTCGCCCGCGAATCCGTTCACGCGCTTGCCGTTGATGAGGACGAGCGTGCGCCCGCCCGTGAGGCCGCGCAGGTTGGCGGTCTGCGCCGAGAAGGTCGTCGCTCCGATCGTGCTCGTGACGTTCACGCTTCCCACGCTCGCGTTCGCGCCCACCAGCTGCAGCAGCTCGACGGCGGTGGTCGCGCCCGAGCGGTTGATGTCGTCCTTGGTGATGATGGTCACAGGCAGCGCGGTCTCGCCTTCGACGCGCTTGATGTTCGAGCCCGTGACCTCGATGCGCTCCTTCGCGGCGGGCTGCTCGGCCTGCTGCGCGAACGCCGGTGCTGCGACGACTCCCGCGGCCGCGACGAGCGCGGCCCCCATGTTGACGGAACGATTCTCCTTTTTGCGCTTCATGTGCTGTGTCTTCCCCTTGGATTTTTGGCCAGCGTTCGAATGCCCTGGTACGCCGTGGCGGTGCGCGCCGCGGCACGAAGAGCCTCGACACTAGCAGCCCGTCGCAGGCCATTTGGTTGCAATTACAACCAGTGCCGTTACGGTCTGTTACTTTTCGGGGAATCGCGTTGCCGGACCTTCCAACCTTCCAGCCTGGAGGCCCGCTGGTTGCATATACAACCAAAAGGTTACCGCAGGTTACCGGAAGTGGGCCGGGCGTTGCGGCGGGTTGCCGCGGCTGGAAGGGGGCGGGAAAAGACAAAGGGGCCTTGCGGCCCCTTTGTGGTGTTGCGTTGAAGCGGTTGCGGCGTTACTTCCAGCCGTAGCCCACCTGCAGGTACACGAAGCGGGCGCGCGCGTCGTAGTACGACGGGTCGTAGCCCACCTGGAACGTG
>DATJVS010000052.1:0-14385 GCA_035501715.1 Usitatibacter sp.
GTGCTCTGGAACCCGCTGGGCGGTTTCGGCGGCCTGCGCACCTACTTCTCGCGCTACCTGCTTTCGGTGGGCATGCCCTTCGAGCTGTGGATGCGGCGCATCGCGGAGCTCGCCGAGAGCGAGCCCGACTCGCGGCGCTTCCTGGAGCAGTCGCTGCGCGAGATCGCCTCGTTCGCGTGGATCCGCGGCGCCGACTGGCGATCGCCGGACGGGGACGGGAGCCTGGGCGAGAAAGGCGAGTACGCGACCCGCTTCGCCTACCACGAGCTGGAGGTCGTGTTCTACACCGACATCAGCCTCTCGCCCGCGCTCTTCCTGCACATGCGGTTGCTGGCGCAGGTCGTGGGCGAGTTCTACGAGGGCAGGCGCCGCGAGATGGCGCTCAAGCGCAACGCCTACCTGCAGGCAGTGCACGAGACCGGGGCGCGCCTCACGCACGACGTGAAGAACCTGCTGCAGTCGCTCTACGCGCTCACCTCGATGGCGCAGAAGCTTCCCGCCGAAGGCACGGGGGGCCTGCTGCAGCGCCAGCTTCCGCAGCTCACGCAGCGGCTTCGCTCCACCCTCGACATGCTGCGCGCCCCGGAGGTTCCCACGCGCGAGCTCACCATCGCCGCGAGCGCCTGGTGGCGCGATCTCGCGCAGCGCTACGCCGACGCCGGCGTGCGCCTCGAGGCGAAGATCGAAGCCGATCCGCAGGTGCCCGGCGCGCTCTTCGACAGCTTCATCGAGAACGCCGTGGACAACGCAAGCGACAAGTGCGCGCGCGAGCCGGGCACGGAGGTCGTCATCGTCCTCTTGTGCGACGAAGATCGCGTCGAGGTCACGGTGCGCGACACGGGCTCGCGCATCGAGGAGGCCGTGGCCGCGAAGCTCTTCCGCGCGCCCATCGAGCGCGGCGGGGGGCTGGGCATCGGCCTCTACCAGCTGGGCCGCATGGCGCAGCAGGCGGGCTACAAGCTCGACCTCACGAGCAACGTCGCGGGCGACGTGCGCTTCACGCTGGCACGCGCCTGCGAATCAGCTCCCGGCGAGAGCTGAGAGCGCCTCGACGAGGCCCTCGCGCCATTCTCCCAGGCGCACGCCGAAAGTCCGCTCCAGCTTCGCGCTCGACAACACCGAATAGGCGGGACGTTTCGCGGGCGTCGGGTACTCGGCCGTCGTGATCGCGGTCACCGGCGGCGCGGCGAAGGCTCCGCCCGAAGCACGCGCGCGCTCCTCGAAGATCGCCGTGGCGAAGCCGTGCCACGTCGTTTCCCCCGCAGCCGTCGCGTGATAGAGGCCCGAGGCGCTCTTCAGGCGATCGACGGCCCCCGCCCCGATCGACGCGCCGCCAAGCAACGCAGCCACGGCGCGCGCAATTTGCGTGCTCGTGGTGGGAGCGCCGCGCTGGTCGCTTACCACGCGAATCGGCCCGCCCTTGTCCGCGAGCCGCAGCATCGTGAGCATGAAGTTCCTGCCCGTGGGCCCGTAGACCCACGCGGTGCGCAGCACGAGGTGCGCGCATCCGCTTTGCGCCACGGCGCGCTCGCCTTCGAGCTTGGTCCGGCCATACACGCCGAGCGGAGCCGTCGCGTCGCCCTCGACGTAGGGCTCGCGCTTGGTCCCGTCGAAGACGTAGTCGGTCGAGAAGTGGACGAGCAGCGCGCCGATGGCCTTCGCCTCGGCGGCGAGGATTCCCGGCGCCACCGCGTTCACTGCGCGCGCGAGTCCGGGCTCCGATTCGGCGCGGTCCACCGCGGTGTAGGCCGCGGCATTCACGATGACGGCGGGGCGCGCGTCGCGAATGCGCGCGGCGATCTGCGATGCGTCGCACAGGTCGAGGGTGGATCGATCGTGCGCCACGACGTCGGCTCGTCCCGCGAGGGCGCGCACCGTCTCGGCGCCGACCTGGCCGCCGGCGCCCGTCACCATGACGCGGATCACGGGAAGGTTTCCGCCTGCGCGAGCGGCGTGCCGGCGGCGTCCTTGGGCTTCAAGATCGGCGCGCCCTCGATGGGCCAGCGCACGCCCACCTTCGGATCGTTCCAGAGGAGCGTGCGCTCGTGCTCGGGCGCGTAGTAGTCGGTCGTCTTGTAAAGGAATTCCACGCGATCGGAGAGCACCACGAAGCCGTGCGCGAATCCCTCGGGCACCCAGAGCATGCGGCGATTGTCGGCGGAGAGCCGCTCGCCCACCCAGCGCCCGAACGTGGGCGAGGCGCGGCGCAGGTCCACCACCACGTCGAAGACCTCGCCCGACACCACGCGCACGAGCTTGCCCTGGGGCTGCTTCACCTGGTAGTGAAGCCCGCGCAGGACGTTCCTCGTCGAGATCGAATGGTTGTCCTGCACGAAGCGCACCTCGCGCCCCACCAGCGCATCGAAGGCCCGCTGGTTCCAGCTCTCGAAGAACGCGCCCCGCGCATCGCCGTATACCGTGGGCTCGAAGACGATGACGTCGGATATCGATGTCAGGATCTGTTTCATCCGCGTCTATCTCCGGATCAGAAGACCCGGTCGCGCAGCACCGCCAGCAGGTACTGTCCATACGAATTCTTCTTCATCGGGTGGGCGAGCTTCTCCAGCTGCGCCGCATCGATGTAGCCCATGCGGTACGCGATCTCCTCGGGACAGGCGATCTTCAGTCCCTGGCGCCGCTCGATGGTCTCGATGAAGTGCGCGGCCTCGAGCAGCGTCTCGTGCGTGCCCGTGTCGAGCCACGCGGTACCGCGGCCCATCACCTCGACCGCGAGCGCGCCCATCTCGAGATACCTGCGGTTCACGTCGGTGATCTCGAGCTCGCCGCGCGCCGAGGGCCTGAGTCCGGCCGCGATGTCGCACACGCGTTCGTCGTAGAAGTACAGGCCCGTCACGGCGTAGCGCGACTTGGGCTTCGCGGGCTTTTCCTCGATCGAGACCGCGCGGCCGTCACGGTCGAACTCCACCACGCCGTAGCGCTCGGGATCCTTCACCGGATAGGCGAAGACGGTGGCGCCCTTGCGGTCGCCCGCCGCGCCGCGCAGCGACTCGGCGAGGTCGTGGCCGTGGAAGATGTTGTCGCCCAGGATCAGCGCGCTGGGCCCGCCGCCCACGAAATCGCGCCCGATGACGAACGCCTGCGCGAGGCCCTCGGGCCTGGGCTGCACCGCGTACGAGATCTCGAGCCCCCACTCGCGCCCGTCGCCCAGCAGCTCCGTGAAGCGCGGCGTGTCCTGCGGCGTGGAGACCACGAGGATCTCCCGGATGCCCGCGAGCATCAGCGTCGAGAGCGGATAGAACACCATCGGCTTGTCGTACACCGGCAGCAACTGCTTGGACACGACGCGCGTGGCCGGATACAGGCGCGTGCCCGATCCGCCCGCGAGGATGATTGCCTTGCGCCTCATTGCGTGCTCCTCGCCGCGTAGTTCAGCTCGAGCCAGCGACGGTACTCGCCGCTCTTCACCTGCGCCACCCACGCGCCGTGGTCGAGGTACCAGCGCACGGTCTTCGCGAGCCCCGTCTCGAACGTCTCGCGCGGCGACCAGCCCAGCTCCGCGCGGATCTTGCGAGCGTCGATGGCGTAGCGGCGGTCGTGTCCGGGCCGGTCGGGAACCGAGATGATGAGCGAACGATAGCCGTCCGGGCGCGGCTTCATCTCCTGGAGCGCATCGCAGATCGCGTGCACCACGTCGATGTTGGGCTTCTCGGCGTTGCCTCCCACGTTGTAGGTCTCGCCGGCGCGCCCCTTCGCGAGCGCCACGCGGATCGCCTCGCAATGGTCGGCCACGTAGAGCCAGTCGCGCACCTGCAGCCCGTCGCCATAGACGGGCAGGGGCTTGCCCTCGAGCGCGTTGGCGATCATGAGCGGGATCAGCTTCTCGGGAAACTGGAACGGCCCGTAGTTGTTGGAGCAGTTCGTGGTGACCACGGGCAGTCCGTACGTGTGGTGATAAGCGCGCACCAGGTGGTCGGACCCGGCCTTCGACGCCGAGTAGGGACTGTTGGGGGCGTAGGGCGTGGTCTCCGAGAACGGCACGTCCTTCGGCCCCAGCGTCCCGTACACCTCGTCGGTGGAGACGTGGAGGAACCGGAACGCGTCGCGCTCCGCGCCCTCGAGCTCCGACCAGAAGCCGCGCGCGGCGTCGAGCAGCTCGAACGTGCCCACGACGTTGGTCTGCACGAAGGCCGCGGGCCCGTGGATGGAGCGATCCACGTGGCTCTCGGCGGCGAAGTGCACGATGGCGCGCGGCCGGTGCCTGGCGAGCAGGCGCTCGACCAGCGCGCGATCGGCGATGTCGCCCTGCACGAGCTCGTGGCGGCCGTCGCCCTCGAGTGAAGCGAGGTTGGCGGCGTTGCCCGCGTAGGTGAGCTTGTCGAGGTTCACCACGGGCTCGCCCACCTCGCGCATCCAGTCCAGCACGAAGTTCGAGCCGATGAAGCCCGCGCCGCCGGTGACGAGAATCACGGCTTCGCCTCCGCGCACGCGTCCTTCTCGAGCTCGATCAGCTTGAGGTACTTGAGGAACGCGCTGTTGCATCCGATGGCGATGTGCGCGAAGCCCGGGCCGCCGTCGAGCATGCCGAGCCGAAGGAAGTAGAACTTCACGAAGCGCGCGAGCGGGCTCGCGAGAAGGCGCCAGTACCCGGCGCGCACGCCCTGGTCGAAGAGCGCCTGCGCATGCAGCGTCGTGTAGCGATTCTGCTTCGCGAGGTAGGTCGCGATGTCGTCGGCCGATTCGTGCAGGAGATCGCCCGCGAGCCGCCCCACTTCCACGGTCGTGAGCACCGCCTCGTGCACCTCGTCGTTCGACCAGCTCGCGTGCGCGCGGTGGAAGAGTCGAAGCGACCAGTCCGGATAGCCCTCGCCGTGCGCGAGCCAACGACCGAGGAACCGGTTGCGGCGCGGCATGCGATAGGCGTTGTAGCGCCGGTCCTTCATGGCGCCGGCGATGGAACGCGCGAGCTCTTCGCTCACGCGCTCGTCGGCATCGAGGCACAGCACCCAGTCGTTGCGCGCGAGGCCCACGGCGAGCTGCTTCTGCCGGCCGAAGCCCAGCCATTCGCGCGCCTCGACGCGCGCGCCGTGGCGCTTCGCCACCTCGAGCGTGTCGTCGGTGCTGCCCGAATCGACCACGAGCAGCTCGCCGGCGAACGCCGCGCTCGCGAGGCACGCGCCCAGCTGGGCGCCGGCATTGCGCGTGATCACGGCCACGGTGAGGGGAAGCCTTTCGGCCGGCGGATTCGCCACGGTGTTCGAGGACTCGAAGGGAGCGACATTCTACCCGCTGCGAGCGGGGGATTAGAATGCCGCATGCCCGCGCCGCGCATCCTGTTCGTGAAGCTTTCGTCGCTCGGCGACGTAGTCCATCACCTTCCCGCGGTCACCGATCTCGCCGAGCGCCTGCCCGATGCGCACCTCGGGTGGGCGGTCGAGGAAGCGTACGCGGAGCTCGTGGCGCTGCATCCGGCGATCTCGGAAGCCATTCCCGTGAGCCTGCGCGGCATCCGGCGCGATCCGCTCTCGGCCGCGCCGTGGAAGCGCCTCGCCTCGGCCCGTCGCGCCATGGGCCGCGGACATTGGGACTACGTCGTGGACACGCAAGGGTTGCTCAAGAGCGCGCTCATTGCACGATTCGCATCGGGCTCGGCCTTCGGCCTCGACGCCGCGAGCGCGCGCGAAGGCCTCGCATCGCGCTTCTACGACGTGAAGATCTTCGTGCCGCGCGCCCTTCACGCGGTCGAGCGCAATCGCCGCCTCGTGGGCCAGGTGTTCGGCTACGTGCCGCGCGGCGTCGCGCGCTATGGTCTTTCGCGTCCCGCATCGCCGCCCGCGTGGGCGCCGCAGGATCGATACGCCGTGATGCTGCACGCGGCGAGTCGCGAGGCCAAGCGCTGGCCCGACGAGCGCTGGGTCGATCTCGCGCGGCGCCTCGCCGACGAAGGAAGCGCGATCGTGATTCCCGGCGGGACGGACGCCGAGCGCGCGGCCGCGGCGCGATTGGCCGCGGCGGTTCCGGTCGCGATCGCCGCGCCGCCCATGGGACTTGCCGAAGCCGCGGCGCTCCTCGGTCATGCGTACGCGGTGGCGGGCGTCGACACGGGACTCACGCACCTGGCGGTGGCGCTGGGCGTTCCCACCGTGGGGATCTACTGCGCGACGGATCCCGGCCTCACCGGCCTTCACGGCGGGGCGCACGCGGTGAACGTGGGCGGCAGGGGCGAGATTCCCTCGGTGGACGCAGTGGCCGCCGCGCTCGCGGCCGCGGCGGCCGGCGAATGACGCGCCTTCTCTACGCGCTCGCGTGGCTCGTGGCCACGCCCTTCGTGCTCGTCCGCCTTGCGTGGCGCAACCGCAAGCAGCGTGGATACCTCGATCACCTGGGCGAGCGCTTCGGCCGCTACCGCCCGCGCCGCGAAGGACCCTACATCTGGATCCACGCCGTCTCGCTCGGCGAGACCCGCGCGGCCGCGCCGCTCGTCGAAGCCCTGCGCGCTCGCCATCCGGGGCACAACATGCTCATCACGCACATGACGCCAACGGGGCGCGCCGCGAGCCGCGACACGTTCGGCGACAGCGTCGAGCGCGCGTGGCTGCCGTACGACATGGGCTTCGCGGTGCGCGGCTTCCTCGAGCACTACCGGCCCGAATTCGGCGTGTTGCTGGAAACCGAGATCTGGCCGCGCCTCCTGCAGGAAGGCGTGCGGCAGGGCGTGCCCATCGTGCTCGCGAACGGACGCATGTCGCGGCGC
Organism: Usitatibacter sp.; assembly: GCA_035501715.1. GTDB lineage: Bacteria > Pseudomonadota > Gammaproteobacteria > Burkholderiales > Usitatibacteraceae > Usitatibacter. The sequence continues at coordinate 6,713 of DATJVS010000052.1, forward strand.
TCCGCGCAGCGCTATGCACGCCTGCCCGCGCTCACGCGCTGGGCGATGAAGAACCTGCGCGGCATCGCGGCGCAGACCGAGGACGACGCGCGCCGCTTCGCGCGGCTGGGCGGCCGCGACCCCGCGGTGCTGGGCAACGTGAAGTTCGACCTCGCGGTGCCCGAGGCGATGGTGGCGCTCGGACGCGAGTTCCGCGAACGCATCGGGGATCGCATGGTGTGGCTCGCGGGCAGCACGCGCGAGGGCGAGGAGGCACTGCTCCTCGATGCGTTCTTCGGCTCGACGGCGGGTCCCGGGGTGCTCCTCGCGATCGTGCCGCGCCATCCGCACCGCTTCGACGAGGTGGCGCGCCTCGCCGAATCGAAGGGCTTCAGGGTCGCGCGCCGCAGCGAGGCGGCCCCGATCGACGCCGACACGCGCGTGCTCGTCGGCGATTCCATCGGCGAGATGCTCGCCTACTACTGCGCGGCCGACGTGGTGATCATGGGCGGGAGCCTGCTCGACTTCGGCGGGCAGAACCTGATCGAGCCGTGCGCCGTGGGCCGTCCCGTGATCGTGGGCCAGCACACGTACAACTTCAGCGAAGCCGCCAAGGGAGCGATCGCCGCGGGGGCGGCGCTGCGCGTGAGGGATGCCTTCGAGGCGATGCAGGCGGCGGCGCTGCTCGCGAACGACGGCGAGCGGCGCGAGGCGATGGGGCGCAAGGCCCTCGATTTCGTCGCCGCGCATCGCGGCGCCGTGGCGCGGATCGTCGAGTGGATCGACGAGACCGTGCTGCGCTAGCTCGTGCCGAGCGTGCGGTTCACGTCCTCGACATCCTTCTCGGTGAGCGTTCCCGCGGCGGCCTTCAGGCGCAGCGTCGAGAGCAGGTAGTTGTAGCGGGCCTGCTGCAGGTCGCGCCGCGTCTGGAAGACGCTTTGCTGCGCGTTCAGCACGTCCACGCTCGTGCGCACGCCCACGTCGCGCCCGAGTATCGTGGAGTCGAGCTGGCTCTGCGTCGAGGCGAGCGCCTGCTCGAGCGCGCGCACCTGCGCGATGCCGGAGGTCACGTTGAGGAAGTTCGTCCGCACGGCGAGCGCCACGGTGCGCTGCGCGTTCTCGAGGTCCTGCTCGGCCTTGTCCTTGTTGGCCACGGCCTGGCGCACCTGCGAGCTGGTGAGGCCGCCCTGGAAGATGGGAACGTTCAGCAGCAGCCCCACGGCCCCGGCGTTGGTGAAGGGGCCGGTGAGGCCGGGCACGATGTTCGTCGGATTGTCGGTGCGCGTGTAGCTCGCCGACAGATCGAGCGTCGGCGCGTAGCCCGCGCGCTGCCGGTTGATCTCCTGCTTGGCGATGTCCACGCCGGCGCGCGCGTTGATCACGGCCACGCTCGAATCGGACGCGGTGCTCACCCACGCCTCGGCGTCGTTGGGCTGCGGCGGGGCGAGCTTGAGCGGCTCGCGCAGCGGCGAGAGCCCCTCGGGGAGCTTGCCGACCAGCTGCTGCAGCGCGCGCCGCTTCACCTCGAGGTTGTTCTTGTCGGAGATCTCCTGCGCGTCGGCCTGGTCGTAGCGCGCCTGGGCCTCGAGCGTGTCCACGATCGTCGCGGTGCCCACCTCGAAGTTGCGCTTGGCCTGGGCGAGCTGCTCGGAGATCGCGACTTTCTGCGCGCCCGAAAGCGCCACGTTGTCCTGAGCGAGCAGCACGTCGAAGTACGCCTGCGAGACGCGGATGACGAGGTCCTGCACGGCGCCCGCGAGCGTGGTCTCGGCCTGGAACACGACCTTCTCCGCCTGGCCGATGCTGATCCAGTTCTGCATGCGGAAGATCGGCTGCGAGAGCGTGACCGCGTAGCCCTTGCTCGTGTAGTCGAACTTGCCCGCGATGTCCTCGTCCACCCTGTTGCGGAAGTAGTTCGCGTTGGCGCCCACGTTGGGCAGGTAGCCCGCGCGCGCCTGCGGCAGCGCCTCGACCGATGCGGCGTATTGCGCGCGCGCCGACTGGTACACGGGATCGCTCACCAGCGCGTCGCGGTAGACGTTGAGCAGGTCTTCGGCGCTTGCGGCTCCCATCGCGGCGCTCAATGCGAGGGCGAGGGCGGTGCGGCGGAATATCATCGGCGGGCCTTGTTTGTCCGGGTGTCGCGGGTGCAGGGCTATGACGGTGCGGCGGGGCCTTTCGGATTCGCGCCTAGAAGCGAAACCGGGGCGGGTGGGCCGCGTTCACGAGGGGCTTCACCAGGGTCTCGAAGATCTCGGTGCGCTGGAAGGCGCCCGCCACGGGATGGCGAACCACGATGGCCTTCATGACCGGCGGGTCGCCGACCACCGCGAAGAGCCTTCCGCCGGGGCTCAGGCGCTCGAGGAAGGCCTGGGGCAGGATCGGCGTCGATCCGGTGAGCACGATCACGTCGAAGGCCGATTCGGCGAGCGGCGCGCGGGCGCTGTCGCCCACGATGAGCGTCACGTTGCGCGCGCCGGCCGCGGAGAGCTTGCCCCGGGCGCGTTCGGTGAACTCCTCGTGGATCTCGGCGCTCGTCACCTGCTTCGCGCACGCGGCCATGAGAGCGGTGAGGTAGCCGGAACCCGTGCCTACTTCGTACACCGTCTCGTGCGGCCTGATGGCGAGCTCCTGGACGATGCGCGCCTCGACCTTGGGCTGCATCATCGATTCGCCGCGCCCGAGCGGGATCTCGAGGTCGGCGAAGGCGAGCTCGCGGTGCTCCTCGGGAACGAACTGCTCGCGCTTCACGCGCGAGAGGAGCTCGAGCACGCCCGTGTCCAGCACCTCCCAGGTGCGGATCTGCTGCTCGATCATGTTGAAGCGGGCCTGTTCGACGTTCATGAACGCACGGTCATTTGCAGGAGCGCGGTGAAGGGCGAATTGTATCAAAGGGGCTGCGGCATTAGGCACCCGCGAGCCGCGGGGCGCATCGAGAATCCCATCAGGTATTCTTCGGGGAAAGTCCCGCCCGGAGGGAGGCCGCACAGTGTTCAAGCGCCACACAGCCTACATCCTGCTGGCCGCCGGGGGGGCGCTCGCCGCCTGTTCCCACGAAGGCGCCTCTTCGTTCCAGGGTTACGTGGAGGGCGAGTACGTGTACGTCGCATCTCCCGTCGGAGGCCGCCTCGATCGGCTCGCCGTCGAGCGGGGGCAGACCGTCGCCGACAAGGCGCCGCTCTTCGAGCTCGAAGCGGAACAGGAAATCGCGGCCAGGCGCCAGGCCGACGAGCAGCTGAAGGCCGCCGAGTCGCAGCTCGCCGATCTCAAGACCGGCAAGCGCAAGCCCGAGGTCGAGGTCGTCCAGGCGCAGCTCGTGCAGGCGGTCGCCGCGCAGGAGCAGGCCGCGCTGCAGCTGAAGCGCGACGAGGCGCAATTCGAGGCGGGCGGGATCCCGCGCGGGCAGCTGGAGGATTCCCGCAGCAACGAAGCGGTGAAGGCCGCGCGCGTGCGCGAGCTCACCGGACAGCTCGAGGTTGCGAAGCTCCCGGCGCGCGAGGAGCAGATCCGCGCCCAGGACGCGCAGGTCGAGGCCGCGCGCGCGGCGGTGAGCCAATCGGCGTGGAAGCTCGACCAGAAGCGCGTGGCCGCCACGCAGGGCGGCCTCGTCGTGGACACGATGTACCGCGTGGGCGAATGGGTGCCGGCGGGCAGCCCCGTGGTGCGGCTGCTGCCCCCCGGCAACGTGAAGGTGCGCTTCTTCGTTCCCGAACCCGTGGCGGGGGGCCTGAAGCCCGGCCGCGCCATCGACGTGCGCTGCGACGGATGCGGCGCGGACGTTCCCGCGGTCGTGACCTACGTGGCGAACGATCCCGAATACACCTCGCCCATCATCTACAGCAACGAGACGCGCGCAAAGCTTGTATTCCTCGTCGAAGCGCGCCCCACGGTGGAGAACGCGCGAAGGCTTCGCCCGGGGCAGCCCGTGGGCGTCATGCTCCGGTGAACGCGCGCGCGGAGGCCGCGGACGCTATCGACGTCCGGGACTTGAACAAGCGCTTCGGCGACAAGCACGTGGTGAAGGACCTCTCGCTCACGGTGAAGCGCGGCGAGATCTTCGGCTTCCTCGGGCCCAACGGCAGCGGCAAGACGACCTCCATCCGGATCATGTGCGGGCTGCTCACGCCGGACTCCGGATCGGGCACGTGCCTGGGCTACGACATCCGCACCCAGAGCGGCCAGATCAAGCGCCACGTCGGATACATGACCCAGCGCTTCTCGTTCTGGGAGGACCTCTCGATCCGCGAGAACCTCGACTTCATCGCGCGCGTGTACGAAATGGCTTCGCGCCGCGAGGCGGTCGAGCGCGCGATCGAGGGCCTGGGCCTCACCGCGCGCGCCACGCAGCTCGCCGGCTCCCTGTCCGGAGGCTGGAAGCAGCGCCTCGCCCTCGCGGCGTGCATGCTCCACGAGCCCGAGCTGCTGCTGCTCGACGAGCCTACCGCCGGCGTCGATCCGAGCGCGCGCCGCGATTTCTGGGAGGAGCTGCACGCGCTCGCCGCCCGCGGCATCTCGGTGCTCGTGAGCACGCATTACATGGACGAGGCCGAGCGCTGCCACAAGCTCGCCTACATCGCCTATGGAAAGCTCATGGCGCAAGGCACCTCGGCGGAGATCATCGCGGCCCAGGACCTCACGACCTGGACCGTCTCCGGGGGCGATCTGTCCGCGGCCGCCGCGCGCCTGCGCGAGACTCCCGGGATCGACCAGATCGCCGCCTTCGGATCGAACCTGCACGTGACCGGCCGCGACGCTGCGGCGCTCGAGTCGGGAATCCGCGCGGCGATCGCCGGATCCGCGTGCCGCGCGGAACCGGCGCAGACGGGCCTCGAGGACGTCTTCATCCACCTGATGCAGCAATCCACGGACAACTTCGGCGGAAGGCGGCCGCCGTGAGCCTCTTCTCGTTCGGGCGCTGGTGGGCCATCGTGCTCAAGGAGTTCCTGCAGCTCAAGCGCGACCGCATCACGTTCGGCATGATCGTGGGCGTGCCCATCGCGCAGCTGGTCCTCTTCGGCTACGCGATCAACGCCGACCCGAAGCGCCTTCCCACGGCGGTGATCTCCGCCGACCAGAGCGAGTTCACGCGCAGCTTCCTCGCCGCGATGAAGAACACCGAGTACTTCGCCTTCAGGGAAGGCCTTCGCGACGAGCAGGCGGCGCGCGCCGCGCTGGCCCGCGGCGAGGTGCAGTTCGTCGTGAACTTCCCGGTCGACTTCACACGGCGGCTCGTGCGCGGCGAGCGGCCCGCCGTCCTGGTCGAAGCCGATGCCACGGATCCGGCCGGGGCCGGCCCGGCCATCGCGGCCCTCCAGGGGCTCGCGAGCTCCGTGGCGCGCAAGGACCTGAACGGACCGCTCGCCGCGCTCGCGACCGTGCCCGCGCCCTTCGAAGTCCGCGTGCACCGCCTCTACAATCCCGAGGGCGTCACGCAGTTCAACATCGTGCCGGGGCTGATGGGGATCATCCTCACCATGACGATGGTGATGATGACCGGGCTCGCGATGACGCGCGAACGCGAGCGCGGCACGATGGAGAACCTGCTCGCCACGCCCGTGCAGCCCCTCGAGGTGATGAGCGGCAAGATCGTGCCGTACATCTTCATCGGCCTCATCCAGGCCACGATCATCCTGGTGGCGGCGGTGTGGCTCTTCGGCGTGCCCTTCTTCGGCAGTCTCGCGATCCTGTACGCGGTCGCGCTGCTCTTCATCGCGGCGAACCTCACCGTCGGCATCACGGTGTCGTCGCTCGCGCAGAACCAGCTCCAGGCGATGCAGCTCACGTTCTTCTACTTCATGCCGAGCATCCTGCTCTCGGGATTCATGTTCCCCTTCCGCGGCATGCCCGACTGGGCCCAGGCGGTGGGAAGCCTCGTTCCCGCGACCTACTTCATGCGCCTCGTGCGCGGCATCCTGCTCAAGGGCAACGGCTGGGCCGATCTCTGGCCCGACATCTGGCCCATGATCGCCATCACCGTCGTGCTGATGACAGTCGCGGTGAAGTTCTACCGCAAGACGCTCGATTGATCATGCGACGCGCCCTCGCCCTTCCGGTCGCCGCGATGCTGGCCGCGTGCGGCACCGAGCCGCTGCACGCGCCCGAATTGCCCGTGGTCGAGCAGTACACGCCGGCGCCCGTGGCCGCGCGCACGGCCGGCGCGAACGTGGCCGGCGGGCAGGAGCAGGTGTTCGCGAGCGGCGCCGACATTCCCGCGCAGTGGTGGACGCTCTTCCGCTCGCCGGCGCTCGACCGCCTCGTGCGCGAGGCGCTGGAGGCGAGCCCCACGCTCGCCAGGGCGCAGGCGAAGCTGCGCCAGGCCGAGGAGGACCTCAACGCCCGCGCGGATACGGCCACGCTGCCCAAGGTCGATGCGAAGCTCTCGGCCAATCGCGTCGACATTCCCGCCGGGGCCTTCGGCCGGCCGGGCCTGCCCATCGCGACGCCCCTCAACCTCTACCTCGCCACGGTGAGCGTCTCCTACACGCTCGACCTGTTCGGCGCCACGCGCAACGAGCTCGCGTCGCTGCGCTCCGCGGTCGACTACGAACGTTACGAGGTCGAGGCGGCGCGCCTGATGCTCGCGGGCAACGTGGTCACCACCGCCATCCGCGAAGCGTCGCTGCGCTCGCAGATCGACGACACCGCGCAGATCATCGCGCTTGAGGAGCGCCAGCTCGCGATCGCGGAGCGGATGGAGCTCGCGGGCGGGGCGGCGCGGGCCGACGTGGTGAGCCAGCGCGCGGATCTCGCGAGGACGCGCGCCCTGCTTCCCGAGCTGGAGCGCTCGCTGCAGCAGGCGCGGCATCGCCTCGCCGTCTACACGGGGCGCCCGCCCAGCGCGCCCGGCCTTCCCGAGTTCACCCTTTCGGATCTGCAGCTTCCGGCCGAGATGCCGGTGAGCCTTCCGTCCGCTCTCGCGCGGCAACGCCCCGACATCCGCGCGGCCGAGGCGCTGCTGCAGGAGGCGGGAGCGAGAGTGGGCGTGGCCACCGCCAACCTCTACCCGCAGCTCACGCTCTCGGCAAACGCGGGCTCCCTCGCGACGAACGCCTCGAACCTGTTCAACAGCGGTTCCGGCTTCTACCTGCTGGGCGCATCGCTCGCGCAGCCGCTCTTCCACGGCGGAGAGCTCGAGGCGAAACGCCGCTCGGCCGTCGCCGCGTACGACCAGGCCGCGGCGGCCTACCGGGAGACGGTGCTTGCGGGCCTGCAGAACGTGGCCGACGCGCTGCGCGCGCTCGAAGCCGACGCGAGCAAGCTCAAGGAGCGCGCCGATGCGGCCGCCCGGGCGAGCGACTTCGAGCGGATCGCTTCCGCCCGGTACGACGCAGGTGGCGTGAGCCGCGTCGCGCTGCTCGATGCGCAGCGCAAAGTGCGAAGCGCGCGCCTCGAGCAGGCCCAGGCCGTGGCCGACCGCTACGCCGACTCGGCGGCCCTGCTGCAGGCGCTGGGCGGCGGCTGGTGGAACGAGGAAGCCAAGGGCCCCGCGGGCAGCCCGAAGCAGGCGGGCCGATGATCTATACTGGGCGCATTGCGCAGGGGTCCGGAGAATTCGATTTTTCCGGTGAGAGAAACCCTTGGAACCTGATCCGGGTCATGCCGGCGTAGGGAGCGTGAGTTGGGCAACTTCTCGCGCCTCGAGCCCCGTGCCTCGCGTCCGACAGGAGTTGCCATGAACGCCCATCCCAGATTCA
>DATJVS010000053.1:0-7708 GCA_035501715.1 Usitatibacter sp.
CGACACCAGCTGCGCGCCGATCACCTCGGTGCCGGGCGCCAGGAGGTACACGCCCGTCGAGTACTCGCGCTCGAAGATCATGAAGACCAGCAGCCACGAGCCGATGAGGCCGGGACGGATGAGCGGCAGCGTGATCGAGCGGGAGATTGTCCCGCGCGAAGCGCCCACCGAGCGCCCGGCTTCCTCCAGCTCCGGCGCCACCTGCATCAGCGACGACGAGATCAATCGCATGCCGTAGGCGAGCCATACGACGGAGTACGCGAGCCACATGCTGAAGATCGTGGTGCGAAGGGGCGTGAGCGGCGGGAAGAAGAGGAACACCCAGAGGAACGCGAGGCCCGCGAGCAGGCCGGGGATCGCGCGCGGCACGAGCACGAGGTAATCGACGAAGCGCGAGAGCCAGTCGTTGCGCCGGTGCGTGGCGAACCCGATCGCCGTGTAGCAGGCAACCGTGAGCGCGCCGCCCACGGTGCCGATGAGCACCGTGTTCCAGATGGCGCGCGTGTTGGTGGGCTCGTTGAACACCTCGCGGAAGCCGTCGAGGGTCCACACCTCCGCGAGCTTCATGCCGAAGCCCCAGCTCGAGACGAACGCGCGCAGCGTGATCCCCGAGATGGGCACGATCACCGTCACGAAGATGAAGAGCGCGATCAGCGCGAAAGCGGGCCACGCCCACGGGCCCAGCGGGAGCTCGCGCATGCGGCCCGCCTTGCCCTTGATGGTGGCGTACTTGCGCGCGCCGACCAGCAGGCGCCGCTGCAGCAGCACGAGCGGAACGGTGATCGCCACGATGCAGATCGCCACCGCGGCCATCAAGTGGTACGACGGCGTGCCCAGCTTGTTGGTGAGCTTGTACAGGTACGTCGAGAGGACGAGGATGCCTTCCGGGTCGCCCAGGACCAGCGGGAGGCCGAAGAGCTCGAAGCCCAGGAAGAACACGAGCACCGCGGAGAAGAGGAGCGACGGCATGATGAGCGGCAGGCTCACCGAGAACGCGACGCGCAGCGGCGAGGCTCCCGCGCAGCGCGCCGCCTCCTCCACGTCGCTGCCCAGGTTCTTCAGCGCCGAGGACGCGTACACGTACACGTTCGGCACGTGCGTGAGCCCCGCGAGGATCGTCATCGCGGTCACCGAGTAGATGCCCCAGGGCGACGAGTCCAGGTGGAAGAGATCCTGCGCCCACACCGTGTAGAAGCCCACGGGGCCCGCGGCCACCACGTAGCCGAAGGAAAGCACCATGGGCGACACGAAGCTCGGCACCAGGATGAAGGGCTCCATCCAGCGCTTCATGGGCAGGTTCGTGCGCTCCATGATGAACGCGAGCAGCCCGCCCAGCGGCACGGCGATGAGCGTCATGCCGGTGGCGATGCGGATGGAGTTCCACGCGGCCTGCCAGAAGTCGTCGTCGTGGAAGATGAACCTGTAGGCCTCGAGGCCGATCGACTTGTTGGCCTCGAAGAACGGCGCCGAGAGCAGCGACTGGTAGACGATGAGCCCGAGCGGCCCCAGCACCGCCGCCGCGGTCACGAGGATCGTGAGCGCCCGCCACGAAAGGATGCCCGGCAGGGCCTTCGCCGTGCCGGGCATCGTGGGAGCGGGAACCGCGGACATCTACGTCACTTGCCCGCCAGCTCTTCCTTCCACTTGCCGAGGAAGTCCAGGCGCTTCTTCGGATCGAGGTACTCGGTGATCTCGCTGGCCACGGGGATCGGCTTGATGTTGGCGCCGCCCAGCTCGGCCTTGAGCTTCGCCGCCGTGTACGGCGCTTCGACGTCGTCGCGGATCGAGTAGAGCTCCACGTCGCTGCCGATCACCTTCTGGCCGCGCTGCGAGAGCACGTAGTCCACCCAGAGCTTGGCCGCATTGGGATGCTTGGCGTCCTTGCCGATGAAGATCACGCGCGAGAGCACGAGCGTGTAGTCCTTGGGCAGCACCACGCCCAGGCCCGGGTCCTTCTTGGCGCGCACCGCGGCGTACGAGCCCAGCACGTTATAGCCCAGCAGGTGCTCGCCCGAGGAGGTCTTCTCCAGCATGTTGCCGGTGCTGCCGTACACCTTGTAGCCCGTCTTGCCGAAGCCGTGCACCAGGTCCTTCATGCCGGGAAAGTACTTCGAGTCCTGCACCACGAACATGAAGCCCACGCCGCTCTTCTCGATGTCGTAGGTGGTGACCTTGCCCTTGTACTTGTCCACGTGGGTGTTGATGATCTTCGCGAAGGACGCATGGTCCGTCGGGATCTCGTCGCCGGTCACGAGGCGCTTGTTGTAGATGAAGACCGCGGGCTCGAACGTGGTGCCGTAAGCCTCGCCCTTGTACACGGACCACGCCGGCAGCTTCGGCGTCTCGGGCGACTTGTAGGCCATGGCCTTGCCCTCGTCCACGAGCTTCACCTGCAGGTCCATGGCCGAGCTCCACATCACGTCGGCGCCGCCCTGGCCGGAGGCCACCTCGGCGATAAAGCGGTTGTACAGCTCGGTCGAGTTCATGTCGTTGTACTCGACCTTGATGTCCGGATAGAGCGCGTTGAAGTCCTTGATGAGGGGCGTGGCCGCCTTGGTGTCGAGCGCGCTGTAGATCACCACCTTGCCCTCGGCCTTGGCCGCGGCGACTGTCTTCGCGTAGTCGGCGGGATAGCCCGCGGGAACCTGCGCGGCGGCCGCGAACGGCGCGAGCGCGGCGAGAACTGCTGCGATTCGAAGCGACTTCATGACTTCCTCCTCGTTATTTGAGCTGGAATGTTACGCCTACATCATCCCCATCTTCCTCGGCAGCCAGAGCGAAAGCTCGGGCCAGTACGTGACGATGGCGAGGAAGATGAGCATGGTGATGAGCCACGGCATCACCGCCTTGGTGAGCTCCGTGATGCCGAGCCTCGAGATGCCCGAGGCCACGTAGAGGTTCAATCCCACCGGCGGGTGGCACAGGCCCACTTCCATGTTGGCGTCGATGAGGATGCCCAGGTGCACCGGGTTGATGCCCAGGCTCACCGCGGTCGGATAGAGGATCGGCGCCATGATGAGGATGCACGACGACGGCTCCATGAAGTTGCCCGCGAGCAGCAGCAGGATGTTGGCGATCAGCAGGAACGAGATCCAGCTCATGTTCTCGCCGATGAACCAGTGCGCGAGCGTGTTCGGGATGTTCTCGTTGGTGAGGATGAACGAGAAGAGCACGGCGTTGGTGATGATGTAGAGCAGCATCGCCGACATGTTGGCGCTGTTCAGCAGCACCCTGGGCACGTCGCGGAACTTGAGCGCCTTGTACACGAAGACCGACACGAAGAACGAGTACACCGCGGCCATGGCGGCTGCTTCCGTCGCCGTGAAGATGCCCGAGTAGATGCCGCCGATGATGATCACGACGAGCATGAGCCCCCAGACGCTCGCGCGGAACGCCCTCCAGCGCTCGAGCCAGTTGCGCCGGGGAAGCTTCGGATAGTCGCGCTTCTTCGCGATCCACCAGGTCACGGTGCAGAGCATCGTGGTGAGCAGGATCCCCGGGAAGAGCCCCGCCACGAAGAGCGCGCCGATCGAGGTGTTGGTCGCCACCGCGTAGATCACCTTCGGGATCGAAGGCAGCATGAGGATGCCGAGCGAGCCCGCCACCGTGATCACGCCCGCGCCGAAGCGCATCGGGTAACCCGCGCGCACCATCTCCGGGAGCACGATGGAGCCGATCGCGACGACGGTGGCGACACTCGAGCCGCACACCAGCGCGAACATGGCGCAGGCGACGATGCCCGCGAGCGCGAGGCCGCCATGGAGGTGGCCCACCATCGAGGCGGCGAAGTCGATCATCTTGCGCGCCACGCCGCCGTGGGTGAGGAAGTTGCCCGCGAGGATGAAGAAGGGCACCGCCATGATCTCGAACTTCTCGATGCCGGTGAACAGCTTCAGGCCCACCGATTCGATGGGCACGTTCGTCATCGTGAAGAGGAACGTGAGCACCGTGAGGCCGAGCGCGATCGAGATCGGCATGCCGGTGAGCATCAGCGCCACCAGCAGCGCGAAGATGATGCCGGCGTTGCCGAGCGCGGCGATCGAGAGCAGCACGATGGCGATGACCGCCACCGTCATCGCCGCGCGCGGCACCGTCATCGGCACATAGGGAAGCGCGGCGCCGCTCATTGCGCGGCTCCGGCGGGTTGCGCGTGCGCCGGTGCGTGCGCGCCCTTCCCGTCCTCGACGCCTTCCACGTGGGCGGCATCGTGCTGCGGAAGCTCACCCGTCTTCCAGAAGCTCCACGCCACCTGGAGGAAGCGGAAGCACATGAGGTACGAGCCCAGCGGGATCGCGAGGTAGATCACCCACATGGGCCACTCGAGGTCCGGCGAGACCTGGTCGGTATGCGCCATGTCCCACACGAACTTGGCGCCCATCGTTCCCACCACGCCGGTGAAGAAGGCGCCCGCCAGGAGGCCGAAGAGGATCGAGCCCAGCCTCGCCCTCGGCGGAAGCTTGTTCACCAGCACGTCCACGCCCACGTGGATGCCGGTGCGCACGCCGTAGGCCGCGCCGAACTTCGCCATCCACACGAACATGTAGATGCAAAGCTCCTGCGCCCACGACAGGTCGATCTTGAAGAGGTGGTCGTAGACCGCGTCCCAGTGCCACTTGGCGCTCAGGTCGAGCGCATAGCGATGCGTGACCGCCACGAAGATGAGCAGCGTCGCCCCCGCGATCAGGAAGGCGATGATGAACTCCTCGAGGCGGTCGAGCCCCTTCAGCAGCAGGCGCATCGCGCGCGGCTACAGCTTGTTCGGGTCGAAGCCGGTGGCCTTGTAGATCGCCTGGATCGTGTCCTTGCCGATGCGCGACTCCATCTCGGTGTGCACCTTGACGAGCGCCTTCTTCCAGGCCTTCTTCTCCTCGGGCGTGAGCGTGATGATCTCGGTCTTGCCCGCCTTCCTCACCGCCTCGAGCGCGTCGTCGTTCTCCTTCTTGGCGATTTCGTTGGTGTACTTCGTCGCTTCCACCATCGCGCCTTCGAGCTGCTTGCGGATGTCGGGCGGCAGGCCGTCCCAGAAGGGCTTGTTCACGATGACCGCGTAGCCGAGGTAGCCGTGATTCGACAGCGTGAGGTACTTCTGCACCTCGTTCATCTTCTGCGTGTAGAGGTTCGACGGCGGGTTCTCGGTGCCGTCCACGACGCCCGTCTGCAGCGCCTGGTACACCTCGGAGAAGGCCATCACCTGCGGCACGGCGCCCAGCGCCCGCATCTGCGCGTCCAGCACCTTGGACGACTGGATGCGCATCTTCAGGCCGCGGAAGTCCGCCGGCATGCGCAGCGGCTTGTTGGCGCTCATGTCCTTGAAGCCGTTGTCCCAGTAGGCGAGGCCCACGATGCCCTTGCTCTCGAGCTTCTGGAAGAGCTGCTTGCCCACCGGGCCGGTGGTGACCTTGTTCAGCTCGTCGTAGCTGTCGAACAGATACGGGAGGTCGAACGCCTCGAAGGCGGGCACGCCCAGCGGGCCGAACTTCGCGAGCGACGGCGCCAGCATCTGCACGCTGCCCAGCTGCAGCGCGTTCATCTCCTCGCCGTCCTTGTAGAGCGTGCTGTTGGGATAGACCTCGACCTTCACCTTGCCGCCGGTGGCCTTCTCGGCGAGCTCCTTGAACTTGAGCGCGCCCTTGCCCTTGGGCGTGTTCTCGGCGACGACGTGGCTGAACTTGATGACGATGGGCGCCTGGGCGAACGCGGGTGCGGCGGGCACTGCGGCGGCGGCGAGCGCCACGAGGAAATGACGGCGAATCATGGAAAACCCCCTCGGGTGGAAATTCGGATTTCTCTTGGCAGTTCGCCGATTCTAGCCTTTTGGATAGAGGCCGTGGACCCGGCCATAGAGGCGGGCCAGTCCGAAGATCGCGTCCACGTTGGGCGTGGGCACCGCGAGGCGCACGCCCAGCTCGTGCACCACGCCCACGATCGCGTCGAGCTCGAGGGCCCTGCCGGCTTCGGCGTCCTGCAGCATCGAGGTCTTGAACACGCCCAGCTTCGCGGTGATCTTCGAGCGGTCCTCCGGCGCCTGGTCGACGGGGCAGCCCAACTTCTCGCCGATGGCCGCGGCCTCGCGCATGGCGTCGTGGCAGAGCCTCATCACCAGCGGATCGGCGAGGATGCGATCGCCCGTGGCGCCCGTCATCGCGCTCACGGGATTCATCGTGAGGTTGCCCCAGAGCTTGTACCAGATGTCGCGGCGCACGTCGGCCGAGTGCGTGAGCTCGAAGCCCGCTTTCGCGAGCAGATCGGCGACGCGCTGCACGCGATCGCTCTTGCCGCCGCGCGCTTCGCCCACGATGAGCCCCTCGCCCATCTTGTGCAGCACGAGGCCGGGCTCCGGCGTGGAAGCCGCCATGTGCACCACGCAGCCCACGACGCGCTCGATGCCGATCGCGGCGCCGACGATGCCGCCGGGATCGACGCTTTCAAGGGGCCTGTCGCCCAAAGCCGCGACGCCGGCGCCGAACCACCAGGGCACGCCGTTCATGGCGGGCATCACGATCGTGTCCGCATCGAAAAGAGGCGCGATGGATCGCGCGACCTCGGTGAGCGCCGGCCCCTTCACCGCGATGATCACGAGGTCCTGCGCGCCCAACTCGCGCGCCGAATCCGACGCACGCGCGGAAACCTGCAGCAGGTCGTCGCCGCGGCGCACGCGCCAGCCGTTGGCGCGCAGCGATGCGAGCGTGGCGCCGCGCGCGAGCACGCTCACCTGCGCGTCGCCCGCGGCGGCGAGCCTCGCGCCGATGAGGCCGCCGATGGCGCCCGCACCGACGATGCAGGCCCTCATCAGTCGCCTATGGCCGGAACGGCGCCCGTGCGCACGGTCCGCGTGATCGGGCCCTTGCCCGAGTAGCGGTCGAGGTAGAGGTAGATCACCGGGGTGATGAAGAGCGTGATCACCTGCGAGAAGAGCAGGCCGCCCACGACCGCGAGGCCGAGCGGCTGGCGCAGCTCCGCCCCGGTTCCCAGCCCGAACGCGATGGGCATGGCGCCCATGATGGCGGCGAACGTGGTCATCATGATCGGGCGGAAGCGCAGCAGGCACGCCTTGCGGATCGCATCGTGCGGCGCGAGGCCTTCGTCGCGCTGCGCGGCCAGCGCGAAGTCGATCATCATGATCGCGTTCTTCTTCACGATGCCGATCAGCATCAGGATGCCGATGGTGGCGATGATCGACAGGTCCTGCCCGAAGATCCACAGCGCGAGCAGCGCCCCCACCGCGGCCGACGGCAGCCCCGCGAAGATCGTGAGGGGATGGATGTAGCTCTCGTAGAGCACGCCCAGCAGCACGTAGATCACGAGCAGCGCGCTCACGATGAGCCAGAGCTGGCTCGACTGCGAGGCCTGGAACGCCGCGGCGTCGCCGCCCCAGCTCGTGATGAGCGAGGGCGGCATGCGGATCTGTTCGCGCCAGCCCTCGATCTTGTTCGCCGCCTGGCCGAGCGAGGCTCCGGGCGCGAGGTTGAACGAGACTGTGATCGACTGCAGCTGCCCCGTGTGGTTGATGGCGACGGGGCCCACGGTGCGCGTCACCGTGGAGACGCTCGCGAGCGGCACCAGAGAACCGCCCTTGCCGCGCACGTAGATCTTGGAGAACGCGCTCTCGTCCTGCCGGTCCGCGTCGGCCGCCTGGAGGATCACCTGGTAGGAGTCGACCGCCGTGTAGATCGTGGAGACCTGGCGGTCGCCGAAGGCGCTGTAGAGC
>DATJVS010000054.1:0-17805 GCA_035501715.1 Usitatibacter sp.
GCCTGCTTCGCTTCTACGAGCGCGGCAATCCGTACGTCTCGCGTCGCTGAACCGGGCCAGGCCCCGGTTAAGGGTTCTGTCCCCGAAGCGGGGGGTGGGTCGTCGAGACGAGCTCGAACCGGCGCGAGTGGGCGTTCCAGGACCAGCGTTCCACGGTGATGCGGGTGCCATCGATGAGGAGGGCATGCAGCGAGAAGGTCTCGATGGCGGCGGCGCCGAGGGGCGCCATGCCCGATGCGATCACGACGGGCGTGGTCGATTCGCGCTCGGCGAGCTCGCGGTGGTATCCCGTGAGGACGATGTCGGCGCCGGTATCGAACAGCGGCCGGTGCGTGGCGATGACCTTCACGGCGCGCGCGTCGAGCCCGTGGATGCGGCCGCGCGCGCGCTGCGCATCGACATCGCCGCCATCGCCGACCCCCGGGGCGCGCGAAGTGTCCACGCCGATCACCGCGACGGCATCGTCCGCGTATTCGGGCTCGAGGTTGCCCGTCACGATGCCGATGTACGCGGACAGCGGCGCCGAGAAGTTGAAGAAGCCCCGGGGCGCCGCGTCGGAAGCGCCCGGAACGATCACCTGCGGGCCCGGCAGCGTGTCGAGGAAGGCCCTCGCATCGCGGAACTCACGCGGCTTCGCGTGCGCGGTGAGCCCGCCCGACACGACGACGAGGTGCGGCTCGAGGCGCCGCACGCATTCGCGCAACGGCCCCAGCACGTCCGGCGCGAGGCGGCCGAAGTGCAGGTCCGAGATATGAGCGATCCTTCGCATGGGTCGGGCTGTTTATCGCGGGCAGTATGCAACAATGCCGTCATGTTGCGTGCCTCCACTTTCCTCGCGTGCGCGCTCGCGCTCGCCTCCTGCGCCATGAACGACACCGTCCCCGATTCGCTTCGACGCGAGTTCGCGCCCTCGGGCGTGCTGCGCGCCGGCATCAACCTCGGCAATCCCGTGATCGCGCAGAAGGATCCCGCGGGCGGGCCGCCGCGCGGCGTGGGTCCTGATCTCGCGCGGGAGCTCGCCCGGCGCCTGGGCGTGGGCATCGAGTACGTCACCTACGACACGGCGGGCAAGATGGCCGACGCGGTAAAGGCGGGCGCGTGGGACGTGGCGTTCCTCGCGGTCGATCCGCTGCGCGCCAACGAGATCGCGTTCTCCCGGCCTTATGTGCAGATCGAGGGAACGTACCTCGTGCGCAAGGATTCCCCGCTCACGAGGATCGACGAGTTCGACCGCAAGGGCATCCGCATCGCCGTGGGGAACAAGACGGCCTACGACCTCTATCTCACGCGCAACATCAGGAATGCCGAGCTGGTGCGCGCGCCCACGTCGATCGCGGCCGTGGAGCAGTTCAAGGCCGAGCACCTCGACGCCGCGGCCGGGGTGAAGAATCCGCTCGCGGCCATCGCGGCGAAGGATCCGTCCTTGCGCGTGATCCCCGGCAATTTCATGGTGATCGGGCAGGCGAGCGGCGTGCCGAAGGGTCGCGATGCCGCCGCGAAGTACCTCGGCGACTTCATCGAGGAGATGAAGCGCTCGGGCTTCGTGGCCGATGCCTTGAAGCGAAGCGGGGCCGAGGCGACCGTCGCACCCTGATGGGGATCTGTCCCCTTTTCAGGGATAAAGGGGTCTGACCCCGGTTGCGGCCGGTTACGGCACGAACGACAGGAAGAGGAACGTCGCGAAGAGCACGAGGTGGATCGCGCCCTGCATCACCTGGGTGCGGCCGGTGCCGAGGGTGACGGTGCTCACGAGGAAGGTCACGGCGAGCATCACCATGTCGCGCGGCTCCAGTCCCATCACGAGGTGCAGGTCGAGGCCGATCGCGGCGAGCGCCACCACCGGGATCGTGAGGCCGATGCTCGCGAGCGCGGAGCCGACGGCGAGATTCATGCTCGTCTGGAAGCGGTCGGCGCGCGCGGCGCGCGCCGCGGCCCAGGTCTCGGGAAGCAGCACGAGCATCGCGATGGCGATGCCGAGCACCGCCTTGGGCGCGCCGACCGCGCCAAGCGCGCCCTCGATTGAAGGCGACAACGCCTTTGCGAGGCCCACGACGGAGACGAGGGACACCAGCAGCAGCCCGAAGCTGGTCCACGCCTCGCGGTTGGTCGGCGGGGCCGCGTGCTCGTCGTTTTCGCCCGCCTCGGGCAGGAAGTAGTCGCGATGGCGCACCGTCTGGATGAAGACGAAGATCGCCCAGAGGATGGCCGAGGTCACCGCCACGAAGGCGAGCTGCGAATGGCTGTAGGTCCCGCCGGGCGTCGTCGTCGTGAACACGGGCAGCACCAGCGAGAGAGTCGACATCACGATGAGTGCCGCCAGGCC
Organism: Usitatibacter sp.; assembly: GCA_035501715.1. GTDB lineage: Bacteria > Pseudomonadota > Gammaproteobacteria > Burkholderiales > Usitatibacteraceae > Usitatibacter. The sequence goes on from DATJVS010000054.1 coordinate 2,324, forward strand.
TGCGCCCGAGCCGGAAACGCGGAACGTCTGCTCGCGGTGCGCGATCCCGCCCACCAGGATGCACAGCCCCACCACGCCGTTGCAGATGATCATCACGGCGGCGAAGATCGTGTCGCGCGCGAGCACCGCGCCGCCTTCGCCGCCCGCGAGCATCATGGAGAGCACGAGGGAAGCTTCGATCACGGTGACGGCGAGCGCGAGGATCAGCGTGCCGAAGGGCTCGCCCACGCGATGCGCCACGACTTCCGCGTGGTGAACGGCCACCAGCACCGCGCCGATGAGGCCCACGGTGCAGATCGCGGCCACCACGGGCGACACGCCGATGGCGAACGCGCCGATGAAGAGCGCGAGCGAGACGGGCGGAACGAGGGTCCAGGCGTTCATCGCGGTTTCGGGCGGTTGGCTTCGATGAGCGCCCGCGAGATGGACTGCGTGGGCGGAAGCTCCGGCAACCGGTCGCCCGGGCCGAACCAGTGCGCCTCGGCGATCTCGTTCTTGTCCACGCGGATCTCGCCGCTCGCGTACTCGGCGGTGAAGGCCACCATGAGCGAGCCCGGGAAGGGCCACGACTGGCTCGCGAAATACTTCAGGTCCTTCACTTGCAGCCCGACCTCCTCGAACACCTCGCGATGGATCGCTTCCTCGACGGACTCGCCCGGCTCGAGGAATCCCGCGAGCGCGCTCATGCGGCCGCCCGCCGGGACCGCGGCGTTGCGCGCAAGGAGGATCGCATCGCCGTTCTTCACGAGCACCATCATGGCCGGCGCGATGCGCGGATAGGCGACGTGCCCGCACTCGCAGCGCATGGCGCGCTCGCCCGCCACCGGCGTCATCGGCTTGCCGCACGCGCCGCAGAAACGGTGGTTGCGCGCCCAGTCGGCGACCTGGAACGCGCGCCCCGCCACGGCGAGGAGCGATTCGTCCAGCTGGCCGAACATCGCACGAAGCCCCTTGAAGAGATGCCCGGGCGGCGCCTGCGTTTCCTTCGGCACCCACGCCGCGCAGCAATATTCCTTCTCGAAGATTCCCAGCGGAAAGACGTTGAGCGCCGGAAGCGCGAGCGATTTCACCACCGCCGGATCCGGCAGCGTGAAGTCCTCGCGCACGAGCAGCTCGTTGCCGCGGAACGCGAACGTGCGCGGCGCATCGTGGGCGATGGGCGCGAAGATCGATTCGAAGGAAGAGGGCGTGACGAGCAAGCGGTTATGATAAGCGAACAAGGAGATTTCGAAATGGCAAAACGTCGCGTCGCAGTCCTCATCGGCAGCCTTCGCAAGGAAGCGTTCTCCCGCCGCCTGGCCGAGGCCATGCGCTCCCTGCAGCCCGCCTCCCTCGAGCTGGAATTCGTGGACATCGGCGGGCTTGCGCTCTACAACGCGGACCTCGAGACCGAAAGCCCGCCGCCCGCGTGGAGCGAGTTCCGCAAGAAGGTCGCCGCGTGCGACGCGGTGCTCTTCGTCTCGCCCGAGTACAACCGCGGCATGCCGGCCTCGATCAAGAACGCGATCGACGTCGCATCGCGCCCCTACGGCAAGGCCGTGATGGCGGGCAAGCCCTGCGCGGTGGCCACCACGTCGCCCGGCGCGCTGGGCGGCTTCGGCGCGAACCACATGATCCGGCAGTGCGTGATGTTCATGGACATGCCGATGATGCAGCAGCCCGAGCTCTACCTCGGCCAGGTGGACAAGGCGATCGAGCCCGGCGGCAAGGTCGCGAGCGACGCGACACGCCAGCTGATCGAGAAGTTCCTCGCGAGATTCGCCGACTGGATCGAGCGCAACGCCGGATGAGCGGTCCGCTCGACGAGGACCAGGTCCGCGCGGCCTGCGCACGCATCACCCCGTACATCCGCAGGACGCCGGTGCTGGAAGTCGATGGCGCCGACTTCGGCCTTCGCGGGCGGCGCATCGTCTTCAAGCTCGAGTTCCTCCAGCACGCGGGCTCGTTCAAGACGCGCGGCGCCTTCAACAACATGCTCACGCGCGAGATCGGGCCGGCGGGCGTGGTTGCGGCCTCGGGCGGAAACCACGGCGCGGCCGTGGCCTACGCGGCGATGACGACGAAGCATCCCGCGACGATCTTCATCCCGACGGTGGCCTCCCCCGCGAAGATGGAGCAGATCCGCAGCTACGGCGCGCGACTCGAGGTGGGCGGCGATCGCTACGACGACGCGCTGCGCGCGAGCGAAGCGTTCGTCGCGCAGTCGAAGGCGACCGCGGTCCATGCCTACGATCAATACGAGACCTTGCAGGGGCAGGCGACGGTGGGCCTCGAGCTCGAGTCCCAGGCGCCGGATCTCGACGCGCTTCTCGTGGCCGTAGGCGGAGGAGGGCTCGTGGGCGGAATCGCGTCGTGGTATCGAGGCCGAGTTCCGGTGATCGGCGTCGAGCCCGAGGCGGCACCCACGCTCACGCGCGCGCTCGCGGCGGGCGAGCCCGTCGATTCGCCCGCGGGCGGCGTCGCGGCCGATTCGCTCGCCCCCAAACGCGTGGGCACGCTCATGTTCCCGATCGCGCAGCGCTACATGAAAGGCACGGTGCTCGTGACCGACGATGCGATCCGCGAAGCGCAGCAGGTGCTGTGGAAGACGCTGCGCATCGTGGCCGAGCCCGGCGGCGCGGCGGCGCTCGCGGCGATCATCTCCGGTGCGTGGAAGCCGACGAGCGAGAAGACGATCGGCGTGCTGCTGTGCGGGGCGAATACGACGGCGGTGAAGTTCGGCTCGTGACGCCCGTCTGCCTCGTGACGGGCATTGCAATTCGCTAGCAGGCCGCTCGTTCGCTGACCATTCGCGGCACATATCATCGTGGCCCGTCACTCTTGTCGTCGTGCGACGACGCTCGCACGCCCATGCGAGAGATATTTCCTTCCAAAGTCGCATAACGTTTGCTAGGATTCGTCGCGATTTTCAACTCCGACAGTGAAACAGCGAACCATGCAAATCCCCAAGCGTCGATTTCTTCCAGTTTCTGTCCTGTTTTCCGCCGCGCTCGCCTCGTCGGCGTGGAGCGCTCCGAAGTCCGACCTCGTGGAGCTCTCGACGCGGATCCAGCGCTACTCGATCGATTACACGGTCAACGCCGACGGAACCGATACGGTGGTCTACGAAAAGGCGATCAAGATCCTCAAGCAGAAGGCCGTGGAGCCGCTCAAGCGGGCGTCCGTGAGCTACAGCACCAGTGCCGAGCGCGGCGAGATTCTCGCGGCCTACACGCTCAAGCCCGACGGGCGCCGCATCGAGGTGCCCAGGAACAACTACCAGCTCGAGATCAACAAGGGCCGCGAGAGCGATGCCCCGGCATTCTCGGACAACACCGAGCTCTCGGTGATCTTCCCCGATGTCGCCGTCGACGACGTCGTCGTGCTCAAGTATTCGATCAAGACGGTCGATCCCATGTTCCCGGGCAACTTCTCGGTCGCAGAGCGGTTCAACCGCTCGGGCGCGTATGACGCCGTCACCGTGCGCATCGACTCTCCGGCGGGCGTCTGGGCGCAATACGCCGCGACCGACCTCACGAAGACTCGCGACGACGTCGCGGGCGACCGGCGCATTGTCGAGTGGACGTGGAAGAATCCGGAGCCGGTGAAGAGCAAGCGCCGCGACTACTCGGCATTCCAATTCGACAAGGAGCCGGGGTTCGCATTCTCGACGTTCCGGGGCTACGGCGACATCGCCGAGGCGTACGGCCGGCGGGCGCGGCCCAAGGCCGCGGTGACCGAGCGCGTCCGAACGCTCGCCGACGACCTGACGAAGGGCGTTTCCGACGCGCGCGAGCAGGCGAGGATCCTGTACGAATGGGTCGCGACCAACATCGACTACGCGGGCAACTGCGTCGGCGTGGGAGCGGTCGTTCCTCGCGACCAGGCGTTCGTCCTCGACAACAAGATGGGCGACTGCAAGGACCACGCGACGCTGCTGCAGGCGCTGCTCGCCGCGAAGGGCATCGTGAGCACGCAAGCGCTGGTGAACGCCGGATCCAGCTATCACCTGCCGCGGATTCCGGTGATCTCGATGGTGAACCACGTGATCGTCTACGTTCCGTCGATGGACCTGTTCCTCGACTCGACGTCGTCGAGCACGCCGTTCGGGATGCTGCCGATGGGAGACTCCGACAAGCCCGTCCTCTTGGTGGACGGGTACAAGGAGGGCCTGCGCACGCCGCCCACCCGAAGCGAGCAGAACCGCCAGGTGGCGAAGACGGAGGTCACGATCAGGCCCGATGGAAGCGTGGCCGGCTCCGTGAGCGTCGTGTCCAGCGGCTCTTTCGCGGTGGAGGGGCGGGATCGCCTTCGGAACGTCACGCAGCAGGAGCGCGACGAATTGCTCGAGCGGATCTACAAGGGAGAGCACAAGACGGGCTTCGGCCGCCTTCAGAGCGAGGATCCCAAGCCCCTGCGGGACTCGTTCAAGTACGACGTGCAATTCGAGGCCGAGGAGTTCATCCGGCGCCCGGGGCCCGGCGCGTTCGCCGTGGAGCCGCTCTATGCGACCGAAGCTTCCGTGAACATGATCGGGTCGCTCACCGAAGAAGAGCCGGAGGCGGACGAGACGGCCTGCTTCGGGGGTTCGATCACCGAGGAATACGTCTACCACCTGCCCAAGGGCCTCAAGGTGCTCGCGATGCCCAAGGCGGTCACGGTGAACGGGGGCGTGGCGACGTACAAGTCCAGCTACGAGCTCAAGGGAAGCACGCTCACCGTGAAGCGGGAAATCGTGGATCGCACGGTCGGCAACGTGTGTCCGATCCAGGTCCAGCACGATTACGCAGTGTTCGCGCGGAAGGTGGCGGCCGACCTCAAGTCGCAGATCGTCTATCAGTAGGGCGTGGGGGCGGCTGCGGCCGCCCCCCTACCCCCGCACCAGCGACCAGATTCCGCTCCCGAGATAGAACACGCCCAGCGTGAGCACAGTCCATCGCGTCCACAGCCGGAACGACTTGTCGTTCATGCGCTCGAGCACGTGGCGCGAGAGCGACGTGCCGGTGAACGCGAGGATCACCATCATCGCGCCCATCCAGGGATTGACCTCGGCGCTGCCTTCGATCGCGGCGAAGATGCCGAAGTAGATGATCTTGGAGATGTGGCTGAAGCTCTGCGTCATCGCCTTGGTGGCGACCACGGCGTGGCGTCCCATCTTCGAGCGCACGAAGAACACGTCGAGGATCGGGCCGGAGACGCCGGCGAGGAGCGCCAGCGCCGAGCAGATGAAGCCGCACGCGTAGGGATGGCCCTTGCGCTCGACGTTGAGGTGCCATTTCTCGGGGAGCACCATGGCGAGGAAGGGCGTGAGCCCCATCACCACGAGCGCCACGGGCTTGCTCACCACGAACTTCGCGACGGCGAAGATCGCGAGCATCGTGGCCGCGCCGTAGAAGTAGCCGCGGAAGATGCGCCAGTCGACCTTGTCGCGCCAGAGCAGCGCCCGCCACCCGTTGGAGGCGAGCTGCGTGATCCCGTGCAGCATCATCGCCTCGGGCAGCGGCAGCATCGCGAGCAGGATCCCCATGAGGATCATGCCGCCCGCCATCCCGAGGATGCCGGAGATGAACGACGTCACCAGCGACGAGGCGCCGAGTACCGCGAGGGAGAGGATCGGGGCCATCAGCGCGCGACGAGGACCGCGCCGTCCTCGTGGAGCTTCGCGATCTGCGCGGCGGAATAGCCGAGCGATTCCAGCACCTCGCGCGTGTGCTCGCCCAGCAGCGGCGCCGCGCGCTTCGCTTCGCCGGGCGTCGCGGAGAACTTGATCGGGTTGCCCAGTGCCTTCACGCGGCCGGCCTTCGGGTGATCGACTTCGATGACCATGTCGCGCGCGAGCACCTGCGGATCGGAGAGCATGTCGCCGATCCTGTTGACGGGGCCCGCGGGCACTCCTTCGGCGTCGAACGCGGCGAGCCATTCGGCCGAGGTCTTCATGCGCAGGCGATCGCCGATGAGCGGCACGAGGGCCACGAGGTTCTTCATGCGATCGACGTTCGTTGCGAAGCGCGCGTCCGCCGCGAGCTCCGGCGCGCCGATGACCTTCACGACTCGCTCCCAGTTGGCCTGGTTCGCGCCGCCCACGTTGATCCAGCCGTCCCTGGTCGGAAACGCCTGGTACGGCGCCGTGAGCAGGTGCGCCGAGCCCGTCGGCCCCGGATTCACGCCGGTCGCGAAGAAGATGGACGCGTGCCAGTACGTCTGCTGGATCGCCGCTTCCATGAGAGAGGTCTCGACGACCTGGCCCCGGCCCGTGGTCGAGCGCGCGACCAGTGCCGAGACGATGCCGAGCGCCGCGAGGATTCCCGCGTTGATGTCGGCGATCGACGTGCCGCTCTTCACGGGCGGCCCGCCCGGCTCCCCGGTGATGCTCATGATCCCGGCGAAGCCCTGCGCGATGAGGTCGAAGCCGCCCTTGTCCGCGTAGGGGCCGGTGCGTCCGTAGCCCGAAACGGCGCAATACACGAGGCGAGGATTCAGCCGTTCCAGGACGTCGTATCCGAGGCCGAGCTTCTCGAGCGTGCCCTTGCGGTAGTTCTCGGTAACGACGTCGGCGCCGGCGAGGAGCTTCTTCACCACCTCGAGGCCGCCGGGCTTCTTCAGGTTCACCGCGATGCCGCGCTTGTTGCGGTTGAGGATCATGAACGGCGCGGACTCGCCGTTGATCGCGGGCTCGGCGTAGGCGCGCGTGTCGTCGCCTCCGGGAAGCTTTTCCACCTTGATCACGTCGGCGCCCATGTCCGCGAGCAGCATCCCGCACGTCGGCCCCGCCATGATCTGCGCGAGCTCCACGACCTTGATGCCTTCCAGGGGTCCCTTCATTTGCGGGGCGCTACGCCTTTCCGGATCCAAGGCTTTTCGTTCGAGCCTTGGCGGGACATCCGACGATGTGATCGTCCACCAGCCCCGTCGCCTGCATGAAGGCGTACACGATGGTGGAGCCGACGAAGGTGAAGCCGCGTTTCTTGAGGTCCCTGGAAAGCGCGTCGGACTCTTTCGTCGTCGCGGGGACGCCCTTCAACGTCTTCGGGTGGTTCACGATGGGCTTGCCGCCCACGAAAGGCCAGACGTATTTCGCGAAGCTGGAGAATTCGTCCTGCACGGCGAGGAAAGCCCTGGCGTTCCTCACGGTGCCTTCGACCTTGAGGCGATTGCGCACGATGCCCGGGTCCTTCAGCAGCTTCTCGACCCTCGCGGGCGTGAAGCGCGCGACCTTCGCGGGATCGAACTCCCCGAAGAGCCTGCGGTAGTTGCCGCGCTTGGCGAGGATCGTGGACCAGGACAAGCCCGCCTGCGCGCCCTCGAGAATCAGGAACTCGAAGAACACGCGGTCGTCGTGGACGGGCCGTCCCCACTCGCGGTCGTGATAGGCCATGTATTCGGGGCTGCCGAGGCACCACGGGCAGCGTTTTTCTTCTCCCATGCCGCTATCTTCCCTTGAAGTCGGGCTTCGTCTTTGCCAGAAAGGCCTTGTATCCTGCCTGGAAGTCCTCGGTGCCGAAGCAGGCGAACCCCTCGTCGTACTCCGCCGGGGTGAGCGGCTTCGGATCGCGCAACCGCCGCGCGAACTTCTTGTGCCATCGCGCCACGAGCGGCGCGCCCTCGGCGATGCGCTGCGCGGTCTCGCGCGCTTCGCGCTCGACGTCGCCATCGGGCACCACGCGAGTGACGAGCCCCATCTCCTTCGCTTCCCTCGCATCGAAGACACGGCCCTCCAGCAGGATTTCCATCGCGTTGGATTCGCCCGCGAGCGAGATGAGGGAGGCGATCTCCGCGTAGGCCATGACCAGCCCCAGCCTGTTGATGGGAACGCCGAAGCGCGAGGACTCGCCGCAGATGCGGATGTCCGCGAGCCCCGCGATTTCGAGGCCGCCGCCCACGCAGATGCCGTGGATCTGCGCGACCACGGGATGGCGGCACGCGCCGATCGCCTCGATCGTGCGGCGCATGTCCTCGCCGTATGCGCGGGCCTGCTCGACGCTGGAGCGCTCGGTGGCGAACTCCGAGATGTCGTTGCCGGGCGCGAAGGCCTTGGTGCCGGCGCCGCGCAGGATCACGCAGCGAAGCGATTCGTCGCCGGAAAGCTCGTCGAAGACTTCGCCCAGGCGCCGCCACATCGGGCGGGTGAGTGCATTCAACTTCTCGGGGCGATTCAGGACGACCGTGGCGATCGTTCCTGCGCGCTCGACCAGGATCGTGTCGATGGCGTGCCTTACTGCGGGGCGCCGAGGTTGCGCGCGACGTCGGCGATGGCGCCGTCGATCGTCGACTGCGCCACGCCCGGCCCGTCCACGATCACGGCCTTGCCGGCGCGGCGCTTCTCGCGCAGGTCGTCCACGGAGATCGCGAAGGAGCGGTTGCGCTCGAGGTCCTTGAACACGCACGTGCCCTGCACCGGGCTCATCCAGTTCAGGCGCGCGCGGTTCTTCGTGCCGTCGGCGTCGGTGAACTCGATCCAGACGCCCCGCGCGAGGCCTTCCTCGGCGAGCGAGCCGCTCGTGACCCTGAGTGTCGCGGTGTAGTCGTCCACGGGCATGGACGGCGGCGTCTTGCGGATGGCGCCGTGGGCCGCGGCCACCGGAGCCTTGACCACTTCGTCGAGGAGCGTGCGCAGCTCCTCCATGCACTCGTTGGCCTTCTCGAGGGGCATGCCCATGCGCTGGAATCCCATCCGCAGGCGGAAGAGCAGCGAGGGCAGCAGCGAGGTGAGGCGCGAGCGCTCCTCTTCGGTCGCGTGGGGCGTGAGCACCCAGAGGATGTCGTCGATCACCTCGAGGTCGCCGCTCCAGTTGGGCGCGTTCTCGCCGCCCTGGATGTAGTCGAACACGAGCACGTCGCGATAGCGCCCGTAGAGGTACGCGTCGGCCTCCTGCGGATAGCTTCCCGCCGCGAGGCGGTGCGCGATGGCGAGCGACGATTCGCGCACCGCGGTGAGCTTGGCCTCGCGCTCGCGCAGCTCGCGGATCGCCGCGTCCTGGTCGAGGGCCGCTTCCCTGTGGCGGTCGAGCACGTTGCCCAGCTGCTGCAGCGCGCGCGCGAAGACCTGGGGATCTTCCACGTGGCGCTCGAGGATCTCGCCCACGACGGTGGCGATCCAGCGCGACGGCGCCTTGCCGTCGACCGTCACCGCTTCGTCGGAAGCGCCCAGTTCCGCCATGGAGTCGATCACGCCGCGGATCGGATGGCGCCGGTCGGTGAAGAAGGTGCGGTCCTGCAGCACGGACTTGAACACCGGCAGCTGCAGGCGGCCCACCTGGGCGCGCGTGGCGTCCGTGAGGCGCGTGTCGGCGAAGAGGCGATCGAAGAGGGCGGCCACGAGGTCGGCCACGACCACGTCGTCGGCGTTGAGCGAGGCGCGCATCTCCTGCTTCGCCTGGTGAACGGCGGCCGAGCTCGCGGGGATCGGCGCGGAGACGTAGCCCGCCGGGACCACGGCCGGCGCCGCGGGCATCGCTCCGCCCTGGGTCGCGGCCATGAGCGCGGCAAGGCGTGGCTCGAGGTTCTTCAGCGCTTCGAGGAGCTCCGGCCGCACGTTGATGTTGACGGTTCCCGGAGGGGCTGCCGGCTGCGGCGATGCGGGCTGCACGGCGGCCGGCTGAATCGCGGCGGTCTGTGGCGCGGGCACTGCGGCGCCCGAGGCCATGGCGAAGAGGCGATCGAGCGGCGAGGAGCCGCCGGTGCCCGCCGGCGTGCCGGGCGCATAGCCCTGCACGGAACCGTCGGCGCCGCGCGCGACGACGCGCTGCGGCGCCTGCACCGGAGCGCCGTAGCTGCGCTTGAAATCCGGGAGCACGCCACGCTCGACGAGGAGCTTGTTGGTCGCGGCGTAAGCGGCGGCCACTTCCTCGAGGACCACGGGGCCGAATCCGGAGAAGGCCGCGAGGCGCGTGCCGCCGTCGGTGCCTTTCTCGTTCAGCGCATCCATGAGGCCGCGCGCGAAGATGCGCGGGAAGACGGGATTGCTGTCGTCGGGCAGCTCGCTCTTCTGCATCACGTTGGCCACGCGCTGGGTGAGCGCGAAGAGCTCGTCGCCGAGGGATTCCTTCAGGCGCTTGGTGGTGTTGCCGAGCGCGATCTCCTCCTGCACCTGGTCGTCGCCCACGAGCGAGAGGGAGTCCAGCGTGAAGCGCTGGGTCTTGCTGAAGCCTTGGCCGGGATCGACCTTGGCGTCGAAGCGGGAGGCCACTTCCCTGGTGATGCGTTTGGCGAGCGTGGGCTGCAATCCCCGGAGCAGCTCCACGGCGGCCTTGAGCGGCTTCCACCGGGCGCGGTCCTCGGTGAGCATGAGCTGCTGCTCGAGGAGGTCCACGACCTGCGGGACGCGGCCCGCCATGGCCTCGCCGAAGGGGCGTGCCAGCGAATCGCGAACCTCGTTGAGGATGGTCGGGCTCATCGCCTGCGGGGGCTTTGCGATGAGGCTATTTTAGCGGACTAGCTTCCCCGCATGCTTGCGAGGCGCTGAAGGAGCCGGCCGATGAGGGGCCAGAGGAGCAGCACCAGGGCGAGGGTCGTGATCGTCCCCACCAGGCCGTTGGACCAGAAGACGCGCAGGTCGCCGTCGGAGCCGATCATGGAAAGTCGGAAGGAATCCTCGGCGCGGCTGCCCAGCACCAGCGCGAGCGTGAGGGGTGCCAGCGGGATGCCGATCTTCTTGAAGACGTAGCCCACGACGCCGAAGCCCACCATGAGCCAGATGTCGAACATGGCGTTCTGGATCGCGTAGGCGCCGATCGCGCACGAGACCACGATCATCGGCGCGATGGCCGCGAAGGGCACGCGCAGGACGGAAGCGAAAAGCGGCACGGTCGTGAGCACGAGGACCAGGCCCACGACGTTGCCCAAGTACATCGATGCGATGAGGCCCCAGACGAATTCCTTGTGCTCGACGAAGAGCATCGGGCCGGGATTGAGGCCCCACACCATGAGTCCGCCCAGCAGGATCGCCGCCGTGCCCGAGCCGGGGATGCCCAGGGCCAGCATCGGAAGCAGCGCCGACGTTCCCGATGCATGCGCCGCCGTCTCCGGCGCGAACACACCCTCGATGCGCCCCTTGCCGAAGGAATCCTTGTCCTTGGACATGCGCTTGGCGATGTTGTAGCCCATGAAGGACGCGGCGATGGCGCCGCCCGGCGTGATGCCCAGCCAGCAGCCGATGGCCGCGGAGCGAAGCAGCGTCCACCAGTACTTCGGAAGGTCCTTCCACACGGAGAGCACGACCTTGAGGTTGATCTTCGCCACGTGGCCGCGGAGCGCCAGGCGCTCTTCCATCGTGAGGAGGATCTCGCTGATGCCGAAGAGGCCGATCACCGCCACGAGGAAGTTCACGCCGCGCAGCAGGTCTTCGTTGCCGAAGGTCATGCGCAGCTGCCCCGACACCGTGTCCATGCCGATGCCCGCGAGGATGAGGCCCAGCGACATCGAGATGATGACCTTGTGCTTCTCTTCCTTGCCCAGGCCCACGAAGGAACAGAACGTGAGCAGGTACACGGCGAAGAATTCCGGCGGCCCGAAGCGAAGCGCGAAGTCGGCGATGCGCGGCGCGAGGAACGTGATCAGCAGCACCGCCACCAGCGAGCCGAAGAAGGACGAGGTGAACGCCGCCGTCAGCGCCTCGGCGGCCTGCCCCTTCTGCGCCATGGGGTAGCCGTCGAATGTCGTCGCCACCGACCACGCCTCTCCCGGAATGTTGAAGAGGATGGAGGTGATCGCCCCGCCGAAGAGCGCGCCCCAGTAGATGCACGAAAGCATCACGATGGCCGTGGTGGGATCCATCGTGAAGGTGAGGGGCAGCAGGATCGCCACGCCGTTGGGCCCGCCCAGGCCCGGCAGGACGCCCACGAAGATGCCGAGCGACAGGCCCACCATCATGAGCGCGAGGATCTTCCAGGTGAGCAGCACCTTGAAGCCGTAGAGGAGGAGTCCGAAGGCTTCCATCAGGGCTTGCGCAGCCACAGGACGTACATCCCCGAGAACGTCTCGGGATGCGCGCGTTCGTATTCGTCCCAGGCGTCGAGGTCGTTCGCGCGCGCGGCGCCGAAGCGTGCGTGGAATGCGCGCGCCACGGGCCCGGGCACCGCGAGCCCGAGCGGCTTGAGCCCCAGCGATTCGGCCATCGCCTTCACCTGCGAGAGGCGATAGCGGTGCTCCTCGACGTGGAACAGCAGGTCGCGGCACTCGTTCAGGCCGTACATGTCGCGCAATGCCGCGACACGGGCGAACTCGGGCGAGGAGAGGATCTCGGATCGAGCGCGCCGGATGTCCCCGGGCTCGGCCTTCCAGCCGCGCTTCGCGATGAGCGCCCGCGCGGGCTCGAGGTCGCGGCGCCCCAGCTCGCTGTAGAGGCCCACCTGCATGAAGCCGCCGGGCTTGACCAGCGCCGCGAGGCGCCGCCAGCCTTCCAGCGGATCGCGCAAGTGATGCAGCACGCCCACGCTCGAGACGAAATCGAAGGCGCGCGGGCTCTCGAAGGCGAGGATGTCGGCCTGCGCGTACTCGACGTTCGCCACGCCGGCTTCGATCGCCTTGCGCTTCGCGTAGGCGAGGCTCGCGAGGCTCAGGTCGATCGCGAGCACGCGCGACGAAGCGATGCCTTGCGCGATTTCCATGGATTCCTGCCCGGTGCCGCAGCCGGCCACCAGCACCTCGGTCACGGCTCCGGGCGCGAGGGCGGCGGGCGCGATCTCGGGAAACAGGGCGCGTACCTGCACGTCGAAGGCGACCGGTTGGGCGGCCGCGAGGCGGACCCAGCGCGGGTAGGGGCTTTGCTCGTACTGGCGTTGCACCCGGAGCGACGTCTCGTCGCCGATCGCGCCCAGGCGCGGGATCGAGGCAGCGAGCTCGCGTTCCTTGTCCGGCTCGACGATCTGCTGCGCGAGCAATGCCCACAGCGCCGGAGGTCGCGCGACTTGCGTGAACCCGGCCGGCCAACCGCACGATCCGAGCGGCACGTAGGAAGCGAGGACCGCGAGCGCCACGTCGCTCACGGGCTTGCCCCCGTGCGCCGCCGCGACCAGACGCTCGGCGAGCGCCGCCGCCTCGCGAGATTCCTCCGCCGAGGTTGCGTACGCGTAGTCGTCGAGAAAGCATTGGCGCGCGATCGCGCAGGCGATGAAGAGCAGCTCGGGGCGATCGCGGCCCGCGGCGGCGGAGCGCAGCAGCGAAGCCCGCACGGCGGCGAGGAAGCGCTCGAGCCCCCAATCGCAGGCCTGCGTGTTTTCCAGGATGGCGACGAGCAGCGGGTGCGAGAGTGCCTCGACGACCTCGCGCCGGGCGAGCAGCGCGTCGACGGCCGGGGGCGCGAGCTCGCCGCGGCGCGCGCTTTCGATCGAATCGTGCAGCAGGGGGCTCGCCCGCACGAGCGCGATGGCCGACCCGGCGAGATCGGCAGGACGGATCCACGCCTGCGCGAGCGCGTGCACGACGAACGTGATGAGCCGCGCATCGCGCGGCATGCGGCCCGCGAGGGCGAAGCTGCGGCCGAATCCGGCGCGGGCGCCGGCAACGTCGCCGAGCCCGATGGCATTGGCATGCGCGAGGAGCGCCTCGTCGAGCCGCGAGAGATCCTCCAGCGCGAGTCCCAGGCGATGGTGATAGGCCGCGTTCCCCGGGAAGATCGCGATGGCTCGCGTGAGCAGCTCCACCGCTTCCGCGGGCCGGCCTGCCGCGTGCGCAATCGCCGCGAGCAGGACCATGGGCTCGGGCCGCCGCGGGGAGGCCTCGAGCAGGCGGCGGTAGATCGCCGCGGCCTCGTCCAGGCGCCCGGCGTCGTGGTGCGCCATGCCTTCCTGCAGCGCGTTGCGGATCGCGGCTTCGTCTTTCGTGGCGTTCATCCTAGTATCCGAGCAGGTGCTCGAGCGGTCCCTTGGGCATGATCACGTCGAAGGCGACGTCGAAGGTGACGAACATCGCCACGGAAAAGACGAGCCCCGTCACGATCGATACCCACGCGCGCAGGCGCCCGACCCAGATCATGAATCCCGCGATCAGCAGGAAGCTCGACACGTAGATCCCGAGCCATTGCGTGACGGGCACGTAGGCGAGCGTGGGCACGAAGACCTGCAGCACGCGCTTCAGCTGCGCGCGGCGCACGAAGGGCTCGCTCGCGCCGCGCTTCACCGCTTCGGTCACGAGCCCGTAGAGGCACGCGCCCGCGAGGATGAGCGACACGTAGAAGGGAAAGTAGCCCGCTTGCGGCCCGGTCGATTCCCAGCCGGTGCCGGTGCGATGGTTGTCCCACGCCATGAGCAGCGCGAACGCCAGCACCACCGCCATCGTCGCCGCCTCGACGGAGCGGCGGCCGGCGACGGCGGGCGACGTATCGGCGTCGTCGTCCGCGCCGGCCTGGGCCTCGCGTTGGCTCACTTCGCGACGAACCCCGCTTCGGTCATGAGCTGCGTGTTGAGCGCTTCGTCATCGTGCAGGAACTTGAGCATGTCCTGGCCGGTGAGGAAGACGGGCTTCAGCGCCTGCTTCTCCATGTACTCCTTGTACTCCGCCGTCTGCGAGACCTTCTTGAAGAGGTCCACGTAGAACGCCGTCACCTCGGGCGATACGTTGCCCGGCAGGAACATGGCGCGAAGCATCTGGTAGGTGACGTCGAGGCCTTCGGAGGGGCACGTGGGGATGTCGTTCCACGACATCGTGTCGGTCACCTTGGCCTTGTACTGGATGCGGTCCCTGGCGAAGACGCAAAGCGGCCGCACCTGGCCCGCGCGCCACACCTCGAGGTTCTCCGAGGGATTGTTCACGTTGGAGGCGGTGTGGTTGCCCACGAGCTGCGTGGCCGCCTCGCCGCCGGACTTGTACGGCAGGTACGCGAACTTCGCACCCGTCTTCTTCTCGATGAACACGGTGAGCACGTTGTCCTCGCGCTTGGAGCCCGTGCCGCCCATCTTGAACTCGGGGCTCGCGCTCTTCGCCGCGTCGATGAATTCCTTGGTGGTCTTGTAGGGCAGCTGCACGTTGTCCCAGAGCACGAACTCGTCCAGCGCGATCACCGCCACGGGCGTGAGCTCCCGCCAGTTGAACGGGATCTTCGCCGAGAGCGGCAGCATGTAGATGAGCGAATAGGCGATGAGCACCCGGTTCGGATCGCCCGCGCCCGACTTCATGTACATCAGCGCTTCCGCGCCCGAGGCGCCGCCCTTGAGCGACACCACCATCGGCTGCTTCATGAGGTGGTTCTTCTGGATGGCCGCCTGCATCATGCGCGCCATCTGGTCGGAGGCGCCGCCGGCGCCCGCCGCGACCACGATCTCCACCGGCTTGGTGGGCTCCCACGCCGCGACGGGCGTCGCGCAGAAGGAGGACAGGACGGCGAGCGATGCCGCGACGACGGCGGACGATGCGGGCTTGCGCATGGGATCTCCTCGGGGTGGGCTCTGTGCTGCTATTTTTGTTCGTATTCTAGCCACACCGCGTTAACTTAAGCGAAGCCCGCGTGCTTGATCGCGGTCAAGACGCCTCGCGCGCCTATGCCCGATCATGGACCGCCAGGCCGCGGG
>DATJVS010000055.1:0-3583 GCA_035501715.1 Usitatibacter sp.
CACCCAGAGCGCCTCGAGCACGTTGTCCGGCCGGTGAACGGTGTGCACGTTGGCGCGCTCCGCCCACGGGATCACCTGGCGGTGCAGCGGGATCGTGTAGACCTGCTCGCGCACGCGCTTGAAGGCTTCGAGCATCATCGCGCGGCGCTTCGCCGGATCGAGCTCGCGCTCCACGGAATCGATGAGCGCGTCGAGCGCATCGTCCTTGTAGCGGCCGGAATTGAAGTCGCCCTTGCCGCCGCCGGTGCGCCCGTGGATCACGGGCGTGAGCGTGAAGCCCGGATCGGTCGCGGCGCCGCCCCAGCCGTAGAGGTGCATCGTGATGTCGAAGTTGTCCACCTTCGGGAAGAAGATGGCGCGCGGGATGGCGTTCAGCTTCACCGTGACGCCCACTTTCGCGAACATTCCGGCCACCGCCGTGCAGATGCGCTCGTCGTTGAGGTAGCGGTTGTTCGGGCAGTCCATGCCGATCTCGAATCCGTCCGGGTAGCCCGCCTCGGCGAGGAGCTTCTTCGCGCGCGCCGGATCGAAGGGGAAGAGACGCGGCTCGAGCTCGGGAAACGCAGCCACGGGTGAGGGAACCATCGAGCCCGTGGGCATCGACTTGCCGCGCATCACCTGGCGCTTGATCGCCTCGATGTCGATGGCCATGTAGAGCGCCTGGCGCACGCGCAGGTCCTTGAACGGATTGCGCCCCTTCACGTTCGAGTACTTGAGCTCGTCGCGCTCCTGGTCCATCACGAAGAAGATCACGCGGTTCTCGGGACCCTCGACCACGCGAAGCTCCGGGTTGGATGCGAGGCGCGGGAGGTCCTGCAGCGGTGGATCGAGCACGAAGTCGATCTCGCCCGAAAGGAGCGCCGCCATGCGCGTCGCATCGGACTTGATCGGGCGGTACACGATCTCGTCCACGTTGCCCTCGAACCGCCCGTCGGCGAGGCCCCACCACTTCGGAAACCTGCGAAGCACCGTGGCCACTTCCGCTTCGCGCTTCACGAGGACGTAGGGGCCCGTGCCGTTGGCCACGCGCGAGGCGTAGGTCTCTTCGCCGGTCTTGTAGTCCTGCGGCTTCATCGCGTTGTGCTTCTCGCACCACGCGCGGTTCATGATGCGCACCGAGTTCACGTTCTCGAGGAAGATCGACGCGGGCGCGGGCGTGCCGGTGTCGATCTCCACCGTCAGGTCGTCGATGCGGCGCGGTTTCCCGATGGGCGTGGCGAACACCTTGAAGTTGGAGCTCGGAAGCTGCGCGCGCTCGATGGAGAACACCACGTCGCCCGCGGTGAGCGGCGCGCCGTCGTGGAACACCACGCCCTTGCGCAGGTGGAAGCGCCACGTGGCGGGGCTCACCTGCTCCCACGAGGTGGCGAGCGCCGGGATGATGCGAAGCTGCTTGTCCCGGGAAGTGAGCCGCTCGAACACCTCGTCGTTGATGAGGTTGTTCAGCCCCTCGTTCTGCGCGTGGGGATCGGCGGTGAGGTAGTCGCCCTGCGACGACCAGCGAAGCGTCTTCGCGTCCGCGCACAGGGGCAGCGCGAGGGCGAGGAAGAGGACGGCGGCGAGGCGCATGGCGCATTCTGCCTTACACTGTCTGCCCGCATCCAATGGAGGACGCGTGCAGATTCCGCGCGAATGGATCGGCCTCGCGCTGGTGGTCCTCGGCCTCGCGAGGGCGGCGCTGCTCGTGGCGCACGATCCGCTCGTGGGCTACGGCGGCGAGTACGACATGGTGCGCACGAGCGCCTGCCTCGGCCTCTTCCCGACGCTCGCCGAGCCCGCGCGCTACGAGGCCCATCCCGAAGCGCCGATCGACGAATACCGCGTGCAGGACGTGCGCCGGGACGCGTGCTATCCCTCGACCGAGGTCGCGATCGCCGCGGCGACGGTGTCGCTCACGCGCGCCATGGGCCTGGGCCGGGAGATCTACCGGCTGCGCTGGGTCGGCTTCGCGAAGCTCGCGATCTTCGCCGTCACCGCGCTCGTGCTGGCGTGGGCCTTCCATCCGCATCCCGCGGCATCGCTGCTTCACGGCGTGATCGTCTTCGCGCTGTTGAGCGATCCGGTGGTGACGCTCTGGTTCAACACGTTCTACACCGAGTTCGCCGCGATCTGGGCGCTCTACGCGTCGGTCACGGCCATCGCCGCGCTCGCCATCACGGAGCGGGGCGCGCTGCCGCTCACGCTGGTGCTCGTGGCCGCGCTCGCGGCGCTCGCCTTCTCGCGTGAGCAGTTCGCGCTGCTCGCCCCGGCGATCGCGCTCGTGTCGTGGCCGTGGCTCTGGCAGCGCTCGCCGCATCTCACCGTGGCCGCCTTCGGCGTGGCGCTGGTGGCCTCCATGATCTCGTTCGAGCTGCTGCCGCGCCCCCTGGAAGTGAAGCTCGCGGACCGTGCCGACGCCTACCTCGGCATGGTGCTGCCCGCGGCGCGCGACACGAAGGCCGCCATGGCCGCGCTCGGCCTGCCCGACAAGTGCGAAGCGATGATCGGCGCTTCCTGGCATCGGCAGCGCGGCGTGACAATCGCCGATGCCTGCCCCGAAGCGCTCAAGCTCACCACGGTGGATTTCCTTCGCGTGGGACGGCTGGAGCCCGCGGCCCTGGGCCGTGCCGTGGCGCGCGCGTTGCCCGCGACCCAGGAGATCGCGCCGCCCAACGTGGGAACCCTCGCGGGCGGCAAGGGCGTGCCGTTGAATGCGCTGCCGTGGTGGCTCGCCTCTCCATTGCATGCGCTGGTGTGGCGGTTGCCGCTCGCGGTCTACGCGTGGCTCGCGCTGGCCACGGCGCTTGCCGCGCCCCTGGCGCTGCTCGCCGCGTTCGGATGGGCGCGCCCTTCGCGCACCCAGCACGGCGCGCCGCTGCTCGTCGCGATGCTGCTCGGCGGCACCGTGATCTACACCTTCGCGACGACTGTGTTCGGCGACGGGTGGAACGAGGCGTCGCGGCACTTCATTCCCGGAAGCCTCGCGATGTACGCGGCATGGATCGGCTTCTTCTTCGCGGCGCCGTCGCTCGTGCTGCGATGGATCGAAGCGCCGAAGGAGCGCGTGCTGGAGATGGTGGCGGCGGCGCTCGCCGTCGTGGCCATCGTCGCGGGCGCCTGGTACGCGATTGGGTGGGCGCGTGCGCAACCGTTGGCCCTGGGAGCGATCGAGGAGCCCGCGGGACGCTCCGTCTCGCCGGGCTCGCCGCTGGCCGTTCGCGGATGGGCGATCGATCCGGCGGGCGTCGAGTCGGTCACCGTCGAGCTGGGAAAGGTCTCGCGCACGGTCTCCCTGGACAAGTCCTCGCCGCGCGTGAAGCTCGCTTTTCCTTCCTATCCGGATGCCGATGGCGCGGGCTTCGCCGCGGACTTCACCGCCGCGGACCTCACGCAGGCCGGGGCGCCCGACGCCCTCACGCTGCGCGTCGTCGCGAAAAGCCGCGCCGGCCCCTCGATGGAGATAGACCGGCGCAGCCTCGTCTTCGCTCCGCCTAGTTGATCTTCACCCAGGTGGTCTGCAGCCAGTTGTCGGCGCGGTGGATCACGCTCACGTTCGAGCGCGACACCCACGGGATCACCTGCAGGTGCAGCGGGATCATGTACA
>DATJVS010000056.1:0-11850 GCA_035501715.1 Usitatibacter sp.
GCAGCATCGGGCCGGTGAAGCCGAGGGCCTGGGCGCGCTCGGCCGTCACCACGCCGATGCCCACGGTGCGCTGCTTCCAGATGCGGTTCTCGGTGAGCAGCGTCTCGTAGTCGTCGACGTACCTGGGGAAGCGGTTGGTGAAGTCCTCGAGGAAGTCGAGGAGCGACCCGGCGCGGGTCTCGTTCAGGCGCTTCACCTGCTCGGCGCTGCGCACGCTGGAGGCCTGGTACTGCGGCATGCGCTCCGGCAGGTCGCGGTAGACGCCCCCCGGGCGGTAGTAGGCCGCGTGCATGCGCGCGCCGCTCACCGCCTCGTACATGTCCATCAGGTCCTCGCGCTCGCGGAAGGCGTAGAGGAACACCGTCATCGCGCCCACGTCGAGCGCGTGGCCGCCCAGCCACAGCAGGTGGTTGAGGATCCGCGTGATCTCGTCGAACATCACGCGGATGTACTGGGCTCGCACCGGCACATCCACGCCGAGGAGCTTCTCGATCGCCATCACGTACGCGTGCTCGTTGCACATCATGGACACGTAGTCGAGGCGGTCCATGTACGGCACGGTCTGCAGGTAGGTGCGCGTCTCGGCGAGCTTTTCCGTCGCGCGATGCAGCAGGCCGATGTGCGGGTCGGCGCGCTGGATCACCTCGCCGTCGAGCTCCAGCACGAGGCGCAACACGCCGTGGGCCGCCGGGTGCTGCGGCCCGAAGTTCATCGTGTAGTTGCGGATCTCGGCCATCTATTTCTTCCCCGAGTCGCCGTAGGCGTCCTCGCGCGTGACGCGCGGCACGATCTCGCGCGGCTCGATGGTGACGGGCTGGTACACCACGCGCTTCTGCTCCGGGTCGTAGCGCATCTCCACGTACCCGGCGACGGGGAAGTCCTTGCGGAATGGATGCCCCATGAAGCCGTAGTCGGTGAGGATGCGGCGCAGGTCCGGATGGCCCTTGAACACGATGCCGTAGAGGTCGAAGGCCTCGCGCTCGTACCAGTTGGCCACGGGCCACACGCCGATCACGGTGTCCACGGCGGGGAAATCGTCGTTGGGGCAATGCACCCGCACGCGGGCGCGCACGTTGTGCTCGATCGAAAGCAGGTTGTAGAGCACCACGAAGCGCGGGCCCTCGTGGCCCTCGATGCCCTGGTAGTCCATGCCCAGCAGGTCGATCAGGATCGTGAAGCGCAGCGCCGGTTCGTCGCGAAGCTTCGTGCACGCGGCCACGACGTCCGCGGCGGCCACGTCGATCGTGAGCTGCCCGCGGTCCACGGCCTGGGCCGCGGCGAGCGCGCCCAGCGCGGAGGCGACGGACGACTGCAGGGATTCCAGCGTGGCGGCCATTTAGCGGCGCGAGATGGTCTGGGTGCGCTTGATCTTGTTCTGCAGCTGGATCAAGCCGTAGAGGAGCGCCTCGGCCGTGGGCGGGCAGCCGGGCACGTAGATGTCCACCGGCACGATGCGGTCGCAGCCGCGCACGACGGAATACGAGTAGTGGTAGTAGCCGCCGCCGTTGGCGCACGAGCCCATTGAGACGACCCAGCGCGGCTCGGCCATCTGGTCGTACACCTTGCGAAGCGCCGGAGCCATCTTGTTGCACAGCGTCCCCGCGACGATCATGAGGTCCGACTGGCGCGGGCTCGGGCGGAACACGATGCCGAAGCGGTCCAGGTCGTAGCGCGAAGCGCCGGCGTGCATCATCTCCACGGCGCAGCACGCGAGCCCGAAGGTCATGGGCCAGAGCGAACCGGTGCGCGCCCAATTGAGCACGTTGTCCACCTGCGTGACGACGAATCCTTGCTGGGAAACGCCTTGCGATAGGTCAGCCATGACGGTACCCCACTGTCGCTATTCCCATTCGAGCGCGCCCTTCTTCCATTCGTAGATGAAGCCCACCACCAGGATGCCGAGGAACAGCAGCATGGCGATGAAACCGAACCAGCCGATGTCCTGGAGCACCACCGCCCACGGGAAGAGGAACGCGATTTCGAGGTCGAAGAGGATGAAGAGGATCGCCACGAGGTAGTAGCGAACGTCGAACTTCATGCGGGCGTCCTCGAAGGCCTCGAAGCCGCACTCATAGGGAGACAACTTTTCCGGGTCGGGGTTCTGGGAGCCCGACAGGCGCGCGAGCACGCCGCTCGTCACGATGGCGCCGACACCGACGGCCGTGCCGATGGCGAGGAACAGCAGGACTGGAAAGTAGTTAGCGAGCAATTGCGCGTTCCAGCTTTTTTGATTGGTGCCGTCGAAGAGACTCGAACTCTTACGCCTTTCGGCACTGCCCCCTCAAGACAGCGTGTCTACCAATTCCACCACGACGGCATTTGACGCACAGCAACTGCGTGCTACTTCGGGATCTCCTGCGACTTCTCCGGAGAGCCCGCCGGCGCCGGTGCCGAGGAAGCGGGCGCCGCCGGTTTTTCTTCGGTCGTGCTCTTGGGCGCCGGGGCGTCCAGGTGCTGCGTGACGCCGCCCGACTTGCCGGCCGACGACATGAAGTACGTGAGGCCGAGGCTCGTGGCGAAGAATATCGCCGCGAGGATGGCCGTGGTGCGCGAAAGGAAGTTCGCCGCGCCGGCGGAGCCGAAGAGGCTGCCCGCGGAGCCGCTGCCGAATGCCGCGCCCATGTCGGCGCCCTTGCCGTGCTGCAGGAGCACGAGGACGACGATGCCGACCGCGGCGAGGATATGGAACACCAGGATTGCCGTTTGCATCAGCTTCTCAGCCTTTCACTTGGGCGCCGGCCGCTCGCCAGATCGCCACGAATTCTTCCGCCACCAGCGACGCCCCGCCGACCAATCCGCCGTCGACATCCGGCATCGCGAACAGCTCCGCGGCGTTCGCCGCCTTCACGCTGCCCCCGTACAGGAGCGGGAGTTGCGCGGCCACCTTCGCATCCTTCGCGGCGACGCGGCGGCGGATGAAATCGTGCGCCTGCTGCGCCTGCTGCGAAGTCGCCGTCTTGCCGGTGCCGATGGCCCACACCGGTTCGTAGGCGACGATGCTGCCCGTCAACCGCTGCGCACCGCCCGCATCGAGCAATGCGTCCACCTGCCTCGCGAGGACCGATTCGGTGCGGCCCGCCTCGCGCTCCTCGAGCGTCTCGCCCACGCAGAAGACCGGCGTGAGCCCCGCGCGCTTCGCGCGGCCGAATTTCTCGACCACGATCGCGTCCGTGTCGCCGAAGAGCGTGCGCCGCTCCGAATGCCCGACGATCGAATAGCGCGCGCCGAATTCCGCGATCATCGCCGCGGAGACGTCCCCGGTGAATGCGCCCTTCTCATGGCGGCTGCAATCCTGGGATCCCCACGCGATGGGCGAGCCTTCGAGGAGCGCCCGGGCCTGCGCGAGATACGGGTAAGGCACGCATACCGCGCAGCCTGCCGTTCCGTTCCGGGGGATCCCTCCAAGGAGCGCCTTCAGCAACGCCTCGTTGCCGGCAACACTGCCATTGAGCTTCCAGTTGCCGACGACGACTTTCGACCGCATTGCAATCCTCAAATCCTTGAGATTTTACCAAGAAATCGCGTCCCGGTCATTTCCGGCGGTGACGGGAACCCTCGCAGTCCGATTTCTTCGCTCCGCTCTCCTTCAAGCCGGAAACACGGAGGACACGGAGGAGAAGGCCAAGACTTGCGTATGTCTGGCGGCTGGCGGTTGAGCCGGGCGCGAAAGGCCATCAAGCCCTTGCTCCGTGGCCCTCTGTGCCCCCTCCGTGTCCTCCGTGTTTCCGGCTTGAAGGAGAGCGAAGCGTGGGCAGCGAGACGAAAAACCGGGGTCTGTCCCCGGTTCAGGCGACGGCGGCGGCGATGGAGTCGGCGAGGGACTGGACGTGGGCGCGGTCTTCGCCCTCGACCATGACGCGCACCACGGGCTCGGTGCCCGACGGGCGAAGCAGCACGCGGCCGCGGCCCGCGAGGGCCGACTCGGCCCTGGCGACGGCGTCGCGCACGGAAGCGGACTCGAGGTCGAGCTTGCGACGCACCTTCACGTTCACGAGCACCTGCGGGAGCAGGTGCAGGTCGGCGGTGTATTTCGCGAGCGACTGCTTCGAATAGACGAGCGCCGCCAGCACCTGCAGCGCCGAGATGATCGCGTCGCCCGTCGAGTGGCAGTCGAGGCAGAGCAGGTGCCCGGAATTCTCCCCGCCGCATTCCCATCCGCGCTCCAGGAGAAGCTCGAGCACGTAGCGGTCTCCCACGTTGGCGCGCGCGAAGGGAATCTTCATCTCCGCGAGGCGCCGCTCGAGCGCGAAGTTGGTCATGAGCGTGCCCACGACGCCGCCTTCGAGCCGGCCCTCCTCGTGGCGATGCTTCACGATCGCGTAGAGCAGCTGGTCGCCGTCGAAGACCGTGCCGTCGCGATCGGCCATGGCGAGGCGGTCGCCGTCGCCGTCGAAGGCGATGCCGAAATCGGCCTGGTGCTCGACCACCGCCTTGCCGATCGTCTTCGGATGCGTGGCGCCGAATCCCTCGTTGATGTTGAGGCCATTGGGCGCGTTGCCGATGGCGATCACTTCCGCGCCCAGCTCCTGGAACACGCGCACGCCGACGCGGTAGTTGGAACCGTGCGCGCAATCGACGACGAGCTTCACGCCCCGCAGCGACGTGTTGCGCGGGAACGTGCCCTTGCAGAATTCGATGTAGCGGCCTTCGGCGTCGTGCAGGCGCTCGGCCTTGCCGAGCTGCGCCGAGGCGGCCACGGCGAGCGGGGAACCGAGCAGCGACTCGATCTCGGACTCCACCGCGTCGGGCAGCTTCATGCCGTCGGCGGAGAAGAACTTGATGCCGTTGTCCTCGTACGGATTGTGCGAAGCGGAGATCATGATGCCCGCGGACAGGCGCAAGGCCCGCACGAGGTAGGCCACCGCCGGCGTGGGCATCGGTCCCACGAGCACGGTGTCCACGCCCGCGGCCGAAAGCCCCGACTCGAGCGCGGACTCCAGCATGTATCCGGAGATGCGCGTGTCCTTGCCGATCAGCACCGTGGGGCGCTGGCGATGGGGCGGCGCGATGTCCGCGCGCGAAAGCACCTTGCCCGCGCAGTAGCCCAGCTTCAGGACGAAGTCCGGCGTGATGGGCGCCTCGCCCACGCGTCCGCGGATTCCGTCGGTGCCGAAGAATTTCCTGCTCATCGGAGGGCGAGCCACACGTTGATCGCGTCGATCGTCTCGCGCACGTCATGCACGCGCACGAGGCTCGCGCCATTCTGCACCGCGATGAGCGCCGCGGCAACGCTCGCGGCCATGCGCTCCTGCGGCGCGCGGCCGGTGAATTCGCCCAGCATGCGCTTGCGCGAAAGGCCCGCGAGCACGCGGTAGCCGAGGCCCGCCAGCTTCGGCAGCGCGTGCACCAGCTGCCTGTTGTGATCGACAGTCTTCCCGAAGCCGAAGCCCGGGTCGAGGATGATGCGCTGGCGCTGCACGCCCGCGGCTTCGAGGGCGCGCGCGCGCGCCAGGAGGAACGCGCTCACCTCCGCCACCACGTCGTCGTACTGGGGATCGTCCTGCATCGTGGCCGGAGCGCCTTTCATGTGCATCACGATGAGGTCCACGTCCTTGGCCTTCGCCACCGCGTCGATGGCGCCGTCGCTGCGAAAGCCGTTCACGTCGTTCACCACGGCGCAGCCCGCTTCGATGGCCGCGCGCATCACTTCGGGCTTGGAGGTATCGACGGAGACCGCGGCGCCCTTCGAGACCAGCGCCTCGATCACCGGCATCACGCGGCGCAGTTCCTCGTCGAGCGGAACGGGCGCGGCTCCGGGGCGCGTGGACTCGCCGCCCACGTCCACGAAATCGGCGCCATCGTCACGGAGCCTGAGCCCGTGCTCGATGGCGCGATGGGGGTCGAGGAACTGGCCGCCGTCGGAAAACGAATCGGCCGTGACGTTCACGATCCCCAGGACGAGGGGACGCGACGCCCGTGGCCGCGAAGCGCCGGCAGGATCCAACAGCCTCAGGCGTTCTCCGCGGGCGCCGGCTGCCCCTCCGGACCGCGGCCCGGATCGGAAGGCGGCTGCGGCGGGCGGATCACCGGCTTGGGCGGGCGCGGCGGGCGCCCGGCCATGATGTCGCCGATCTGCTGCGAGTCGATCGTCTCCCAGTCGAGCAGCGCCTGGGTCATGGCCTCGACCTTGTCGCGGTTGTCCGTGAGGATCTTCTTCGCGAGCGAATACTGCTCGTCGATGATGCGCCGGATCTCCTGGTCCACCTTCTGCATCGTCGCGTCCGACATGTTCTTGTGCGTGGTGATGGAGCGGCCGAGGAAAACCTCGCCCTCGTTATCCCCGTACACCATCGGTCCCAGCAGGTCCGACATGCCGTAGCGCGTGACCATGTCGCGGGCGATGCCCGTGGCGCGCTCGAAATCGTTGGACGCGCCCGTGGACACGTTGCCCACGAAGATCTCCTCGGCGACGCGGCCGCCGAAGAGCATCGCGATCTGCGCGAGCATCTGGTCCTTGTAGAGGCTGTGGCGGTCCGTCTCCGGCATGGCCCACGTGACGCCCAGCGCGCGGCCGCGCGGGATCACGGTGACCTTGTGCACCGGGTCGCACCCGGGAAGGACGCTGCCGATGATCGCGTGGCCCGACTCGTGGTACGCGGTCTTCTTCTTGTCCTCGGGCGTGATCACCATGGACTTGCGTGCCGCGCCCATGTAGATCTTGTCCTTGGCCTCCTCGAAATCCTCCATGTCCACGAGGCGCTTGCTGCGGCGCGCCGCGAAGAGCGCGGCCTCGTTCACGATGTTGGCGAGGTCGGCGCCCGACATGCCCGGGGTTCCGCGCGCGATGATGTTCGCGTCCACGTCCGGGCCGATCGGCACCTTGCGCATGTGCACGAGCAGGATCTGCTCGCGCCCACGGATGTCCGGCAGCGGGACCACGACCTGGCGGTCGAAGCGGCCGGGACGAAGCAGCGCGGGATCGAGCACGTCGGGGCGGTTGGTCGCGGCGATCACGATCACGCCCGAGGTGCCCTCGAAGCCGTCCATTTCCACGAGCAGCTGGTTCAGCGTCTGCTCGCGCTCGTCGTTGCCGCCGCCCAATCCGGCGCCGCGCTGGCGGCCGACCGCGTCGATCTCGTCGATGAACACGATGCAGGGCGCGTTCTTCTTGGCCTGCTCGAACATGTCGCGCACGCGCGCCGCGCCCACGCCCACGAACATCTCGACGAAGTCGGAGCCCGAGATGGAGAAGAACGGGACTTTCGCTTCGCCGGCGATGGCGCGCGCGAGCAGCGTCTTGCCCGTTCCGGGCGAGCCCACCATCAGCACGCCGCGCGGGATGCGTCCGCCCAGCTTCTGGAATTTCGAGGGATCGCGGAGGAAGTCGACCAGCTCGCCCACTTCTTCCTTCGCTTCGTCGACGCCCGCCACGTCCGCGAACGTCACCTGGTTCTGGTTCTCGTCGAGCATGCGCGCGCGCGACTTCCCGAACGAGAAGGCGCCTCCGCGCCCCCCGCCCTGCATCTGGCGCATGAAGAAGATCCACACGCCGATCAGCAGCAGCATCGGGAACCACGACACGAAGATGCTCATGAGGAGCGATTGCTCCTCGATGGGTTGCGCCTCGACCTGCACGCCGTCCTTCATGAGGTCGCCGACCATCCACGGGTCCTGGATGCCGGGCGTGTTCACCGTGTACACCTTGCCGTCGCGCGAGGTGGCCTTGAGGGTGCGGTTGTTGTCCAGCTTCGCCTTGGCGATGTGGCCCTGGCGCGCCTCCTCCATGAAGGTCGAGTAGTCGAGCGTGTTCTGGTTCGACTGGCGGTTGCCGACCTGCATGAACACCATGGTCAGGATCACGCCGATGACGAGCCAGACCATGATGGTGCGGATAGTGTTGTTCACGCGCTTTCCTTCCTGCTAAAAACCCTTCGGATTCAGGGAGATGTACGGAGGTGGACACTTACCACATCGGGCCCTTCGATGCGGATATCAACCCCTCGGCGGCGCTTGCTTGAGGCCTCGCGCGAGCAGGAACTGCTCGGCGCTTTCGTCGCGTGACGCTTCGGGCTTCCTCACCACCACTTTCGAGAAGGCCGCGCGCAGCGACTTCAGGTACTCATCATACCCCGCGCCCTGGAAAACCTTGACGAGAAACGCGCCGTCCGGGCTTTTCAGGTGCAACAGGGCGAAGTCGCGGGCGAGCTCGGCGAGCTCCATGGAGCGCGCCTGGTCGCTCACCGCGATGCCGCTCATGTTCGGCGCCATGTCGGAGACCACGAGATCGGCCTTGCGGCCCCCGAGCGCGTGCAGCACCGCGTCGAGCCCCGTGTCGCTCGTGAAATCGCCCTTCAGGAACGTGATGCCGGCGATGGGCTCCATTCCGAGGAGGTCGATGGCCACGATTGTCGAAGTCTTTCCCAGTCGCTTGGCGAGGACCTGCGACCACCCGCCGGGCGCGGAGCCCAGGTCCACGACGATCATCCCGGGCTTGAGGACCTTGTCGCGCTCGTCGATTTCCGTGAGCTTGTAGGCCGAGCGCGAGCGATAGCCCTCCTTCTTCGAGCGCTGCACGAAAGGATCGCTCACGTGGCGGCGCAGCCACTGCTTGCTCGAGTGGGATTTCTTCACGCGGGCATGCGCCCGACCCAAGGACGGGCCACGCGGTACTCGGGGACGCTCGTGGGCGTGGACTTGGAGATGGCGACCAGCTTGCGGCGCTTGAGCAGCGCCACCGCGCGCTGCGCGCTCGCCTTCGAAAGCCCCGTGTGCGACGCCATCGTCGCGTAGCTCACCTGCACGCGGCCCCGGGCGCTCGAGGTGCGCCAGAGGTAGAGATACACGATGAACGCCGACTGCGACCGGTCGTGGCCGACGAGGTCGGGCATCAGGACGTCGACCACGTATTGGTCGAGGGCGAGCGAGCTCATGTCACCGATACTATAGCCGGAAAGAGGATAGCGGCCGTCGCGGGCGTGGCACCATGCCGCATCGATCTTCACCACGGCAGGGGCTACCGATGATCACCCACCTCAAGTTCGCGAGCATCCCGGTGACCGACCAGGACCGCGCCGTCGCCTTCTTCACCGAGAAGCTGGGCTTGCGCGTGGCGACCGACCAGCAGTTCGACGGCAAGCAGCGATGGATCGAGCTTCGCATCGGCAACTCGGAGACGTTCCTCGTGCTCTTCACGCCGCCCGGCCACGAGGACCGCATCGGGGGGTTCTTCAACGGGTCGTTCGCGTGCGATGATTGCGAGGCGACGTACCGGCAGCTGAAGGGCCGCGGCGTCGACGTCTCCGAACCGAAGAAGGAACCCTGGGGCACCTACATGATCATGAAGGATCCCGACGGAAACCAGTTCGTGGTGGGCTCGAAGTGAGCCTCACGCCGTCGCGCCGCAGCGAGCTGCGCGCCGAAGCGCACAAGCTCGGTCCCGTCGTCATCATCGGCGACAAGGGGCTCACCGACGAGGTCGTGACGGAGATCGACCGCTCGCTCAGGGCCCACGAGCTCATCAAGGTTCGCGCCGCGAGCGGCGACCGCAAGGCGCGTGGCGACTGGATGAAGCGGATCTGCGAGCGCCTCTCGGCCGAGCCGGTGCAGGAGATCGGCAAGGTGCTCGTGATCTACCGGAAGACTCCGGAGGAACGCCCGGGCCCCGGCCTGCGCCGGGGTGACAAGCGCGAGCGCAGCAACGAAGAGCGCATGGCGAGCGCCCGCGAGAAGCAGAAGGCCAAGGACGAGAAGAAGCGGCGCGAGAAGGAGGCGGAGGAAGTCCGGCTCAAACGTACCGCACGTCCACGATCTCGAACTCCTTCACCCCTCCCGGAGTCCGCACCTCCGCGACGTCGCCCGAGGACTTCCCGATGAGGGCCTTGGCGATGGGCGAAGAGTAGGAGATCTTCGCGAGCTTCAGGTCCGCCTCGTCCTCTCCCACGATCTGGTAGACGACGGTCTCGCTGCTGGTGACCTCCACCAGCTCCACGGTGCAGCCGAAGACCACGCGGTCGTCGTCGTCCAGCAGCGTGGGATCGATGATCTGCGCGTTGGCGAGCTTGGCCTCGAGCTCGAGGATGCGCCCCTCGATGAAGCCCTGGCGCTCGCGCGCCGCCTCGTATTCGGCGTTCTCCGTGATGTCGCCCTGCGCCCTCGCCTCGGCGATGGCGACGATGATGGTGGGGCGCTCGACGGTCTTCAGCCTGTGGAGCTCGACGCGGAGGAGCTCCGCTCCGTAGATTGTGATCGGGATCTTCATGCGGGTAGTTTGGCGTGTAGCGACTGGATGTCGTAGGCGCGCATTTCCTGCAGGTGCTGCATGCCGAGGCACGCGGCGCGAGCGCCGGAAAGCGTCGTGTAGTAGGTGATGCGATTCTGGAGCGCCGTGTTGCGGATGGACCACGAGTCCTGGATGGAGCGGCGGTCCTCTTCCACCGTGTTCACTATGAGGGTCACCTCGCGGTTCTTCAACATGTCCACGATGTGGGGGCGGCCTTCCATCACCTTGTTGACCGCCTGGACCTTGAGGCCCGCCTGCTCGAGGGCCGCGGCGGTGCCGCGCGTGGCCACGAGGGAAAAGCCCAGCGAATCGAGGGTGCGCGCGATGTCGATGAGGCGCGCCTTGTCGGCGTTGCGCACCGAGAGGAAGGCCTTCCCGCCCTTGGGCAGGCGAACGCCCGCGGCGAGCTGGCTCTTCACGAAGGCCTCGGCGAAGGTCTCGCCCACGCCCATCACCTCGCCCGTGGATTTCATCTCGGGGCCCAGGATCGTGTCCACGCCGGGGAACTTGATGAAGGGAAAGACAGCTTCCTTCACGCAGAAGTACGGCGGGATCACTTCCTTCGTGAACTTCTGCGACACGAGGGTCTGCCCGACCATGCAGCGCGCGGCGACCTTCGCGAGCGGCACGCCGATCGCCTTCGAGACGTAAGGCACGGTGCGCGAAGCGCGCGGGTTCACCTCGAGCACGTACACCTTCTCGTCCTGGATCGCGAACTGCACGTTCATGAGGCCCACGACGTCGAGGCCCCTGGCCATCGCAACCGTCTGGCGGCGAAGCTCGTCCTGGAGCGCGGGCGACAGGCTGAAGGGCGGCAGCGAGCACGCCGAATCGCCCGAGTGCACGCCCGCCTGCTCGATGTGCTCCATGATCCCGCCGATCATCACGTCCTTGCCGTCGGAGACGGCATCGACGTCCACCTCGATCGCGTCGTTCAGGAACCGGTCGATCAGCACCGGCGAATCGTTGGAGACCTTCACCGCCTCGCGCATGTAGCGCTTGAGGTCCGCTTCGGCGTGCACGATCTCCATGGCGCGGCCGCCCAGCACGTAGGAGGGCCGCACCACCACGGGATAGCCGATCTCCTTCGCGCCGTTGAAGGCCTCGTCCTCGGTGCGCGCGGTGCGGTTGGGCGGCTGCAGGAGCTTGAGCTCATGCAGCAGCTTCTGGAAGCGCTCGCGGTCTTCGGCGCGGTCGATGGAGTCGGGCGACGTGCCGATGATTGGAACGCCGGCCGCCTCGAGGTCGCGCGCGAGCTTCAACGGCGTCTGCCCGCCGAACTGCACGATCACGCCGGCGGGCTTCTCCCTGTCCACGATCTCGAGCACGTCCTCCAGCGTGAGGGGCTCGAAGTAGAGGCGGTCGGACGTGTCGTAGTCGGTGGAGACAGTCTCCGGGTTGCAGTTGACCATGATGGTCTCGTAGCCGTCCTCGCGAAGGGCGAGCGCGGCATGGACGCAGCAGTAGTCGAACTCGATCCCCTGCCCGATGCGGTTGGGACCGCCGCCCAGCACCATGATCTTCTTCTTCGACGTGGGATTCGCTTCGTCCTCCTCGTCGTAGGTCGAGTACATGTACGCGGTGCCGGTCTCGAACTCGGCCGCGCAGGTGTCGACGCGCTTGAACACGGG
>DATJVS010000057.1:0-6109 GCA_035501715.1 Usitatibacter sp.
CTCTTCTTCGGCGGCTGCTTCGTCGCCATGGGCTGGGCGCTGCTCATCGCCTTCGAGAACGCGCCGGCCTACGTGCTCGCGCTCTCCGCGGGATTCCTGCTCGTGGGCCCGTTCTTCTGCATGGGCCTTTACCACGTGAGCGACCGGCTCGAGCGGGGCGAGCGGCCGCGCCTCATCGACGCGGCGATGGCCTGGCGCCGCAAGCTCGACACGCTGGCGATCTTCGGCGTGGTGCTGCTGGTGCTCGAGATGCTCTGGGCGCGCGCCTCGCTCGTGGTCTTCGCGCTCTCGATCCAGGACCAGATGCCGGATTTCGCGGGGTCGCTGCGAAGCCTCGTGGACCCGAAGAACCTGGAGTTCATCCTCGCGTGGACGGCCCTTGGCGGCGTGTTCGCCGCCGTCATCTTCTCGGTGAGCGTGGTGAGCATCCCGATGATCCTCGACCGGGGCACGGACGCGATCACCGCCGGGCTCACGAGCATCCGCGTGGTCCTCGCCCAGCCCGCGGTGCTGCTCGCGTGGGCCGCCATCATCACGATCCTCGTGGTGCTCGCGATGCTGCCGGGATTCGCTGGCCTGCTCGTCGTGGGGCCGGTCCTCGGTCACGCGTCGTGGCACGCGTACCGGGCCGCGGTCGAGCCCGTGCCGTCAGCCTACGAAACGGCCGAAACCGCGCACTGATTGCGCCCGGCGGCCTTCGCCGCATAGAGCGCCTGGTCGGACCGGCGCACCAGCGACTCGAAGAACGCGAGCGGAGACTCGGGAGCCTCGGGCGCCTGCGGGTCCGCGGAAGTGCAGCCGAGGCTGATCGTCACGGGGATGCGCTTGCCTTCCCACGTGACCGATAGTGCCTCGACCTTCGCGCGCAATCGCTCGGCCACCACGAGCGTGGCTTCCGCATCGGCGCCCGGAAGGAGCACGGCGAACTCCTCGCCGCCCAGCCGCGCGACGAGGTCGTTGGGACGAGCCTCCGACGCGAGCGAAAGCGCCACGGCCATCAGCACCGCGTCGCCCGCCGGGTGTCCGCGCGTGTCGTTGATGCGCTTGAACCTGTCGATGTCGCCCATGATGAGTCCGAGCGGGCCGCCGTAGCGCCGCGCACGCGAGACCTCGGCCTCGGCCAACGTGAAGAACTGCCGGCGATTCGCAAGTCCCGTGAGCGGATCGGTCGTCGCGAGCTTGCGCATCTCGGCTTCGCGCACGGCGAGGGTGGCCATCTCGTGCCGCATCCGCGAGACCAGCGCCTGGTTCGCCGCACGCCGGTGCTGTTCGGCGAGCTGCTCGGCGCGAGCCTTGCGCTCGGCGGCGAGCGCTGCGGCGAGATCGCCCATGCGCTCGTTCACGCGCGCCATCTCGACCCAGAGCTGGCTCTTCTCGTGGTGGCCGCCCAGCTTCTCGCTCACCTCGAGCGATCGCTGCAGCAGCTGGAGCGCTTCGCGCGGATCGCTTTGCGCATGGATCTCGGCGAGCGAACGCAGCGCCTCCGCCTCCCAGAGCTTCGCCCCGCATGCACGCGAGCGCTCGAGCGCATCGTTGCCCGCGGCGAGCGCTTCGTCGCGGCGTCCCACCCTCGAGAGCGCCCGCGAGAGGAACGCGAGGTTCGCGGAAATCTCCGGCGGCAGCGCAAGCCGCTCTACGATCGCCACGGATTCCTGCAATCGTTCCAGCGCGCGCTCGGGGTCGTCCGCGTGCAGGTGGGCGTCGCCGAGATAGAAAAGCGCCATCGCGTAGAAGCGCGAATTGGGCTGCGCGGCGAAGAGCTCGGCCGACTGCGTGAGCACCTCCACCGCGCGCGGGGCCTGCTCCATGAACGTGAAGAGGCGCCCCAGGTGCGCGAGCGCCGCGGCGGCCCATCGCGGCCAGCCCAGCGCGCGGGCGCGGGTGAGGGCTTCCTCGGCCACCTTCGCCGAGTCTTCCCAGTTGCCGAGGTTCGAGAGCGCCGCGCCGATCGTGAGGAGCGACCTCATGCCCATCTCGGCGGCGCCGGTGCGATGGGCGCCCTCGGCCGCGGGCGTGAGCAGCTCCACGGACTGCGCGAAGCGGCTCGCGATGAATTCGAGGATCCCGGCGGCGTAGTCGAGGTAGGCCGCGAGCGCCGGATCGCTCGACTGCTCGCGCAGCCGCGCGATCTCGTCCCGCGCCGACTGCTGGTAGTCGCGCACGCTGGAGGCGAGCTCGCACGCATGCGCGAGCGCCACGCGCTCGTCGTCGCCCGCGATCGCGAAGGTCTCGCGCGCCTTCTGGATGCTGGCGATCTCCCGTCGCGGATCGCCCTCGGCATTCGCCATCGAGGCTTCGAGCAGCGCCGCATCGCCCATCACGATGGCGCCGGCCGCCTCGGGTCCCATGGCGTGCAGGCGCGCGAGCTCGGCGCGCGCCTCCTCGAAGCGGAAGAGGAGCATGAGGCACTCGGCGCGGGTGAGGACCATGCGCGCGCGAAGCTCGCGTTCGCCTTCGTCGAGCGAGGCCGCGAGCCGCGTCGCGATGTCGAAGCTCGCCGCGGTCTCGCGCTGCCGCAGGTGCCACGCGAGCTCGGCCTGGCTCGACGGCGTGGGATTGCGTTCCACCAGGGCCTGGAGCGCGGCGACGGCCTCGTCGGAAGCGTAGAGGTCCACTAGCCGGCCCTGGTCGGGGTCAGCGCCGCCGCGAGCTCGGCGAATCCGGCCGCGCCCGCCGAGGGCGTCACCCACGCGGGAAGGCTGGTCATCATGTCGGCCATGGTGCGCACGTTGGCCACGCCCACCGCGTTGGGGAAGAACGCGAACATCGGCTGGTCGTTGGGAGAATCTCCCGCGAAGATGAACGTTTCGCGCTCGTCGTCCAGGTCGATCGAGAAGTCCTCGGCCATCATGAGCTTCGTGGTCGAGAGCTTGTCGTAGCCCCCGAACCAGCCGTTCACGTGGATGGAGCTCACCTTCGCGGTCATGCCTTCCGACTCCATGATCGCGACGATGCGCAGCACGTCTTCGCGCGGCAGCGCCGGCACGTCCTCGCAGAAGTCGATGGCGAGGTCGGCCTCGCGATAGTGCTGGTCCGATGCGATCGCGCTGCCCGGCACCTCGCGCAATACCCGCGCGGCGATGGCCTGCATGCGATCGGCGCGGCGAGCGCGCTCGGCGTCGCTCACCACGTAGCGCTTCAGCAGGCGATTGGCCTTCGCGTCGTGGCGGAACCAGAACGCCCCGTTTTCTCCCACGACGGCGTCCACGGGCCACATGCGCGCGATGTGGTCGCACCAGCCCGCGGGCCGCCCGGTGACGGGAATCACGAGCAGGCCCGCGCCGCGCAATTTCTCGAGCGCGCCGAAGGACGCCGCGAACAAGCGCCCATGCGTCGTAAGAGTGTCGTCGATGTCGGTGAACACGCCGCGGACTCTGCCCCGCGCCTCGACGGGAAACTCCGCGAGCGGCCTCACCGCCCCTGCCGCATGAAGGCGTCCACGGCCTCGCGCTGGGGCTCCGTCATGCGCAATCCGCACTTGGTGCGCCGCCACAGCACGTCCTCGGCCGTGCGCGCCCATTCCTCGCTCACGAAGTAGTCGATCTCGCGCTCGGTCAATCCCGCGCCGAAGTTGCGGCCCAGCATCTCGGGATAGCGCGCGTCCCTGAGGATCGCCGGCGTGCGCGATCCGTGCCGGCGAACCACTCCCTCGACGAGGTCGCGCCCCAGCTCCGGATACTGCGCGTGCATCGCGTCGCGGAAGCCGTTGAAGTGCCCCACGTCGCCGCCGGGCAGCGCCTCGGACGCGGTCCACGGGCCGGTCGCGGCCTTGTAGAAGGGCACGAGGTGCGACAGCGCTTCCTCGGCAAGGCGGCGATAGGTCGTGATCTTGCCGCCGAAGACCGTGAGCAGCGGCGCGCGTCCATTGTCCACGTCCAGCTTGAGCGTGTAGTCGCGCGTGACTTCCGAGGGATTCGCGGAGCCGTCGTCGTGCAGCGGCCGCACGCCCGCATAGCTCGAGACCACCTGCGCAGCCGAGATGGGCTTGGCGAGGAAGCGGTTCACGGCGGCCACGAGGTACTCGGTCTCCTCGGGCGTGATTCGCTTCGCCTGCTCCACGTTGTCCACGGCGACGTCCGTGGTGCCGATCAGGCTGAAGTCGTTCATGTACGGGATCACGAACACCACGCGCTTGTCGGTGTTCTGCAGGATCCACGCGTGCCCCTGCGAGTGCACCTTGGGCACGATGATGTGGCTGCCCTTCACGAGGCGCACGCGGTCCTTGATGTGCTCGCCCTGGATGCCGCGCAGCACGTCGGCCACCCACGGCCCCGCGGCGTTCACGAGCCCGCGCGCGCGCACGGTGCGCGGCTCGCCGCCTTCGGGACGCAGCACCGCCTCCCAAACGCCGTTCACGCGCCTCGCGCCCTCAAAGCGCGTGCGCGTGTGGACCGCCGCGCCCTTCTCGCGCGCGGAGACGCAGTTGAGGATCGTGAGGCGCGAGTCGTCCACGCGGCAATCGGAATAGACGAAGCCCTTGCGGATGTCGGGCTTGAATCCCGCGCTGAATTCCATGTGGGGGAAATCCACCGCCTTGGAGCGCGGCAGCGTGATGGGCCCGCCCAGGTGGTCGTAGATCCACAGGCCCGTGCGGATCATCCACACGGGGCGCATCGATGCGTCGTAGGGCAGCACGAAGAGCAGCGGCCGGATGATGTGCGGCGCGATGCGAAGCATCACCTCGCGCTCCTGCAGCGCCTCGCGCACGAGGCGGAAATCGTATTGCTCGAGGTAGCGCAGGCCCCCGTGGATCAGCTTCGAGCTGTAGGAGCTCGTGGCCGAGGCGAGGTCGCCCTGTTCCACGAGCGTGACGGCGAGGCCGCGGCCGGCCGCGTCGCGCGCGATGCCCGCCCCGTTGATGCCCCCGCCGATGATGAGGAGGTCGGCCTCCCCGCTGGAAATCGCCATGCTCCCGCGATTCTAGCGGGAGTCGCAGGACGGGTATTCGGCGCGCACGACCTGGATGCGGCTGGAGGCCACGCCGTTGAAGTCCGCCATGGCCTTTTCCCGGCGCGCCTGGGAGCGTTGCAGCTCGGCCGAGGCCTGCGCCAGGCGGTCGCGCTCCGCGTCGCAGGAAGGCCCTTTGCGGGGCCCGGAAGCGTGCTCGCAGGCCTTCAACGCCGCCGCGGCCCCGTCACGGGCCGAAAGCGCCTCGCTGGCCTCGTGCTTGCTCTGCAGCAGCTCCTTGCCGGCGCCCAGGAATTCCAGCATCTCGCGGTGCACGAGCTCGGTGCGCTGCTCGTCCGAAAGGCACGCGAGGGCGCCGACGAGGGGGTTTTCCGCCTGCGTGGCCGCCGGGATTGTGGTAGGCGCGAGGAGGGCCGCCAGGGCCACGGCAAGCCCGCATCTTGGTAGGATTCTGGTCTCGATTCCCATGGGTCCCCCGAGAGGGCGTATTTTCCACCTTTCTTTACATTCCCTACAAACTCTCGCCACAATCCTGGGTCACCCTCCCCCGAGCTGGAATCCCCACTTTTCACCGACTTGAAGGGCATCAC
Source organism: Usitatibacter sp. (assembly GCA_035501715.1). Lineage (GTDB taxonomy): Bacteria > Pseudomonadota > Gammaproteobacteria > Burkholderiales > Usitatibacteraceae > Usitatibacter. The sequence continues at coordinate 5,499 of DATJVS010000057.1, forward strand.
ATGAAGATCACGTGGATCGCGGCCGTCGTCGCCGCCTTGGCGCTTGTCAGCGGGTGCCATGGTTCGCACAACCAGAATTCGACGTCGATGCGCACGCTCGTGGCGGTGCCGGACGCGGAGCCGCTCGACATCCTCGTCGACAGCGACGTGAAGGCTTCGGGCCTTTCGCTCGGCACGACCTCCGGCGTCTCGGATTTCGACTCGGGCAGCCGCGACGTGCAGGTGCGCTCGTCCACGTCGCAGTCGATCCTGTCGGACAAGACCATCCAGTTCTCGAGCGGCGTCACCTCCACGCTCATCGTGTACGGCAAGCGCGCGGGCATCCTCTCGCAGCTGCTGCCCGACGACACCACCACCATCGACTCCGGCCAGCTTCGCATCCGCCTCGTGAACCTCGCGGGCGATTCGGGCCCCGTGGACCTCTACCTCACCGCCTCGGGCCAGAACATCTCGACCTCGCCGGTGATCATCCCCTCGACGGGATACGGCAGCGCGAGCGGCTCGGTGGAGATCGCGCCGGCCTCGCTCGCCGTCACCATCACCTCCGCGGGCACGCAGGACGTCCTGTTCACGTCCACGCCGCAGAGCTTCGCGGCGGGCTCGTACGTGAC
>DATJVS010000058.1:0-46481 GCA_035501715.1 Usitatibacter sp.
AACGCGAGGTGCGGATCGTCTTTCGCCGGATGCGCGCGATCGGGACGCACGCGCCGCACCGTGGTGCCGTCGGCCATGGTGAGCGCGAACGGCGGATGCCCCGCCGTGAAATCGGAAACGTTCTCGACCTTCGCCTGCGCGGAGCGCGAGTGGATGTCGCGGTGGCAATCGACGCAGAACGCGTCGCTGTCGCGATACATCGGCCTCGCGCCCTTGTGGTCCTTGTGGCAGCTCGCGCAGCGCACGCCCTCGAAGAGCGTCGCGGGCTTGAGCTCCGGCCCCACGTGCTGGCCCGTCTTCGGATGGCACTCGAGGCACGCGCGATCCTTCACGTGCTGGAACGCGACCTCGTGGCACGCGGAGCACTTCGAGCCCACTTGCTGGTGCGCGAGGATCACCGGGCCCGGGTCCCACGATCGGTCGTTGCCGCTCCACGGCAGGTGCAGCACGCGACCGGCGGGAATCACCAGGAAGCCGAGGAGGATCGCCACGAGTCCCGCCCAGGCCGTCGCGCGCTTGGAAAGCCCCAGCGCCGAGAGCGATCGCGGCGCCGTGCGCGTAGCGGGCCCCGGCGCGGCCTCGAGCGGCCTCACCAGGTCGACCGAGATCGCCGCGTCGAACCCGGCGGGCGTGTCGAGGACCTTGATCTCGTAGGGCCCGATCTCGATGGGCTCGCCGGGCTTGAGGCGCACCGAGCGCACGGTCTTGCGCGTGATGTCGGTACTGCCCGCTTCGCCCTCGAGATACACCGGGCCGCCGCGATTCACGATCATGCCCTGCTCGAGCGCGATGCGCGGGTCGGCGAGGTGCACTTCGCAGCTCGCGTTGCGCCCCACGCGGACCCAATCGGCGCTTACGGTCCTCTTGGTCTGCGTGGAGCCGCCATCGGGGCGGGGTGCGCGCTGGACGACGAGCAGCTTCATCTAGTCCTCGCTCACCAGTAGATGAAGACCGACACGATGTGCGCGACGAGCGCGGCGAGCAGCATCATCGCAAGCGGCACGTGCGCATAGAGCCACAGCTGCAGGATCGCCTGGTAGCGCAGGTCGCGGCGCGCGCGCCCGAGCAGCTGGTCCTTCTGCAGCAGCAGCGCATACACGTCCTTGCTCAGCTTCGCCGCCGTCTCGTCGCGCAGGTGGCTCGCCGCGCGCGGCCACTCGTGCACCGCGAGCGCGGTCGGGCAATGGGGATCGGTGCCGGAGAGTAGCCGCCCAAGGCTTCCGCCCACCTTCGTGCCCTTCACCGATCGGTCCACGAGCGCGAACAGGCCGTCGGGCAGCGACAGCGCCTTCTCGCGCATCTCGCGGTCCACGTCGCCGATGCGAAGCAGGAGCGAATCCAGCGTGTGCTCGCCCAGGTTGGCCGTCATCACGCGAGGCACGCGCATGTAGGCGAAGACGCCGTAGAAGCCGCTTGCGACCACGAGCAACATCAGCACGTACGCGAGCGTGTGCACGTTCCAGCCCAGCTCGAAGCCCGTGTGCAGCGTCACGATGAAGACGAGCGCCGTGCCCAGGTACACGTGGGCCGAGAGCCACCCCTGGAGGTTTCCGCTCGCGTCGTAGCGCCGCTTGCGCACGCCGAACCACAGGAGCCAGACGATGAGCAGCGCGCCGATCGTGCCCAGCGTATAGCCGAGCGCGGTCCCGCCGTAGGGCTTCGGCGACGGGTCGTGCCAGAGGTACGCCGCCGCTGCGATGGCGCAAAGCGCGAGCGACGCCTTGAACCAGCGGAATCGCGCGTACTCGAGGATCGAGTAGTGCCTCACCTGATTGACTCCGGGGGTCCTGTGACGGGCCCCACCATTGTATCGGACCCCGAAATCGCGGTCGCGCCCGCCGTGGGATTGAGGTGGCGCAAGTCCGCGGGTGCGGTTCGGTATAATTTCATGTTCATTCCGAGGGTTATCTCAAGAAATCCCGATGGTGGTCTTCTGGCTCCTGGCCGCGTTCATGACCGTGCTCGCGTTGGCCATCGTGCTCGTCCCGATGCTGCGCGGCCGCGCGGCCGCCGGGCCGAGTGCCGTCGAGGCGAACCTCGCCGTGCTTCGCGGCCAGCGCCGCGAGATCGAATCCGACGTGGCCAACGGCGTGCTGCCGGCGAGCGAGCGCGACGGCGCGCTGGCCGAGCTGGTCGAGCGTGCGCGTGACGACCTGTCCGCTCAGGAGAAACCCGCGGCGCCCGCATCGCGACCGTGGATCGCGGCGGCCGTGCTGGCCGTCGTGCTTCCCGCGATCGCGTTCGGAATCTACGGATGGCTGGGCGCGCCCGGCTCGCTCGCCGCATCGGAACGAACGCACGAGACCGCGCAACACCTGGACGACGCGCAGATCGCGGCGATGGTGGACAACCTCGCGCGCAAGGTACACGAGCGCCCCGACGACGCGCGTGGCTGGGCGCTGCTCGCGCGTTCGTACGCGGCGCTGGGCCGCTTCGACGACGCCGCCGACGCGTACGAGCACCTGTCCGGGCTCGTGCCCGACGATCCCTCGGTCCTGGCCGACTATGCCGATGCGCTGGGCATGGCGCAGGGCCGTTCCCTCGCGGGCAAGCCCACGGAGCTCGTGAAGAAGGCGCTCTCGATCGATCCGCATCACCGCAAGTCCCTGGCACTCGCGGGCACGGCCGCCATGGACGCGGGCGACTTCGCCGGCGCGCTGCAGTATTGGCAGGCGCTCGCGGTGCAGCTCGAGCCCGGCTCGAGCGACGAGCAGGAGATGACGGCGCTCCTCGACGAGCTGCGGCAGAAGGCCGCCGCCGCGGGCAAGCCGCTGCCGCCCGCCACCGCGGTCGCACGAGCGCCCGCGCCGCCCGCCGTCGCAAAGGCGCCGGCCGCCTCCGGCGCGCAGCAGCCGCTTACCGGTTCCGTGAGCCTCGCGCCCGCTCTCGCGGCCAGGATGAATCCGTCCGACACCCTGTTCATCTATGCGCGTGCCGAGAACGGGCCGCGAATGCCGCTCGCGGTCGTGCGCTCCTCCGCGGCGTCGCTGCCGATGAAATTCGCCATGGACGACTCCATGGCCATGGCCCCCATGGCGCGCCTGTCCGGCGCCGCGGCCGTGCGCATCGAGGCGCGCATTTCTCGCTCCGGCAATGCGATCCCGCAGCCCGGCGACCTCGTGGGCACGAGCGGTGTGGTGAAACCCGACGCGCGCGGCGTGAACGTCGTGATCGACAGGGTCGTGCCGTGAGCGCGCTCGAGATCCGTTCGCTTGCGTGCTCGCGCGGCGACACGCGCCTCTTCCGTGACGTGTCCTTCGCGGTGGCCGCGGGCGAATGGGTCGGCGTTCGCGGGGCCAACGGCAGCGGCAAGACGACCTTGCTGCGTTGCGTGGCGGGCCTCACGCGCCCCGATTCGGGCAGCGTGACCTGGGACGGAAAGTCCACGAGCGAATCCGGCGCGCAATTCCGCTCCGCAATGCTCTACGCGGGGCACGCGGCGGGCATCAAGGACGAGTTGAGCGCCGCGGAAAACCTGCGCGACGCGCTTGCGCTGCGGGAAGCCCTGCCCTCCGACGAGGCGCTGCGCGAATCGCTCGGCGCCGTGGGCCTGGGACGCATCCGCCACATTCCCGCGCGGCGATTGTCGGCCGGCCAGCGGCGGCGCATCGGCATGGCGCGCCTTGCGCTCGATCCGGCGACGCTGTGGATCCTCGACGAGCCGCTCACCGCGCTCGATAGCGAGGGCGAAGCGATGTTCGCGAGCCTTCTCGAGCGGCACCTGCAGCGCGGGGGCTCGGCGCTCGTCGCCACGCACCACGCCATCGGCGCGCGGCAGGCGCGCGAAGTGAGGCTTTCCGCATGAGCGGATTCGCCTGGGCCTTCGCGCGCGACCTGCGCCTCGCCTGGCGCCATCCGGGCGAAACGCTGATGGTGGTCGCGTTCTTCGTGCTGGTCGCGAGCCTGTTTCCCCTGGGCGTGGGCGCCGAGCCCCAGACGCTTCGCCGCATCGGCTCGGGCGTGATCTGGGTGTGCGCGCTGCTCGCGGCCTTCCTGTCGCTTTCCTCGCTATTCGCCTCGGACTACGCCGACGGCAGCCTCGAGCAGATGGCGCTCTCGCCGCATCCGATGGCGGGATGGGCCACGGGCAAGATCGTCGCGCACTGGACCGCCACGGGCCTGCCGCTCACGATCCTCTCGCCGCTGCTCGCGATGCAATACGGGCTCGACGCCGCCACGCTCGGCACGCTCGCCTTCGGCCTCGTCCTCGGCACGCCGCTGCTCTCGCTTCTCGGCGCGGCCTGCAGCGCCCTCACGCTCGGAGCCCGCGGCGGCGGCGTGCTGCTCGCGCTGCTGGCACTTCCCCTCTTCGTGCCGGTGCTCATCTTCGGGGCAGGCGCCGCCGATGCGCAGGCCTCGGGACTGTCTCCGTCTCCGCACCTTTCGCTGCTGGCCGCGGGCCTCATCGTGGGCTCGATGGCGCTCCCGCCGGCGGTGTGCGCCGCCCTTCGGATCGCGCTCGACTGACATGAACTGGTTCTACTTCTCCTCGCCCTCCACGTTCTACCGCTTCGCGGGGCGGCTCGCGCCATGGTTCTTCGCGCTCGCGGCGCTGCTCACGGCCGCGGGACTCTACATCGGCCTGGTCGTCGCGCCCACGGACGCGCAGCAAGGCGAGGTCTATCGCGTGATCTTCATCCACGTGCCGGCCGCGTGGATGTCCATGTTCCTGTATTTCGTGATGGCCTGCTACGCGGGCCTGTCTCTCACGTTCAATACGCGCCTTTCGGCGATGATGGCGCGCGCCATCGCGCCCACCGGGGCGATGTTCACGTTCATGGCATTGTGGACGGGCGCCTTCTGGGGACGTCCCACGTGGGGCACGTACTGGGCGTGGGACGCGCGGATGGTGTCGGAGCTCGTGCTCTTCTTCCTCTACGTGGGCTTCATCGCCCTCGCCAACGCGTTCGAGGATCCGCGGCGCGGCGACCGCGCGGCGTCGCTCCTCGCGCTCATCGGCGTGGTCAACCTGCCGATCATCTATTTCTCGGTCCAGTGGTGGAATACGCTGCACCAGGGATCGAGCGTGAAGTTCACCGGGTCGACCATGCACATCGCGATGCTCCAGGGGATGCTGCTCATGGCCTTCGCCTGCTGGATGTACGCGATCGGCGCGACACTCACGCGGGTGCGGTCGGTGATCCTGGAGCGCGAGCGGCGCACGCGCTGGGTGAGGGAACTGTGACGCACGAATTCTATTTGTGGATGTCCTACGGCGTGTCCGCCGTGGTGGTCGCGGTGGAAATCGTGGGGCTCGCACTGCGCCGGCGCAACGCGCTTCGCGGCGTGGAGGAGGAACGGGATCTTGAAGCCCAGGACTAAACGTGCGGTGGCGATCGCCGCGGGATTGGCAGCGCTCGGCGTGGCGGTGGCCCTCGTGCTGAACGCGTTCAACTCGAACCTCGTGTTCTTCTTCACGCCGAGCCAGGTGGCCTCGCACGAGGCCCCGAGCGGGCGCACCTTCCGCATCGGCGGCCTGGTGGAAGCCGGCAGCGTCGTGCGCGACAAGGACGCGCTCACGGTGCATTTCCGCGTGACCGACACGGCGCAGACGATCCCCGTCGTCTACACCGGCATCCTTCCGGACCTCTTCCGCGAGGGCAAGGGCGTGGTCGCCCAGGGACGCCTCGAATCCGACGGCACGTTCCGCGCGACCGAGGTGCTCGCCAAGCACGACGAGAACTACATGCCGCCCGAAGCGGCGGAGGCGTTGAGGAAGGCGGGGCATCCCATCGACAAGGCCGCGTTCGCCGGCCAGAAAGGCAAGTCGTGATCCCGGAGCTGGGCCACTTCGCGCTGACAATCGCCCTGGCGCTTGCGATCGCACAGGTCGTGATCGCGTTCACCGGCGCCCGAACGGGCAACCCCGCGCTGCTCGCCACGGTGCGTCCCGCGGCCATCGGGCAGTTCGTGTTCGTCGCGGGCGCCTTCGCCGCGCTCGCGTGGTGCTTCGTGACGAGCGACTTCTCCGTGATGAACGTGGCACAGCACTCGAACTCCAAGCTGCCGGCGCACTACCGCTTCGCGGCGACGTGGGGCTCGCACGAGGGCTCGATCCTGCTGTGGATCCTGATGCTCGCCTCCTGGACATTCGCCGTGGCCGCGTTGAGCCGCGCCCTTCCCGAGCGCTTCGTGGCGCGCGTGCTGGGCGTGATGGGCCTCGTGAGCGTGGGATTCCTCCTCTTCATCCTGATCACGTCCAATCCGTTCGAGCGGCTGCTGCCGGCAGCCGCGGAAGGCCAGGACTTGAATCCCCTGCTGCAGGACCCGGGCATGGTGATCCACCCGCCGATGCTCTACATGGGCTACGTGGGATTCTCGGTGGCGTTCGCGTTTTCGATCGCGGCGCTCATCGAAGGGCGCCTCGACGCGGCCTGGGCACGCTGGTCGCGCCCGTGGACGCTCGCGGCGTGGTGCTTTCTCACGGTGGGCATCTGCCTGGGCAGCGCCTGGGCCTACTACACGCTGGGCTGGGGCGGCTGGTGGTTCTGGGACCCCGTGGAGAACGCCTCGTTCATGCCGTGGCTGGTGGGAACCGCGCTCCTGCACTCGCTCGCGGTGACCGAAAAGCGCGGCACCTTCCGCAGCTGGACGGTGCTCCTCGCCATCGTCGCCTTCTCGCTTTCGCTCGTGGGCACGTTCCTCGTGCGCTCCGGCGTGCTCACCTCGGTGCACGCGTTCGCGACGGACCCGCGCCGTGGCATCTTCATCCTGCTCTTCCTCGTGGTCGTGGTGGGCGGGTCGCTCACGCTCTTCGCGTGGCGCGCGCCGCGCGTGGGCCTCGGCTCCGGCTTCGGCGCCGTGTCGCGCGAGTCGATGCTGCTCGCGAACAACGTGCTGCTTGCCGTCGCGATGTCGGCCGTCTTGCTGGGCACGCTCTATCCGCTCTTCCTGGATGCGCTGGGCCTGGGCAAGATCTCCGTGGGCCCACCTTACTTCGACGCGGTCTTCGTTCCGCTCATGGCGCCGGCGGTGTTCCTCATGGCCGTGGGTCCCGTGGCGAGCTGGAAGCGCGCGGCGCTCCCCGATCTCTGGGTGCGCCTTCGCTGGGCCATGGGCGTGTCCATCGCGGCTGCCCTCGTCCTTCCTTTCGCGCTCGGCAAGAGCTCGCTCATGATCGCCGTCGGGCTGTGGCTCGCGTTCTGGGTGGTGGCGGCGACCGTGGCGCTCGTGTGGCAGCGCCTTCGCGCTTCGCCCCAGCAGACGCTGATGGGCAAGATCGGCGCGCAGTCGCGTTCCTGGTACGGCATGGCCGTCGCCCACCTCGGCATCGGCCTGTTCATCCTGGGAGTCACGATGGTGAAGGGATACGAGACCGAGCGCGACCTGCGCATGTCGCCGGGCGATCGCGTGACGCTCGGCGGCTACGAGTTCGCCTTCAAGGGCACGAAGGACGTCCCGGGACCCAACTACGCCGCGGTACAGGGCACCTTCGAGGTAAGGCGCGACGGCAAGCTCGAGCGCACGCTCTTTCCCGAGAAGCGCACGTACAACGTGAGCGGCCAGACGATGACTTGGGCGGCGATCGACACGGGAATCACCCGCGACATCTACGTCTCGCTGGGCGAGCCCGTGGGCGACGGCGCCTGGGGCGTTCGCGTGTACCACAAGCCGTTCGTGGACTGGATCTGGGTCGGTTGCTTCGTGATGGCGCTGGGAGGCCTGCTCGCCCTGAGCGACCGGCGCTACCGCCTGCGCAGGCAGGTGGCCGAGATCGACGCCGCGGCAGCGGGCGCTCGCGCCTAGGCACTCGCGATGAAGAGCCTCAGGTTCGTCGTGCCGCTCGTGGTCTTCGCCGCGCTCGCCATCTTCCTCGCCGTGGGCCTTACTCGCGATCCGCGCGAGATTCCCTCGCCTTTCATCGGCAAGCCCGCCCCCGCGTTCAAGCTCGAGCGCCTGCACGACTCCTCGCAATCGTTCTCGCCGCAGGAGATGAAGGGCAAGGTGTGGATGCTCAACGTGTGGGCGTCGTGGTGCGTCTCCTGCCGAGTGGAGCATCCGGTGCTGGTCGAGTTCTCGAAGCGCAACGCCGTGCCGATCGTGGGCCTCGACTACAAGGACAAGCGCGAGGACGGCCTGCAGTGGCTCGCGCGCTTCGGCAATCCCTATTCGCTCTCGGCCTTCGACGCCGAAGGGCGCGTGGCGATCGACTACGGCGTGTACGGCGCGCCCGAGACCTTCGTGATCGACAAGGAGGGCGTCATCCGCTACAAGCAGATCGGCCCGGTCACGCCCGAGGCGCTCGAGGAGAAGATCCTGCCGCTGCTGAAGAGTCTCGGCGCATGAGGCGCCTCGCGCTTGCGTTGATGTTCGCGGCGGGGCTCGCCTTCGGCCAGGCCTCCGAGATCGCGCATCCCGATCCCGTGGTGGAAGCGCGGCTGAAGGCGCTGGCCGAGGAGCTTCGCTGCCTCGTCTGCCAGAACCAGACCATCGCCGACTCCAACGCCGCGCTGGCACTGGACCTGCGCAACGAGATCCGCGAGCAGGTCTCCCAGGGCAAGAGCGACGACGAGATCCGCGCCTACATGGTCGCCCGCTACGGCGACTTCGTGCTCTACCGGCCTCCATGGAAGGCGACCACGGTGCTGCTATGGGTGGGGCCCTTCGCGCTGCTCGCGTTGGGAATCGCGATCCTCTACATGAACGTTCGCAGGCGACGCGCGCCCGCGCCGGAAGCGCCCGGCGGTGAACGGCCCAGCCGCACCGAAGTGGAGTCGCTGCTGGAAGACTAGGCGGGTTCGGCGGCCAGCACGCGGCGCACGGGCGCCACGGCGCTTTCCACGAATCCCATCTCGCGGGAGATGTCGCGCGCGGCCGAGACCGTCATGGCCGCGAGCTCGTCCCTTCGCGCGCCGAGGATGTTCTTCTCCGATCCCCACACGGCGATGGAGGCCACGATGCTTCCATTGCGGTCGCGTACAGGCGCTGCGATGCCGCACACGCCCACGCGGAACTCGCCGCGATTGACCGCGTAGCCGCGCTCGCGCGTTTCCTCGAGGTCGCGCTCCACGTCCTTGCGGCGCGTCATGGTGAGCGGCGTGTAGCGTTTCACGTGGTCCATCGCGGCGTCGAGCGCCTGCGGCGGCATCCACGCGATGAGCGCCTTGCCGGTCGAGACCACCGTCGCGGGGACTCGCGAGCCGATGCTCGTGATGGCCTTCAGCGGCTGCGGGCTGTCCACCTTGTCGACGTACACGACGTAGCCGTTGTCCCACACGGCGAGCTGGACGGATTCGCGCGTCTCTTCGCAGAGCTTGCGAAGCCGCGGCCCCGACACCGATTGCAGGTCCACGTCGCGCACCAGCATCGAGCCCATCTCCCAGAGCTTCAGCGTGGGCGAATAAAGGCTCGTGGTCGGGTCCTTCTTCACGTAGCCCAGGATGGTGAGCGTCGAGAGGAGCCGGTAGACGTTGGGCTTGGTGAGGCCGAGCTCGCGGGAGAGCTCGGTGAGGCGGCGCGGCTGGGTGGAGCGCACGAGCGCCTCGAGGAGGTTCATCGCCTTCTGGACCGTCTGTTCCATAGGCCCCCCGCCTGCCGCGCAAAGAGAGGACGCATCCTATCACTAGGCTGCGCCGCGTGCTTCCGCCACGGAGGGATGGCTAGATCATGGCCGGCCGGTCGGGAAGCTCGTTGCGCTTCTCGCCGTGGCCCGGATACTCCTTCTCCAGCAGTTGCGCGACGCCGCGCACGCCCGCCACCCCGCCCTCCTCGAATCGCCCCTGCGCGAAGAGGCCTTCCATCTCGCGGCAGACCGCCTGCCATTTCGAGGCATCCACGCGCCCGCTGATTCCGCGATCGGCGACGATCTCGACGCGGCGCTCCGCGAGCAGCACGTAGATCAGCACGCCGTTGTTCTCCTCGGTGTTCCACACGCCGCGCGATGCGAACAGCTCGCGTGCCCGCTGCCGCGCGTGCACGTCGTGCCACAGCTGCGACGTGGTGAGCTCGGCCTCGATCACGAAGCAGATCTCGCCGCGATGCGCCTTTTCCTGCGTGGCGATCTCGCGCTGGATCGCATCCAGCGTTGCGCGCGGAAATGCCCTGGCCGCCTTGACGGGATGCATGAGCGCGTGCCGGAAGAAGCGTCCCAGGTGCATCACCACGACCCCGAGGCGCCGCCGCCGTCGAATCCACCGCCTCCGCCGCTGAATCCCCCGCCGCCGCCGCCACCGCCGCCGAAGCCGCCACCGCCGAAGCCGCCACCGCCGAATCCGCCGCCGCCCCATCCGCCGGGCATGAACCCGCGGCCCACGCCGGTCCCCGAGAGCAGCGTGAAGAGGAACGCGAGGAACGCGGCCAGCGCGACGATGCCCACGCTTCCGAAGAAGAGCCAGGCGGCCACGCCCGTCACGCCCGAGGTGATTGCCGCACCGAAGAAGCGGCCGAAGATGGAGCGAAGCACGAGCCCCACCACGGGCACCAGGAAGAACGCGAGCACGAAGAAGTTCGAAAGCGACGATTCGCCGCCGTGGTTCGCGCGCGGCTGCGCGCGCTGTGCGGGCAGGGGAAGCGCCTCGCCTTCCACCGCCTTCATGATCGCGTCGGCTCCCGCGTCGATGCCTCCGGCGAAATCGCCCGCCTTGAAATGCGGCGCCACGATGTCGGAGACGATGCGCTTGGACAGCGCGTCGGTGAGCGACCCGCTCACCCCGCGGCCCGGGGCGATGCGAAGGCGCCGCTCGTGCATGGCCACGACGAAGAGCACGCCGTCGTCGATGCCCTTGCGGCCGAGCTTCCAATCGTCGGTCACGCGGCCGGCGAACTCCTCGATGGTCTCGTCGCCGATGGACGGGACCAGCAGCACCACGACCTGCGAGCCGTGATCGCGCTCGAAGCCCACGAGCTTCGCGTCGAGCGATGCGCGATCGGAGGCCGCGAGCGTGCCGGTGAGATCCACCACGTGCCCGGTGAGCTTGGGAACCGGGATCGGCTGCTGCGCGAACGCGAGCGCCGCCGCCGCGACGGCGGCCGCGCCCGCGAGGCTGCGAAGGATCCGTGCGATCACGGCGATGGGCTTACTTGGCCGGCGCGGGCGCGGTGGACGGCGCCGGGGCCGCGGGCGCGGGCTTCGTGAAATCCACCTTCGGCGGTTTCGCGATGGCCTTCTCGTCCTCGACCGTGAACGACGCCTTCTCCTTGTAGCCGAAGATCATCGCCGTGAGGTTGGTCGGGAACTGCCGCTGCAGCGTGTTGTACTCGCGGACCGCCGCGATGAAGCGGTTGCGCGCGGTGGTGATCCGGTTCTCGGTGCCCTCGAGCTGCGCCTGCAGGTCGCGGAAATTCTGGTCGCTCTTCAGCTGCGGATAGTTTTCCGACACCACGAGCAACCGTCCCAGGGCTCCGGTGAGCTGCGCCTGGGCTTGCTGGAATTTCTGCATCGCCGCCGGATCGCTGATCGCGTCGGGCGGGAGCGTGATCGACGTCGCCTTGGCGCGCGCCTCGGTCACGCCGAGCAGCACGTCCTTCTCCTGGGCCGCGTAGCCCTGCACCGTGGCCACGAGGTTGGGGATGAGGTCGGCGCGGCGCTGGTACTGGTTCAGCACCTCGCCCCAGGCGGCCTTCACGGCCTCGTCCTTCGTCTGGAACTCGTTGTATCCGCAGCCCGGCATGACGAGCAACGCCAGGGCGGAGACAACCCACAGGAGCATTCGCATTGTTCTGTCCTCCATGGAAGGCCCGCGATCGAGCCGCACCGAATGATGTGGGCGGCGCTCGGCGATTTCAAGCCGCGCGCGCGAGATTGCGGCGTGCGAAGAGCAGGTCCTCCCAGGCCTTCGCCTTCTCGGGCAGGCTGCGCAGCAGGTAGGCCGGGTGGTAGGTCACAACCACGGGCGTGCCGCGATAGTCGTGCAAGCGCCCGCGCAGGCTTGCAAGGCTCGCTTCCGTGCCGAGAAGCCGGATCGCCGCGGTCTTGCCGAGCGCCACGATGAGCCTGGGCGCGATGAGCTCGATCTGGCGGTCGAGATACGGCGCGCACGCCGCGCTCTCCTCGGGCGTGGGAGTGCGATTGCCGGGGGGCCGGCATTTCACCACGTTGGCGATGTAGACCTCGCGGCCGCGCTTCAGTCCGATCGCCGCAAGCATGCTGTCGAGGAGGCGCCCCGCCTGTCCCACGAACGGTTCGCCCTGCTCGTCTTCGTCCGCGCCCGGGCCCTCGCCCACGAAGAGCCACGGCGCCGACTCGCTGCCCACGCCGAACACGGCCTGCTTGCGCTGCTTGCACAGCCCGCACGCCGTGCACGTGCGAACCGCCTCCTTGAGCTCGGGCCATCCCAGGGCCGACGGCGATGGAACGGCAGCGTCGACGGGAGTTGATGCAGTCGCCGGCGCCGCGCCCGTGAGCCCGTAGAGGTTCGCCACCTCCGCGAGCCCCAGCTCGCGAAGCGCGCGCCGATCCATCACAACGCGAGCCCGAGGAAGAGCGCGTCCTCGCGCCCTTCGAGGGCCGGGTAGTAGTCGGGACGGATCGCGATCTGCTGGAAGCCCATCGTGCGATACAGGTGGCGCGCCGCATGATTCGAGGGGCGCACCTCGAGGTAGACGATCTGGCAGGACGCCGACTTCGCCACGGCTACCATGTGGCGCAGGAATTCGCGGCCGATGCCCTGGTTGTGCCACTCGCCCGCGACCGCGATGTTGAGCAGGTGCGCCTCGTCGAGCGCGATCATGAGGATCGCGTAGCCGATCACCCTCTCGCCGTGCGCGACGATCCAGCAGTCGTAGCCCGCGTTCACCGAGTCGCGGAAGTTTCCGAGGCTCCAGGGAAACGCGTACAGCGACTTCTCGAGGTGGGCGACGTCGGCGAGATCGGAGATGCGCATGCGCCGGTACTGGATGTGGGGAAGCGGGACCGCGCTCACCTTCTGGATCGCTGCCTTTCTTCGCTCGTGAGGGCCACTTTGTCGCGCAAGTATAGGGGCGCGGCGCGTTCCGCGGGAACGGCGGCCCCCCGCGCGAAGCCGCGGGCGGCGATGCGGGCGACGGCGCCCGCGCGCGGCAGGTCTCCCTCGAGGCGCATCGAGACCGAGTGCCGATAGGCATCGCGAAGCCACGGATGGCGATCGAAGCCGCTGCCCGTGGCGGCCCAGCTTCGCCCGGGAAGCGGAGGCAGCGTGTGCGAATCGGCGAGCCTCGGTGCGATCACCTCGTCCCAGTCGTCGCCGTTTCGCGCGTAGGCCGCGAGATACGCTTCGTTCATGCGCGCGTCGAATGCGGCGATCACGCGCCGTTCGTTCGATTGCTCGGCGAGCGCGAGCAGCGAGGGCACGGGAATCACCGGGCGATTCGCGCCGAAGGCCATGCCCTGGACGATGCCGCATGCGATGCGGATCCCGGTGAAGGACCCCGGACCCTGCCCGAAAGCGAAGGCGTCCATCTGCGGCGCACCCAGATGCGAGCGCTCCAGCACCTTGCGGATCATCCCGACCAGCAACTCCGAGTGGCGGTTCTCGGCCACGACCTCCTCGACGTAGAGGTCCGGCCCCCGCAGCAGGGCGACCGAGCAAAGCTCCGTGGAAGTCTCGACGGCGAGCAGGTTCAAGGTGGCGCCATTATACCGCAGCACCCCGGCCATCGCCGGACATTATTATTGTTTATTTATATGCAGTTACAGAGCTTACTTAAAGTATTTTATACAATAGCCAGCGTGGCATACCGGCCGTTCAGCACGGCCTTCGAATCGATGCCCCACCAGCGATCCAGGAAGGTCGCGTAGTAGCCGCGGAAGTCGACCGCGAAGGGCAGGTTGCCGTTGCCGTCGAGGCGGTCGAGCGCGGGCGCTGCGCCATACAGACCGCCCTTCACCGTTCCTCCGAGCACGAAATGCGCGCTCGCCGTGCCGTGGTCCGTTCCCCCGCTCTGGTTTTCCTTCGGGCGGCGCCCGAATTCCGCATACGTCGCGATCACCGTGGAGTCCCAGCGGCCGATCTCGACCAGCGCCTCGCGCAACGCGGCGAGACCCTCGCCAAGCTGCTTGAGGAGGTTGCCCTGGGTTCCCAGTTGGTTCGCGTGCGTGTCGAAGCTTCCGAGCGTGAGGCGCACCACGGCGATGCCCGCCTGGTTGCCCGCGAGCTGCGCGGCGGTGTTCACCGAGTTGCCGAAGGGATTCTTCGGGAAATCCGTCGCGAACTTCCTTCCGGCCTGGAGTCGCTCGGACGAGAGCGTGATGTCGCGCTCGATCCGCAGGATGTGCTCCAGCGCGGGATTGCGCGAGTCGCCCACGTCGCGCGCGAGCTTCGCGTTGCGCAGGAACTGGTCGGGATTGGTGAGCGAGATCGCCCGCACGCGGTTGCCCGTGAGCGGCCCCAGCGCGTTGGGCCCCACCACCACGCCGTCGGCGGCGAAATCGCCCGGCGACGGCGATACCGCGAAGGCACGCGCGAGCCAGCCCTCGTCGAGGTATTCGTCGCTCGCCGAGGCCGTGTCCCAGATCTCGATGGAGCGGAAATGCGAGAGGTTGGGCTGCGGATAGCCCACGCCCTGCACGATCGCGAGCTCGCGCTTGTCCCACAGGGCACGCAACGGCGCGAGCGAAGGGTGCAGGCCCGCCCGCTCCGTGAGCTGCACCACCTGTTCGCGCGGGATCGCGAGGCGCGGCCGCAACTGCGCGTAGAGCGGATCCGAGTACGGGATCACCGTGTTCAACCCGTCGTTGCCGCCCTTCAGTTCCACGAGGACGAGGAGCTTGCGCGAGGGCTGCGCGGCGGCGGCGCGAACGAACGAAACCGCTCCCGCGAGCGGCAGGAGCGACGTGGCTTTGAGGAATCGGCGGCGGTCCATTGTCACTTGAGCTGGAAGGCAGGATCGGAGGCGAGCGCGCGCACGAGCTCCGCGCCCTCGAGACCCTCGACGGAGTTGACGGCGCTCGTCGCCAGGACGAGCTTCTCGACATGCCCCACGCTCGTGCCGTTGAAGTGCGTGGAGTCGAACGTGTAGTCGGCCATGCCGCGCTCCAGCATGCGGCGGTAACGTTGCTCGGGCGCGTTGCCCTTGGCATCGCCGGACGGCGCGTCGTTCGAGGCGGCCATCGCCATCGCGGGCTGCGCGCCGCGGAAGATGCGGTCGATCCATTGCTTGCGCCCGAGCAGCGTCGCGGACGTGATCCACGCGTCGCCGCCCGGCCAGCCTTTCACGTTGGGCGGCGAGAAGGGGTTCTGCCCCAGCGCCGCGCAGGCGAATACCGCGGGCCGCAGGTCGAAGGGATGGATGTCGAAGGTGCGAAGCGATCCCACGACGAGCTCGACGGGCGATTTCACCAGCACCGCGCGATTGGCCTCGGACCAGAACGCGTCGGACATGAGGATCGCCCGGAGCAGCGGCTTCACCTCGTAGCGCGCGTCGCGAAACACCGTGGCGAGGCGCTCGACCTGCTGCGGGTCGGGATCCGGCGAGACGAATTCGCGCCAGAGCTTGGCGGCAACGAAGCGCGCCGTCTCGGGCCTGGCGAGCAGGATGTCCAGCACGTCGTCGCCGTCGAAGTTGCCGGTGCGCCCGAGCACCGTCTTGTCGCCGTAGTCGTGCCACATCCGCCGGTACATGAAGGTGCCCGTCTCGCGGTCGATGCTCCAGCCGGTGAAGGCCCGCGCCGCTTCCTTGATGTCGCGCTCGCCGTAGTGCCCCTCGCCCAGCGTGAAGAGCTCCATCACTTCGCGCGCGAAATTCTCGTTGGGCGCCTGCTTGCGGTTGCCCGCGTTGTCGAGGTACACGAGCATCGCCGGGTCCTTCGCCACGGCGTGCAGCATCGCGCCGAAGTTGCCGAGCGCCTCGCTGCGCAGCAGCGCGTTCTGCCGGTACATGAGCTGGCTCGAACGCACCTTCTGCTGGCTCGTGGCGAAGTGGTTGTGCCAGAAGAGCGTCATGCGCTCGGTGATCGGGCTCGGCGTGACAAGCATCTCCCGCAGCCACCACGCGCGCAGCTCGAATCCCTGCGCCACGAGATGGCGCCGCGCCGCCATGCGTTCCTCCGCGCTCATCTGCTTGAGGCGGTAGTACGGCTCGAAGGGCTCGTCCACGAACGCGGGCGGCTTGATCGTCGCCTCGCGGCGCGCTCCCGCGATGATGCGGTCCACCGCCGCCGCGCGATCGAGCGGCGCGTACTTCCAGATCTCCTCGTCGGTGGCGCCGAAGCCCGTGCGGTTCAGCAGGTGCCGCGCGCCGTCGTAGCCGATGGCTTCGGCATTGGCGCCGAGCGATGCGGCGAGCAGCGCAGCGGCTGCGAGGAGCTGCTTCACGTGGCGCGCGGGCCGCAATTCGTCCGAAGGCCGGCGGCACCCTTTCCCGGGGCTTGCGCCGGAGCATCCGCATCAAGGGCGGGGATTCTCATCGATCTTCCTTTCGTTCGGACCGGACGGAGGCGGGCATTTCGCCCGTGCTGGAGCGGTCAACGCGCGAACCCATCGCCGGACTACACGGATGCCTCCATAGTAGTAATAAATTGTAAGGGGTTCCTGCCCGGGAACGCCCACGCTGCTAACATCTTTAGCCCCATGCAAGCCCAACGACAGAAGATCCTTGTCGTCGACGATGACCTGAGGTTGCGCGACCTGCTCAAGCGCTACCTCGGGGAGCAAGGCTTCGCGGTCGACACGGTGGCCGATGCCGCCGCCATGGACCGCCAGCTCCAGCGCGTCCGCTACGACCTCATGGTGCTGGACCTCATGCTGCCCGGCGAGGACGGTCTCGCCATCTGCCGGCGCCTTCGGTCCGACGACAACCACATCGCCATCATCATGCTCACGGCCAAGGGCGACGACGTCGACCGCATCGTGGGTCTCGAGATGGGCGCCGACGACTACCTCGCCAAGCCCTTCAACCCGCGCGAGCTGGTGGCGCGCATCCACGCGGTGATGCGCCGGCAGGGGCCGTCGGCCACGCCCGGCGCCCCGAGCACCGAGCCCAAGGTGGTGGAGTTCGGGCCCTTCGCGCTGCACCTCGCGAGCCGCGCCCTCACCCGCGACGGAACGCCGATCCCCCTCACCACGGGCGAGTTCTCGCTGCTGAAGGCCCTCGCCACGCATCCGCGCGAGCCCATGTCGCGCGACAAGCTGATGGACCTCGCGAGGGGTCGCGAGCACGAGAGCTACGACCGCTCCATCGACGTGCAGGTGTCGCGGCTTCGCAAGCTCCTCGGCGAAGACCCGCAGCAACCGCGCTTCATCCAGACGGTCTGGGGATTCGGATACGTGTTCATTCCCGACGGCCTGCCGCAGAAATGACGCTGTTCCCGCGTTCGCTGGTCGGGCGGACGCTGGTGGTCCTCATCGGCGCGATGGTCCTTTCGCAGGCCGCGGCCATCTGGTTCCTGCACGAGTACGTGACGCAGCCGCGCCAGGCGCTGGGGGTGGGCCTCTTCGTGAGCCACCTGAAGACAATCAGCGCGGCGCTGCAGACGATGACGGCACAGCAGCAGCAGGATTTCATCAACCGCATCGCCGAGAAGGAAGGCATCCGCATCACGCCGGTCCGCGGCACCGAGCAGATGCGCCCGGCCGGCGACGTGCCCGCGGTGCAGATCTTCCGCGAGCGCATCCGCGAGCTCTTCGGCCCGCAGGCCGACGTCTACGTGCGCGGGCCCGCGGAGCCCCCCGACGAAGGCAAGCCGCGCCCGCGTCCGCAGACGTTCTGGGTGCGATTGCCCACGGGCGAGCGCGATTTCTGGGTGGCCTTCCCGCGCGGGCGCATCGAACGCGATCCCGCGACGGCGTTCATCGAGTGGGGCATCACGGGATTCGCCATCGCGATCCTCGGCACGTTCTTCATCGTCTGGCGATTGAACCGGCCGCTGTCGGAGCTCGCGCGCGCCGCCGTGAAGCTCGGGCGCGGCACGGAGTCGCCGCCGGTCATGGAGACGGGCCCGTCGGAGATCCGCATGCTCACGCGCGCCTTCAACCAGATGAAGGACGACCTGCGCAAGATCGAGCGCGATCGATCCACGTTCCTCGCGGGCGTCTCGCACGACCTGCGCACGCCCCTTTCGCGCCTGCGCCTGGAGGTGGAGATGCTCGACGGCAAGGTCGAGGACCACGCGCAGCGCGCGATGATCGAGGACGTGGGCGAGATGAACGCGATCATCGACCAGTTCATCGACTTCATGCGAAGCGAGGCGGCCGAGACGCTCGCGCCGGTGAACCTCTCGGAGCTCGCGCGCAGTTGCGCCGAGCGCGCCGCGCGATCCGGAGTGCAGGTGCGCTGCGACCTCGCCGACGTGCCGCTTCTCATGCTGCGGCCGCTCGCCATGCAGCGCCTTGCCGACAACCTCCTCGCGAACGCCGCGCGCCATGCCGGCGGCGAGATCGTGGTGGGCACGGGCCGCGACGACGGGAACGTGACGCTCTCCGTCATGGACCGGGGACCGGGCATCCCGCCGGAGATCGTCGAGCGCCTGAAGGAGCCGTTCACGCGACGCGACGAGGCCCGCAGCGGCTCGTCCGGCGCGGGCCTGGGGCTCGCCATCGCCAACCGCGTCGCCGTGATCCACGGCGGCCGGCTCGACCTGATCGCCCGCGAGGGCGGCGGCCTGGAAGCGCGGGTCACTCTTCCGGCATCGACCTGACGAGAACCCTTTCCGCCGGCCGTCATCCAACCAGGGCAGTCGCGCGTTAAAGGGAAGACGGTGCGTGCATTCGGCAAGCGAGTGGCGCACGATGACCGCGCGGAACGAAGCGACAGAAGGAGTTTCGAGATGAAAGCGATCCGGATGTGGGCGGTGGCGGCGATGGCCGCCGGCGGCCTGGCGATCGGCGCCTCGGCGCAGGCCGCTGGGCACATGGGCGGCGGCGGGCACGGCTCGTGGAGCGGCGGCCATGGCGGCTGGAGCGGCGGCCACGGCGGCTCTTATCACGGGGGCGGCTACTACCACGGCGGCGGATACTGGCACGGCGGCGGCGGTCATTGGCACGGCGGGTACTACCCGTATCACACCGCCGTAGTGGGTTTCTACTTCGGCGCGCCCTGGGTCTGGGGGCCGTGGTACTGGTGGGGCTATCCGTACGACTACTACAACTCCCCCTACTACGCCCCGTCGGGTCCCGATGCCGCGTATCCGGAAGGTCAGATCGAGGTGCCGCCCACCACGCAGGTGGATCCCAACGCGGCCGGCGCGCCCGTGCAGGCCCCCGCCTACATGAACTACTGCGTCTCGGCCAAGGCGTACTACCCGAAGGTCACGACGTGCCCCGAGGGCTGGAAGTTCGTCCCGAGCCAGCCTCAGTAGCGTCCACGCGAGGCGTTCTTCGCGCATCGAAGAACGCCTCGACGTCCTCGAGCTTTCGCGTGCGGCGAAACGGCGGCAACGCCTGCCAGATCCGCCTTCCGTAGGATTTCTCCACCAGGCGCGGGTCGCAGATCACCAGCGCGCCGCGATCGGTCTCGTCGCGGATCAACCGCCCGGCGCCCTGCTTGAGCGAGATCACGGCGCGCGGCACCTGGTAGTCCATGAAGGCATTGCCGCCCGCACGGTTGATGCGTTCGATCGTGGCCGCGAGCACCGGGTCGTCGGGCGGATTGAATGGCAGCCGGTCGATCACGACCACCGAGAGCTGCTCCCCCTTCACGTCCACGCCTTCCCAGAACGATTGCGACCCCACCAGGATCGCGTTGGGCGAACGGCGGAAGCGCTCGAGGAGCTCGTTCTTCGCCGCGCTGCCCTGGAGCATGAGCGGCCAGTCGAGCCCCTCGGTGGCAAGGCGGGCCGCGACCAGGTCGTGGCCCCGGTCCATCGCGCGAAGGCTCGTGAACAGCAGGAACGCGTGGCCGCCGCTCGCGCGCACGACCGGCCAGGCGGCATCGATCACGGCTTCCACGTAGCCCTCGGAATTCGGATCGGGCAATCCTTCGGGCACGTAGAGCAGCGCCTGCTTCTCGAAGTCGAAGGGGCTCGGCCATGAGTGCGCCTGCGCTTCCCCCAGCCCCATCTCGCGCTGGTAGTGCGCGAAGTCGCCGTTCACGGAAAGCGTGGCCGAGGTGAAGATCCACGCGCGCCGTTCGCCTTTCACCTGCGCCTGGAAGATCCTGCCCACGTCGAGCGGCGTGGCATAGAGCACGGCCGACTGGGGATAGGCTTCGATCCATCGCACGATGCCCGGGCCGGCCTCCTCGCCGTAGGCGTCTTCGCGCGGGCGCTCGTCGGGCTCCTTCCACTCGGCCACGCGCGCGATGCATTCGTCGGCGCGAACGCGGCAGTTGCGGATCTCCTCGGCGCGTTCTTCCTGCGCCGCGAGGCGCTCGCGAAGCGCCGCGAGCTCGCGGCCCACGCCGGCGAGGGCCGCGTCGAACGCGTCGCGCCCGCGGAGCGCGTTGAAGGCAATGCGCCCGGAGGCAGGGCCCAGCGAAAGCCGCAGGTCGCGCGCCGCCTTTTCGAGCGCAGCGGCCGCATCGCCCAGCTGCGTGCTCTCCTTCGCGTGCTGAGCCTCCGCGAGGCGCGTGTCGCGCGCGAGCTCGATCAGCTCCGAAGTGGAAAGCGATTGCCCGAAGAAGAGGCGCGCGATGTCGGGCAGGTGATGGGCCTCGTCGAAGATGACGGTTTCGGCCGAGGGCAGCAGGTCCGCGAGGCCTTCGTCGCGCAGCACCACGTCGGCGAAGAAGAGGTGATGGTTCACCACCAGCAGGTCGGCCTCGGAAGCGCGCTTGCGCGCCTTCATCACGAAGCAGTCCTGGTAGTGGCGGCATGCCGACCCGAGGCAATTCTCGCGCGTGGAAGTGGCCCGCGCCCACGCCGGCGACGATTCCGGGACCTCCGCGCAATCGCCGCGGTCGCCGCTCATCGTGGTCGCCGCGAAGCGCCGGATCTTCTGCAGCTCGGCCGCCTCCTCGCGGCTCGCGAACGTTCCCTGCGACGAGGCCTCCTCGAGATGATGCAGGCACACGTAGTTGGCGCGCCCCTTTAGAAGCGCAACGTCCACCGTGGCCGACAGCGCCTCGCGCACGCGCGGCAGGTCGCGATGGTAGAGCTGGTCCTGCAGCGTCTTGGTCCCGGTGGAGACGATCACGCGGCCGCCCGAGAGCAGCGCGGGAACGAGATAGGCGAAGGTCTTCCCCGTGCCGGTGCCCGCCTCGGCGATGAGCGCGCCCTTCGTCTCGATGGCCTCCATCACCGCCTGGGCGAACTCGGACTGCTGCGGGCGATGGCGGAAGCCCGGCACGGCCTTCTCGAGCGTGCCGCCGGGCGCGAAGAGCGGTGCGAGGTCCACGTCCCTCTAGGCGCGGCCGAAGACGATGCGCTCGTCCGACAGCTGCCTGGCCACGCCCGCGACGCACGCCGCGGCCACCGCGAAGCAGACCGCGGCGGGCACGAGGAAGTCGACGGCGCCGAGCGCATCGCCGCGCATCACCCGGCCCAGCACCGTTTGCTGCGCGAGCATCGGCACCGCGAGCTGCCACGCCGCGTCCTTCATGCCGCTCAGGAGCACCACCACGGGCATGAACGAGATCGCCGAGACGAGGTAGCTCATGTAGGTCTGCGCCTCGCGGTACGAGCGGCCGAAGGTGCAGATGAGCAGCGTGAGCGCGGAGGTGAGCGCCGCGAACGGCACGAGCACCGCGACGAACTGCAGGAGCTCGGGCGCGCCGATCGCCTGCAGCGCGGGGATCTTCTTCTGCGCGTAGAGCAGCGTCGCCGCGGCGAAGCCCGTGAGCGTGAGCATCGCCACCGCGCAGGCCGTGCTCCACGCGGCCAGCCACTTGCCCACCGCGAACTCGGGCGCCGGCACGGGGTTGGCGAGCAGCGGCTCGAGCGACCCGCGCTCGCGCTCGCCCGCGGTCGAGTCGATGGCGATCGTCATGCCGCCCAGCATCGGGGCGAGGATGGCGAAGACCGGGAAGATGAAGAGGATCAGCGCTCCGCGTTGCCGTGGCGTGGCGGTGTTCATCCGCTCCACCCTCACCGGCGTCATGAGGTCCGGGCTCACGCCGCGCGCGATGAGCCGAAGCGTTCCCGCCTCCTGGTTGAAGGCGCGCAGCAGGCGCTCGGCCTGGTTGATCGCCGGTCCCGCCTCGGTGCGCGAATCGTCGAACACGAGGTCCACCCGCGCCGCTTCGCCCGCCGCGAGCTTCTCGCCGAAGTCCATGGGCACCACGATCACCGCCTCGGTGAGCCCCTGGCGGATGCGCGACTCGTAGTCCTTCGGCGCGGCCTCGATCTCCACGTCGTGGCGCTGCAGGAAGTTCACGAGCTCGGGGGCGCGCTCCTGCCCGGCGATCAGCACCTTCGGGTTCGCGGCCTTCTCCTGCTGGCTCGCGATGAACTGCGCCATCAACACGAGCATGAGCGGCCCCGTGAGCACGGAAGCGATGAAGATCATCAGCACCGTTCTGCGGTCGCGCAGCGCGTCGCGAAGCTCCTTCCGGTACACGGTGAAGAGCGGGCGCCTCATGCGGCGGCCTCCTCGCCCGCGAGCTCGACGAAGGCATCCTCGAGGTTCGCCCGGCCGCTGCGCGCGAGCAGCTCCTCCGCGGTGCCCTGCGCGGCCACGCGCCCCCTGGCCACGATCACGATGGTGTCGCAGAGCGCGGAGACTTCCTGCATCACGTGGCTCGAGAAGACCACGCACTTGCCCGCCTCGCGCAGCCGCCGGATCACTTCGCGCACGCTGCGGGTGGTCATCACGTCGAGCCCGTTGGTGGGCTCGTCGAGCAGGATGTTGGGCGGGTCGTGCACGAGCGTGCGCGCGATGGCGACTTTCATGCGCTCGCCCTGCGAGAACCCGTCGGTGCGCCGGTCGAGCAACGCCGTGAGGTCGAGCAGCTCCGCGAGGCGCTTCACGGCCTGCTCCACCGCGCCGGGATCCATGCCGCGGAGCTCGCCGTAGTAGGCGATGTTCTCGCGCGCGGTCAGGCGCATGTAGAGGCCGCGCGCGTCGGAAAGCACGCCGATGCGCGCGCGCACCGCGAGAGGCTGCCTCGCGCCGTCGATTCCATCGACAGTTGCGATGCCCTGGGTCGGCGTGACCAGCGTCCCGATCATGCGCAGCGTGGTGGTCTTGCCGGCGCCGTTGGGCCCGAGCAGCCCCGTGATCGCGCCGTCGGGCGCGGTGAAGCTCACCTGGCGGACGGCCTCCACGGCCCCGAAGCGCTTGGCGAGGTCGCGCGTCTCAATCATGCGAGCGCCCCACCGGCAGGAGGAAGAGCGGCCGCGGCATCTTCTCGAGGCACTTGCCGTCGAGCGACGCGGCGCTGCCCGCGCGGACGAACGATTCGATGAGCCTCGGGGCGCAGCCGTGCAGGCTCACGCCGTGGCCGAGATTGGGCGCCACGAAGAGCCGCGCGTTGGGAAGCGTGGCCGCCGCCATCTCGCCGTAGCGCGGCGGCGTCGCCGGGTCGATGCCGCCCGAGAGGATCATCACGGGCACGTCCGAACGCACCGGCTCATAGTAATCGGCGGGAACCTTTCCCTGCGGCCACATGCGGCACGCGCGGATGAAATCGTTCACGAGCGCGGTGCCGAAGAACGAGCTCGAGACGCGATCGAGGTCCTCGGGCGTGATGAGCGGGACATCCTCGGCGCAGATCACCGAGAGGTGCAGGCCCACCGCGAGGTTCTCCGACACGCTGTCCACGAGCTCGAGGTTCTGCGCGAGCAGCGGATTGAAGTCTCCCTGCGAGGCCTCGGCCACGCCGTAAGGCAACAGGCTCGCCAGCTCCGCCACGTAGAGCGGCCGGAAGAGCCCGGTGAGGAAGACGTCTTCATTCACGCGGATGTTCTCGCGCTCGCCGGTGCGCGGGTCCTGGATCTCGGCGCGCTCGGGCGCGCGCGCGAGCCGGCCCTTCATCGAGTCGATCGTGGCGCGCAGGTCCGGGTAGCTCGCGCGGCAGCGGTCGTCGGCCGCGCACGCGTCGATCAGCTTGCCGAGCGCGGCCTCGCCGTCGGCCACGAAGGACAGGGGCAGCTTCATCGTGGACGGCGCCACGCCGTCGAGGACCACGCTGCGCACGCGATCGCCGTGGCGGCGCAGGTACTCGAGCGCCATGCGCGTGCCGTACGAGGCGCCCCAGAGGTTGATGCGGCCATAGCCCAGCGCGTCGCGCACCTCGTCGAAGTCCTCGACGGCGATTGAAGTGAGGTAGAGGCGCGGATCGGCGTCGATGTGCTCGAGGCAACGCTGCACGAGCCGCTCGGGAAGCGCGTCCTCGAACATCGCCTGCAGGGGCTGGCTCTCGTCGCCGCAATTGAGCGGATGCGAGCCGCCCGTGCCGCGCTGGTCGATGAGGACCACGTCGCGCGTCTCGTTCAGCCGCGCGAAGATCCCCTGGACCTGCCCCGCGAGCGAGACCGCTCCCTGCCCCGGCCCTCCCGCGAACACGAACACGGGATCGGGATCGCGCGAGCTGATGCGCGCCGGCAGCACCGCGATGTTGAGCTTGATGCGCCGCCCCGATTTCTTGTCGCGGTCTTCCCAGACTTCGTACTTGCCGCAGCGCGCGGCGATGTCGAGGCCCTGCAGGCGGCACGTCTCGAGCGCGATGCGCGAGTGCGGAGCCTCGGAACCGGAGTTGCAGGCGGCGAGCGCGAGGCACGCGGCCGCCGCGAGCAGGAGGTGCTTCATGGAATCAAAGCGGAGGGATGCGTCGAAGTATAGCCGTTCGGCGCTAACATCACGGGCGTGGCCACTCCTCCGCAATTTCCCCGGCGCGATCCCGCCGATCCGGAATTCTGGGACCTTCGCTACGAGGCGAACTTCGCCCCGTGGGATGCGGGCAAGGTCCCCATGCGCCTGCGCGAGTTCGTCGCCGCCTCGCCGCGCCCCCTGCGAACGTTCGTACCCGGCTGCGGCAGCGCATGGGACGTGCGCTTCTTCGCCGAGAGCGCCTGGAACGTGACCGGCCTCGACTTCAGCGCCGAAGCGATCTCCGCTGCCGCCGCAGTCCTCGGCCCGCATCGCGACCGCGTGCGCCAGGGCGATGTGTTCGCGCCGATCGCGGGAGAGCCTTTCGAGCTGGTGTACGAGCGCGCGTTCCTCTGCGCGTTGCCCAGGCGCCTCTGGAGCCAATGGGGACGGCGCATGGGCGGGCTCGTGGCGCCGGGCGGCCATCTCGCGGGCTTCTTCTATTTCGACGACGGGGAACGCGGCCCGCCCTTTCCGCTTCACTCCCAGGCCGAGCTCGACGCCCTGCTCGGGTCCGCGTTCGAACGCGTCGAAGACCTCGACGTCACCGACTCGATCTCCGTGTTCGCCGGGAAGGAACGCTGGCAACGCTGGCAGCGCCGCTAGGCGTCGTCGTCGAACAGCACCGACTGCGGATAGGCGTTGCCCAGCTCCTCGTCCACGTAGATCGCGCTCGCGGTGTGGGCCTGCGCCTTCTGCACCGCGCGGCGGGCGACCGCGAGCACCTCGTGGATCGATTCGAACACGCCCGGCAACACCGGAAGGATCCCGACGGCGAGCTTCGGAAGCGGCCTCACGTAGTCGCGCCCGTCGCGACGCTTGACCGTGAAGTAGCCGCGCTCGCGGTCGGTGTCGGGCACGTGCGAGGCGAGCGTCGCGGAAAACGATTCGAGCAGTCGCGCGGCGCGCTCGCGCCAGTCCTCGCTCTGCACGAGCATCACGAAGCGGCATCCGGCGACGTGACCGGCGAAATCCACGCCGTGCTGGCCGGCCTGCTCCAGCAAGCGTGCCGTCGCGTGGATCAGCGCATCGCCCGCCGCGAAGCCCACGCTGTCGTTGAGGCCGCGCATCTGGTCGATCTCCACGGCCCAGGCGGTGAAGGCCACGCGCCTGGCGAGCAGCCGCTCGAGGTGCTCGTTGATGGGCACCTGCCCCGGCAGGAGCGTGAGCGGGCTCGTGTAGCGGGCGGCGAGCGCGCGCGAGCCTTGCAGAGAGCGCATCACGTCGGCCGAGGTCCCCATGCCGAGATAGCGTCCCTTCGACAGGATCACGAAGCCGTCGGCCACGCGCTGCGCGTCGGTCTCCACGAGCAGCGCGGTGAGCGCGGAAAGGTCCAGGTCCGACTCGGCTTCGATGGGCGTGCGGTCGGCGAACTCGATGCACGGCCGCGGACGAAGCGACGCCGCGGCCCCGCTCGCGCGCGACAGGTCGAGCCACGCACGCGACACGACGCCTTCGACGCCCGAAGCGCCCGCCACCGGGATCGACGCGAGCGAGGGCGAGGCCGCGAAGCGATCGAGCAGCGTGCCCAGGGACTGGCGCGCGCTCGCCGGTTCGACCGCGCGCAGGAAATCCTGCGCCGAGGGCTCGCTCCCGGCGCGCAATCTCGCCGCGGGCAACACGGGAACGCGCGAGTCGGCATTGGCGATGCGCGCCTCTTCGGAGACCGACTCCGCGGGCGTTTCCTCGGGCCGCCCGATGAACCAGCCCTGGCCGCACGCGATGCCGATCTCGCGCACCATCCGGAAGTCGGCCGCGTTCTCGATTCCCTCGGCGATCACGAGCGAGCCGCTGTTCTCGGCGATGTGCTGGATCGCTCGCAGGAACTGCATCTTCACCGGGTCGTCGGCGATGCCCGTGACGAAGTGCTTGTCGGCCTTCACGTACTCGGGCTTCAACTGCGACCACAAGCGCAGGCTCGCGAACCCTTCGCCCAGGTCGTCGATCGCCACGCGGCATCCCATGGAGCGATACAGCATGAGCGACTCCTGCACCCGCTGGAAATCGAGCGCGGGGTAGTCCTCGGTGAGCTCGATCACCACGCGGCCCGGCTCGATGCCCAGGGCCTGCAGGAAGCGGGCGGCGCGATCCTGGTCGAAGCCTTCGCGAACGATGATGCGCGGCGAGAGGTTGAGGAAGAGGCTGCCCGGAAGCTTGCGCTCGGCGAAGGCCTGGAGGATCTGCTGCACGCACAGGATGTTCAGCTCGACCGCGACGCCCTCTTCCTCGGCGGCTGCGAAAAGATCGGCGGGCGTCTGCAGCAGCGAGCCTTCGGGCCCGCGCACCAGCGCCTCGTTTCCGATGATCCGGCCCTCGCGGAAACCGAAGATCGGCTGGAACACCGTGCGCAGGCTCCTTTGCTCGAGCACGCGCTTCAGCTCGATCGCCTCCCGGCTCACGTGGGCGTTCCCCGATCGCCGATCAGGCCACGCCGTGGCGCTTGAACCAGTCGAGCATCCGCCGCCATCCGTCCTCCGCGGCTTCCTTGCGGTAGCTGGGCCGGTAGTCGGCGTGGAATGCGTGCGGCATGTCGGGATACGTGTGGATGAGCGAGGGCTTTCCCGCGGCCTTGAGCGCCGCGCTCATGCGATCGACGCCGTCGTTGGGAATGCCGGCGTCCGCGCCGCCGTAAAGGCCCAGCACAGGCGCCTGCAAGTCGGCCGCGAGGTCGATCGGCAGGCGCGGGTGCAGCTCGTCGGGCGCGCCCTCGACCTTGCCGTACCAGGCCACGCCCGCCTTCAGCTGGTTGCTGTGCGCCGCGTAGAGCCACACGATGCGCCCGCCCCAGCAGAAGCCGGTGATCCCGAGGCGCCGGATGTCGCCGCCGTTGGATCCCGCCCACTTCGCGGCCGCGTCGAGGTCGGACATCACCTGCGCATCGGGGACCTTCGAGACGACCTTGCCGAAGATCTCGTCGCGCTCGAGGTTGGTGACGTCGCCCTGGCGGCCGAACAGGTCGGGCGCGATGGCGAGATAGCCCAGCTTCGCGAGGCGGCGGCACAGGTCCTTGAAGTACTCGTGCACGCTCCAGATCTCGTGGACGAGCAGCACGATGGGCAGGTCCTTGCCGCCCGCCGGCTTCGCGTAATAGGCGGCGATGGCCCCGTCCTTCACGGGGACGCGGATGTCGCCCGCGTCGAGGCCCTTCGCGTCCGTGGAGATTGCCGTTTGTGCGACGGGCTGGACCGCCGCTGCGTAGGTCGTCGTCGCGTTCATCGGCCGATTATAGGTCGGCGCGAAGCGAATGCCCTGTGCAAATCGCTACGAGATGAAACGAAAAGGCTACTCGCCGTAGAGCTTCTGCTTCATCTCGCGGCGCTCCTGCGCTTCGATTGTGAGCGTGGCGGTCGGCCGCGCGAGCAGGCGCTGGATCCCGATGGGCTCGCCCGTCTCCTCGCAATAGCCGTAGCTGCCGTCGTCGATGCGCGCGAGGGCCTGGTCGATCTTCTTGAGGAGCTTCCTCTCGCGGTCGCGCGTGCGAAGCTCGAGCGCGTGCTCCTCCTCGAGCGTGGCGCGGTCGGCGGGATCGGGCGCGAAGGAAAGCTCGCGCAGGTGCTCGGTGGTGGCACCCGCGTTCTCGCGCAACTGCCGCTGGAGCTCCGTGAGGCGCTCGCGGAAGAACTTGAGTTGCGCCGCGTTCATGTAGTCCGACTTCGGCATCTTGATGACTTCCGCCTCGGTCAGTGTCTTGGGTTTGCTCGCCAATGGATCCTCGCTGCTGTATGCCTTCGGCCACGCCGCAAAAATGCTTCCGGGCGGGCCACCAAAAGCCGATAAGTGTAGCCCACCGGTGGGGTCTTATCAAACAAACGAGATGGGGTGCAACGGAACATTCTGCAAGCACCCCGGGATGGCCACCCAGGCCATTGATTCGACTGGCTTTATGGACCTGTTACGAGGGGTGTCCGGAGGCTAGGAATAGACCCTCGCGTCCTCGATCACCTTGCCGTCGTTGGGAAGGCTTCCCGGGGCCACCAGCTGCACCTCGCCGCGGACCTTGAGGACATCGCGAACCGCCGACTCGAGCGCATCGGCGAGGGCCGGCGGCGCCGCGCCGGGGCCTTCCACGCGAAGCACCATGCGATCCTCGCCGGCCTCGTTCGTGACCACGAGGCGCGCGCGCGAAAGTCCGTGCCTGCGCAGGACCTCGGCCACCTGGTGCGGGTGCACGAACATCCCGCGCACCTTGGTCGATTGGTCGGCGCGCCCCATCCAGCCGCGGATGCGCATGTTGGTCCTGCCGCAGGCGCTGTCGCCCGCCATCGCGGCGGAAAGATCGCCGGTCGCGAAACGCACGAGGGGATAGTCGCGGTTGAACGTCGTCACCACGACCTCGCCCACCTCGCCCTGCGCGACCGGATCGCCCGTGCCGGCCCGCACGATCTCGACGATGAGCTCCTCGCTCACGACAAGTCCCTCGCGCGCCGGCGACTCGTACGCGACCACGCCGAGGTCGGCCGTGCCGTACGCCTGGAACGCGGCGATCGAACGGCCTTCGAGGAAGGTCCGCACGGCGGGCATGAATGCCTCGCCGGAGACCTGCGCGCGCACGAGCGAGCGCGAATCCAGGCCCAGCTCGTCGCACTTCTCCAGGATCAGCTTCAGGAACGACGGAGTGCCCACGTAGCCCGTGGGCTTCAGGTCCGCCACCGCACGCGCCTGCATCTCCGTCTGGCCCACGCCGCCCGGGATCACCGCGCAACCGAGGCGATGCAGCCCCGTCTCGAACATGCTGCCGGCGGGCGTGAGGTGATAGGAGAAGCAGTTGAGGACCACGTCGCCCTTGCGGAACCCGGCGGCGAAGAGCCCGCGCGCCGCGTGCCAGAAATCCGGGCTTCTTCCTTCCGGATCGTAGACCGGGCCGGGCGAAAGGAAGATGCGCGCCAGCTCCGCGGGCGGCGTCGCATTGAGGCCGCCGAAGGGGCGCATGCGCGATTGCAGCTCCACGAGCTGCGATTTGCGCGTGACGGGAAGCGATGCGAGCGCCGCGCGCGAATCGATCCGCGAAACGTCAATCGGGGCCAGCGCATCGCGATAGAAGGCCGCATTCGCCTTCGCGTGCGCGAGCTGCATGGGAAGTCGCCCGAAGAGGTCGCGTTCGCGATCGGCGCGAGCGCGGGTCTCGAGCGCGTCGTAGTGCTCCGCCACGGTCAGGCGAGCCAGCGCTTGCGGCGCCGGTAGTTCTTGGTCTCGCGGAAGCTGCGCCGGCCGCCGCTGGAGATTCCCAGGTAGAACTCCTTCACGTCCTCGTTGTCGGAAAGTGCCCGCGCCGATCCTTCCAGCACCACGCGGCCATTCTCGAGGATGTAGCCGAAATCGGCGAAGCGCAGCGCCACCATCGTGTTCTGCTCGGCGAGCAGGAAGCTCACCTTCTGCGAGTCGTTCAGGTTCTTCACGATCTCGAAGATCTCCTCGACGATCTGGGGCGCGAGGCCCATGGAAGGCTCGTCGAGCAGGATCATGCGCGGCCGTGCCATCAGCGCGCGCCCGATCGCCGTCATCTGCTGCTCGCCGCCGGAGGTGTAGCCCGCCTGCGAGGCGCGGCGCTGCTTCAGGCGCGGGAAGAATTCGTACACGCGCTCCAGGTCCCGCCGGATCTCGGCGCGCGAAGCATCGCGCGTATAGGCCCCGGTGAGCAGGTTCTCCTCGACTGTGAGGTGCGCGAAGCAGTGGCGCCCTTCCATCACCTGGATCACGCCGCGCTTGACGAGCTGCGAGGGATTGAGCCGGTCCACGCGCGCGCCGTCGAAATGGATCGAGCCCTTGGTGACCTCGCCGCGCTCGGCGAAGAGCAGGTTCGAGATCGCCTTGAGCGTGGTCGTCTTGCCGGCGCCGTTGGCGCCCAGCAGCGCCACGATGCCGCCTTCGGGAACGGCGAGCGAGACCCCTTTCAGCACGAGGATCACGTGGTTGTAGATCACCTCGATGCCGTTCACCTCGAGAAGGCTCTTCCCGGGCTGGGGCCCCGCCGCCGCGTTCATCGCTTTCAGCTCGCCTTGCCGCAGTCCTCGATCGGCAGCTTCTTCTCCGCCGCGTACTTCTCGGCCGAGGACTTGATCAGCGGGGCGAGATACTTCGTCTCCGAGGTGTACATCTCGGACGTGTAGCTCCACTCGCTTCCGTCCCACGTGTGGATGCGCGCCGCATGCACGCCGCCGTGGTCCGCGCACGAGGTGTGGACCGGCTGCATCATCCCCTCGACGCCGAGCGCCTTGATGCGCGCCGCGTCGATGTTCAGGTGCTCCGCGCCCCAGCGAACCTCGTCGCCCGTGACCACGCGGTTGCCGTACTTCTTCTGCGCGGCGCGGATCGACTCCACCGTGAGCATCGCGGAGAGCATGCCGCGGTTGTACAGGACGCTTCCGATCTCGCTCTTGTTGGCGGCGGTGCCCTGCCCCTTGTCGTAGAGGTACTTGATCATGTCCTTGTGGATCGGTTCCGTCTTCTCGGCGGAGTGCCCGAGCGCGAGGCCGTTGTAGCCCTTGGCGGCCATCTCGGCGGGAACCACGTCCGGCTCGGCCGCGGACCACCACACGCCGTAGATCTGCGCGCGCGGATAGGACACGGCGATCGCTTCCTTGAGCGCCGTGGAGTTCATGACGCCCCATCCCCACACGAACACGTAGTCCGGGCGCTGCTGGCGGATCTGCAGCCAGGTGGCCTTCTGCTCCACGCCCGGCGCGGTGACCGGGAGCTTCAAGAGCTCGAAGCCCTCGCGCTTGGCGAGCTCCTCGAGCACCGGGATGGGCTCCTTGCCGTAGGGAGAATCGTGGTACACGAGGGCGATCTTCTTGCCCTTGAGGCTGCCCTTCGCCTTCACGTGCTGCACGAGGATGTCCGCGCCATCCCAATAGGTGCCCAGCATCGGGAAATTCCAGCGGAACACGGCCCCGTCCACGGAGTCGGCCCGCCCGTAGCCCGCGGTGATGAGCACGATGTGGTCGCCGAAGACCTTGTCGGTGAGCGCGTAGGTGATGCCCGTGGAAAGCGGCGAGTACGCCACCGGGTGCTTGCTCTTCAGGCGCTCGTAGCACTCGACGCCGCGGTCCGTGGCATAGCCGGTCTCGCACTCCTCGTACGCGATCTTCACGCCGTTCACGCCGCCGTCCCTCGCGTTCACGAGCTTGAGGTAGTCGACGAATCCGTTGGCCCACGGCACGCCGTTGGGCGCGTAGGGGCCGGTGCGATACACCAGGACCGGGACGAAGATCTCCTTGGACGATTGCGCCAGCGCGTCGAGCGCAACGCCCAGGGTTCCTGCGACGGCGAGCGCGAGCGCTGCCGCCTTGATGCGGTATTCGCGTTTCATGACGTTGCTCCTCCTTGGGGTGACATTGCCGCTTCAGTGCGGGAACGGCCACAGGCGCAGCTTCTCCTTGCCGATCGCCCAGAGCCGCGCGAGGCCGCGCGGTTCGGCGATCAGGAAGAAGACGATCAGCGCGCCGAAGACCATGAACTCGATGTGGGAAATCATCGCGGTCGAGAGCGGAATCCCGAGCGCGGTCGGCAGTTGGTTCAACACGAGGGGCAGGATCACGATGAACGCGGCGCCGAGGAACGACCCGAGGATCGATCCCAGCCCGCCGATGATCACCATGAACAGCAGCTGGAAGGAGCGGTTCACGTCGAACGCGAGCGGCTCCCACGAGCCCAGGTAGACGAAGGCCCAGAGCGCGCCCGACATGCCCACGAAGAACGAGCTCACGGCGAAGGCCGTGAGCTTGGCGTGCAGCGGCCGGATGCCGATCACCTCGGCGGCCACGTCCATGTCGCGCGTGGCCATCCACGATCGCCCGATGGCCCCACGCGTGAGGTTGCGCGCCACGAGCGCGGCCACGGCCACGATCGAGAGCACGAGCAGGTATTTCTGCACCGGCCCCTGGATGGCATGGCCCAGGACCGAGAGCGGCGGCGCCGACACCGAGCCCGAAGGCGTGTCGTTGGTGAACCACTGGATGCGCGCGAAGGCCCAGTCGATGAAGAACTGCGCCGCGAGCGTGGCCACCGCGAGGTAGAAGCCCTTGATGCGAAGGCTGGGAATTCCGAACACCACGCCCACCAGCGCCGCGCACAGGCCCGCGAGGATGAAGATCACGATGAGGTCGAGCTGCGGCACGCGCACCGCGAAGTTGTACGCGGCGTACGCGCCCACGGCCATGAATCCGCCCGTGCCGAGCGAGACCTGGCCGCAGTAGCCCACGAGGATGTTCAGCCCGAGCGCGGCGAGCGCGAGGATCAGGAACGGCGTGAGGATGGCGCGGAAGAGATAGTCCGACGCGAGGAACGGCACCGCGACGAACGCGAACACGAGCGCGCCGATCACGAACGCGCGGTCCTGCAGGATCGGGAAGAGCTGCGAATCCGATGCGTATGTCGTCTTGAACTGGCCGGTCTCGCGATAGATCATGGCGTCATACCCGGTCGATGATCTTCTCGCCGAAGAGCCCTTCGGGCCGGAAGAGCAGGAACACGAGGGCGAGCACGTAGGCGAACCAGTCCTCGATGCCTCCGCCGAACGCCGGGCCCAGGTACACCTCGGAGAGCTTCTCGCCCAGGCCGATGATGAGGCCGCCCACGATCGCGCCGGGAATCGACGTGAAGCCGCCGAGGATCACCACGGGAAGCGCCTTCAGTGCCACCTGCGAGAGGGAGAACTGCACTCCCAGCTTCGATCCCCAGACGATTCCGGCCACCAGCGCGACCAGGCCCGCCACGCTCCAGACGATGACCCAGATGCGGTTCAACGGGATGCCCACCGACTGCGCGGCCTGGTGGTCGTCGGCCACCGCGCGAAGCGCCCGGCCCGTGGCCGTCTTCTGGAAGAAGAGCGCCAGCGCCGCCACGAGGATCGCGGCGATGATCGCCGCCACGAGATCCTCCATGTCCACGAGCACGCCGCCGTCGAAGGTGCTCTCGAGGATGATCTTCGGCTCCTTGGGCATGCCCACGTGCAGCGTGTAGATGTCGCTGCCCCACAACGACTGGCCGAATCCGTCGAGGAAGTAGGCGACGCCCAGGGTCGCCATGAAGAGCACGATGCCTTCCTGGTTCACGAGCGGGCGCAGCACCACGCGCTCGATCACCCAGGCCATGGCGATCATGATGGCGAGCGTGACCGCGATGGCGAGCGCGAGAGGCATCTTCTCGGCGAGGCGCACGAGCGTGAGCGCCGCGAAGAGCACCATCGCGCCCTGCGCGAAGTTGAAGACGCCCGAGGCCTTGAAGATGAGGACGAGGCCCAGGGCCACCAGCGAATAGAGCACTCCGGTGAGCAGGCCGCCCAGGGCGACTTCGAGCCACTGCGGGAATTTCGCCACGCCCAGGAACATCGGCGCCGCCGCGGCGAGCGCGAGCAGCGCCAGGAACGCGATGGTGAGCCGGTGGCGGGCGAAGTCCATCAGTGCTTCACCCCGAGGTAGGCGTCGATCACGGCCTGGCTCGACCGCACCTCGTCGGGCGTGCCGTCGGCGATCTTGCGGCCGTAGTCGAGCACCACCACGCGGTCCGAGAGGTCCATGACCACGCCCATGTCGTGCTCGATCAGCACGATGGTGGTGCCGAACTCGTCGTTCACGTCGAGGATGAAGCGGCTCATGTCCTGCTTCTCCTCGACGTTCATGCCGGCCATGGGCTCGTCCAGGAGCAGCACGCGAGGCTCCGCGGCCAGCGCCCGTCCCAGGTCCACACGCTTCTGCAATCCGTAGGGAAGGCGTCCCACCGGCGTCTTTCGCACGTGCTGGATCTCGAGGAAGTCGATGATCTCCTCGACCCGCCGGCGATGCTCGATCTCCTCGCGAAGCGCGGGCCCGACGCGCAGCGCCTGCCAGAGGAGGTTTCGCTTCATCATCAGGTTGCGGCCCGCGAGGATGTTGTCGAGCACCGACATGCCCTTGAACAGCGCGAGGCCCTGGAAGGTGCGTGCGATGCCCCGCGCCGCCGCACGATGCGGCTCCATGTGCGAGTGCGTCTCGCCCATGAACGTGACCCGTCCCTGCTGCGGGCGATAGACGCCGTTGATCACGTTGAGCATCGAGCTCTTTCCCGCGCCGTTGGGCCCGATGATGGCGCGTATCTCGTGCTCGCGGACGTCGAAGCTCACCTCGTTGAGCGCCTTCACGCCGCCGAACGAGAGCGAGATGCCCTCGACCGCGAGGATCGCCGCGCCGAGCTTGCGCTCCACGGTGCCGGGCTCGAGCTCGCGAAGGTTCATGCGGCGAGCGCCTGCGCGGCGAAGGTCTTCGCCCGATCGACCGCGAGCTCGGCCCGGATCGAGCCTACACGGCCGTCCTCGAAGCGCACCTGGGCTTCCACCACGCATTGCGCGGTGCCGGAGTAGAGCGCGTCCACGATCGTGGCGTACTTCTCGCCGATGAAGCCGCGGCGCACCTTGCGGGTGCGCGTGAGCTCGCCGTCATCCGCGTCGAGCTCCTTGTGCAGCACCACGAAGCGATGGATCTGGCTGCCGGCGAGGCGCGGGTCCCGCGAAAGGTCGGCGTTCACCTTCTCGACGCACTCGCGCACCAGCTCGCGCACCTGCGGCTTGGAAGCGAGGTCCGTGTAGCCCGAGTACGGAATGCCGCGCCGCTCGGCCCAATCGCCCACCGCCTCGACGTCGATGTTCACCATGGCCGTGGCCTCGGCCTTGCCCTGGCCGAACGCGACCGCCTCCTTGATGTAGGGGAAGAACTTGAGCTTGTTCTCGAGGTACTTCGGGGCGAACAGCGTCCCGTCCGAAAGCTTCCCCACGTCCTTCGCCCGATCGATGATCTTGAGGTGGCCCGACTCGTCGAAGAAGCCCGCGTCGCCGGTGCGAAACCACCCTTCGGCGTCCTTGGCCTCGCTCGTGGCCGCGTCGTTGCGGTAGTACGAGCGGAAAAGCCCCGGGCAGCGCAGCACGATCTCGCCGGAGTCGAGCACGCGGATCTCCACGCCCTTCATCGGCGGGCCCACGGTGTCGGGCTTCACCTCGCCGTTGGGCTGCACGCACACCATGACCGACGTCTCCGTCGAGCCGTAGAGCTGCTTGAGGTTGATGCCGAGCGAGCGGTAGAAGACGAAGAGGTCCGGCCCGATGGCCTCGCCCGCGGTGTAGGCCACGCGCACGCGCGACATGCCCAGCGCGTTCTTGAGCGGCGCGTACACGAGCAGGTTCCCGATCGCGTAGAGCAGCCGGTCCGCGGCGCCGACGGGGCGGCCGTCGAGGAGGCGCGCGCCCACCCGCCTCGCGTGGTCCATGAAGAAACGGAACATGCGGCGCTTCACCCAGCTCGCGTCTTCCATGCGGATTGTCACTTGCGTGAGCAGCGCTTCGAGCACGCGGGGCGGCGCGAAGTAGTACGTGGGCCCGATCTCGCGCATGTCCGTCATCGTCGTGTCGCCGGACTCGGGACAGTTGATGCGGAAGCCCACCACCATCCACTGCGCGTACGAGAAGAGGTTCTGCCCGATCCACGCCATGGGCAGGTACGCGAGGACTTCTTCGTCGTCGCGAAGGCCTTCCAGCTCCGCGTACGCGCGGCTCGAGAGGATCAGGTTGTCGTGCGAGAGCACCACGCCCTTGGGATTTCCGGTGGTGCCCGAGGTGTACATCATGATCGCGGTGTCGGAGCCCCGGCTCTTCGCGATCTCGCCGCCGAAGAAGGAAGGCTCGGCCGCCGCCTTCGCGCGCCCCGCCTCGCGAAGCTTCTCGTAAGGCTCGAGCCCGGCCTGCGTGTAGTTGCGAAGCCCGCGCGCGTCGTCATACCAGATGTGCTTCAGGCGCGGGCACTGGGGAGCGATCTCGAGGAGCTTGTCGGCCTGCTCCTGGTCCTCCACCACGGCGAAGGCGATCTCGGCCTCCTGGAAGACGTACACCATCTCCTGGGCCACGGCGTCTTCGTAGAACGGGACGGGAATCGCGCCCAGGGCCTGCGCCGCGCAGATCGTCCAGTAGAGCCGCGGGCGATTCGACCCGATGACGGCGATGTGCGCGCCGCGCTCGAGCCCTGCCTGCGCGAGGCCGCACGCGAGCCACTCGACCTCGTCGCGCATCTCTCGCCACGTCCACGCCTGCCAGATCCCGAGGTCCTTCTCGCGGATAGCCGGATGCCCGCCAATCGTCTCGGCGTGGCGCAGCAGCAGCTTCGGGAACGTGTCGTGCGTCCCGCCGACAACCGCCATGGACGGCCCCCTCCTCCTTGTTTCGCCTAGTGTAGCCGGATCAGGCGGCCATGGTGGGGCGGACGATGCCCTCTTTCACCGAGATCGCCCCGGCCTTTTCGAGGTCTGCCAGCAGCCATCGGGCGAGCGCATCGGGAGCCAGGCCCATGAAGCGTTCGGAGACCTCCCGGTAGAACGGCACGCGCGCGAGATAGGCGGGAACGTCGGCCGCCGCCATGCTCTCCCGGTCGAGGAGCGCGAAGACGAACATGACCTTGGTGCCGTGGCGCGCGTTCTTCGACGGGTCGCGCGCGAACGCGGCGAGGCGCGAGCGTACCGTGGCGATGGAGCCCTTCGCGTCCGCGAACGGCTCGCCGTGGCCCGGGATGACGATCGCCGGATCGAGGCGCTCGATGGCGGCCAGCGTCTCTTGCGCGGCCTCGATGAACTC
This sequence comes from Usitatibacter sp., assembly GCA_035501715.1. Taxonomy (GTDB): domain Bacteria; phylum Pseudomonadota; class Gammaproteobacteria; order Burkholderiales; family Usitatibacteraceae; genus Usitatibacter. The sequence continues at coordinate 37,186 of DATJVS010000058.1, forward strand.
GTTGGGACCTTCAGTGGGCCACACGAAGCCCATGCCGTTCTCCCAGAGCGCATCGCCCGAGATGAGCACGCGGTTCGTGGGCTCGAAGAACATGAGCGCATCCATGTCGTGGCCGGGTGCGGCGTGGGCCTGCCACTCGAATCCGCCGCCCTCGAAGGACTCGCCCGCGGCAATGGTGTCGTCGAAGCGGAACGGATCGGCGCGTTGGTCCAGCTCGCGCATCCACACGCTCTGCGGCGTCCACGGATCCACGTGCTTCACTTCGCCCGCGGGTATCGTGATGCGGCATCCGTACATGCTCGCCACTGCCGCGTTGCCGCCCATGTGGTCCGAGTGGCAATGGGTGTTCACGAGGCGCTCGAGCGGCTGGCGGTCGAGGCCGTCGCGGCTCGCGAGGAGCTCGAGCGTCTTCTCGCGATGCGTGCAATAGCCCGAGTCCACGAGGACGTTGTCACCCGGGGCGAGGAGCACGACCTGGTTGCAGTTGAGCCATCCGCGAACGATCGCGCGGACGGACGGGGGAAGGCTGGGACGCAACGCCGACGCCTATAATTTGCGATTGCCCATCTTATCGCGACCGCGTGGCGCTCCTTACCGGCATTCGCATCGTCTCGACGGCGTTGAACCTCCCCGGCCCTGCGGCCTGCGCGCGACTGCGCGAGCTCGGGGCCTCGCTCACGAAGATCGAGCCGCCCGCGGGCGATCCTTTCGAGACATTTTGCGCTCCGTGGTACCGGCGCCTGCACGAGGGTGCCGAGATCCTTCGCATCGACCTGAAGTCCGCCGCGGGGCGCGATGCGATGTCGGGGCGATTGCGCGACGCCGACCTGCTCGTGACCGCGCAGCGCGCCGCGGCCCTCGAGCGCCTCGGGTTGGGCGCCGATGCCCTCGCCGAGCGCTTTCCGCGCTTGTGCCACGTCGCGATCACCGGGCACGCGCCGCCCGACGACGGACTCGCGGGGCACGACCTCACGTATCTCGCGCCGCTCGGCCTGGTCGATCCGCCGCTGCTTCCGCCGACGCTCTTCGCCGACATGGCGGGCGCGGAGCGCGTGGCATCGACTTCGCTCGCGCTGCTCCTGGGGCGGGAGCGCGGCAACTCGCAACGCGCGCAAGCCGTCGCGCTCGCGGACGCCGCGCACGCACTCGCAGAGCCGCTTCGCGAGGGGCTCACGCGCCCGGGCGCGCTGCTGGGCGGCGGATACGCTGGCTATAATCTGTACGCGGCCAACGACGGATGGATCGCCGTCGCCGTGCTCGAGCCGCGCTTCGCCGAGCGATTGGCGTCGCTCCTCGGGCTTGCGCGCCTCGAGGCCCCGGAGCTTCGCGCGATCTTCGGAAAGCGCGGCACGGCCCACTGGGAATCGTGGGCCCGCGAGCACGACCTACCCATCGTCGCCGTGCGCGACCCACACAAAGAGAAACGCTGACATGCAGATCAAGGACCACGCATTCCTCGTCACCGGCGCAGGCTCGGGCCTCGGCGCCGCGTGCGCCGCCATGCTCACCGCCGCGGGCGGCAAGGTCGTTATCGCCGACCTGAATCCCCCGAAGGATCCCGGCGCGGCCCGGTTCGTGAAGGCGGACGTCACCGACGAAACGTCGATGCAGGGCGCGGTGGACGAGTGCATACGCGCCTTCGGCGCGATCCACGGCCTCGTGAACTGCGCGGGCGTCGCGCCGGGCGAACGGGTGGTGGGCCGCAACGGCCCGCATTCGCTCGCGAGCTTCGAGCGCGCGGTGAGAATCAACCTCGTCGGCACGTTCAACGCGATCCGCCTCGCCGCGGCCAAGATGAGCGTGCAGCCGGCCGAGGCGAGCGGCGAGCGCGGCGTGATCGTGAACACGTCGTCGGTCGCGTCGATGGACGGCCAGATCGGGCAAGCCGCCTACTCCGCATCCAAGGCCGGCGTGAACGGGATGACGCTTCCCATCGCCCGCGAGCTCGCCAGGTTCGGCATCCGCGTGATGACGATCGCGCCCGGGACCTTCGACACGCCGATGCTCCAGGGCATGAGCGAGGAGATCCGCGCCTCGCTCGGCGCCCAGGTGCCGTTTCCGTCGCGCCTGGGCCGCCCGGAGGAGTTCGCGGCGCTCGTCCGGCACATCGTCGAGAACGAAATGCTCAACGGCGAGGTGATCCGCCTCGACGGCGCGATTCGCATGGCCGCGAAATGAGGGGCCAGAACGTGAGATAATTACCCTTCCCCGTCCCTCCGAAGGCTGCCTTGCTTTTCGATACGCATCTCAACGAGGAATTCGACGCGCTTCGCGACACCGTGAAGCGCATGTGCGACACGGAGCTGGCCCCGCGCGCCGCGGAAATCGACGCAAGCAACGCCTTCCCCATGGACATGTGGGGCAAGCTGGGCGACCTGGGGCTGCTCGGCATGACGATCCCCGAGGAATATGGCGGCACGGGGCTCGGGTACCTCGCGCACGTGGTGGCCATGGAGGAAGTCTCGCGCGCGAGCGGATCGGTGGGGCTCGCGTACGGGGCGCATTCGAACCTCTGCGTGAACAACCTGTACCACAACGGCACCGAGGCGCAGCGGCGCAAGTACCTGCCCAAGCTGTGCTCGGGCCAATTCGTCGGCGCGCTCGCGATGAGCGAGCCGGGCGCCGGCAGCGACGTCGTGGGCTCGATGGCCTGCCGCGCCGAGAAGAAGGGCGATCGCTGGGTCGCCAACGGCTCGAAGATGTGGATCACCAACGGCCCGCACGCGGACGTGGCGATCGTCTACATGCGCACCGCGCCGAAGGACCAGGGCTCGCGCGCCATGACCGCCTTCCTCGTCGAGAAGGGCATGAAGGGATTCTCGACCGCGCAGAAGCTCGACAAGCTCGGCATGCGCGGGAGCGACACCTGCGAGCTCGTGTTCCAGGATTGCGAGATCCCCGAGGAGAACATCCTGGGCCAGGTGAACGGCGGATCGCGCGTGCTCATGAAGGGCCTGGACACGGAGCGCACGGTGCTCTCCGGCGGGCCGCTCGGCATCATGCAATCGGCGATGGACCTCGTGATCCCGTACATCCACGAGCGCAAGCAGTTCGGCCATCCCATCGGCACCTTCGAGCTCATGCAGGGCAAGATCGCCGACATGTACACAAGGCTGCAGGCCTCGCGCGCCTTCAGCTATCGCGTGGCCGGCGCCCTCGATGCAGGGCGCGGGCGCGCGGTGCGCAAGGATGCCGCCGCGTGCATCCTCTTCGCGTCGGAGAACGCCGTGCAGGTCGCGCTGGAAGCGATCCAGTGCCTGGGCGGCAACGGCTACATCAACGAATTTCCCGCCGGGCGCCTGCTTCGCGACGCGAAGCTCTACGACATCGGCGCCGGCACCAACGAGATCCGCCGCATGCTGATCGGGCGCGAGCTCTTCGAAGAATCGGTCTAGGAAAAGCGAACGGAGAAGAACATGGCTGAAAGCATCGTGATCGTCGGCGCCAAGCGCACACCCATCGGCGCTTTGCAGGGCAAGTTCAACGGCGTGACCGCCCACGAGCTGGGCTCGGTCGCCATCAAGGCGGCCGTCGAGCAGGCGGGCGTGAAGCCCACCGAGGTGGACGACCTGATCTTCGGCTGCGTCCTGCAGGCGGGACAGGGGCAGGCGCCCGCGCGCCAGGCCGCGCTCGGCGCGGGCCTCAACAACACGACGCCCGCCACCACGGTGAACAAGATGTGCGGCTCGGGCATGAAGGCCGCGATGATGGCCTACGACGAGCTCGCCACCGGCAACGCGGCGATCGTCGTGGCCGGCGGCATGGAGTCCATGACGAACGCGCCGCACCTCCTTCCCAAGGGGCGCAGCGGAATCCGCTACGGAAGCGGCCAGGTGCTCGACAGCATGGCCCTCGACGGCCTCGAGGACGCGTATGTCGGCAAGCCCATGGGCCACTTCGCCGACAAGACCGCGGAAAAATACGGCTTCACGCGCGAGCAGATGGACGAGTACTCGAAGGAATCGACCACGCGCGCGCTCGCCGCGGAGAAGTCCGGCGCCTTCGCCGACGAGATCGCGCCAGTGACCGTGAAGACGCGCGCGGGCGAGGAAGTCGTGAAGGAAGACGAAACGCCCTTCACGGTGAAGCTCGAGAAGATCCCGACGCTGCGCCCCGCCTTCAACAAGGACGGGCGCGTGACGGCCGCCACGTCCTCGTCGATCTCCGACGGCGCCGCGGCGCTGGTGATGATGACCGAGGCGGAAGCGAAGAAGCGCGGCGCGAAACCGCTCGCGAGGGTCCTCGCGTACGCATCCAACGCCCACGAGCCCGAGTGGTTCACGACGGCCCCGGTGGGCGCCATCCAGAAGGTGCTCGCGAAGACGGGCTGGAAAGCCTCCGACGTGGACCTCTTCGAGGTGAACGAGGCCTTCGCCGTGGTCGCCATGGCGGCGATGAAGGACGTGGGCATCCCCGCGGACAAGATCAACGTGAACGGCGGCGCGGTGGCCCTCGGGCACCCGATCGGCGCCACGGGCGCCCGCATCATCACGACGCTCATCTACGCTCTCAAGAAGAGGGGATTGAAGAAAGGGGTCGCCGCGCTCTGCATCGGCGGCGGCGAGGGAACTGCACTGGCACTGGAGGTGTTGTAAGCATGACTACGACAGGAACCGCTACGAACGGCGCTACTCCAATCGAGCGCACGCCGAACATCGGCGCGACGCTCGCCGCGGAGCTGCGTGGGGTTGGCATCGACTCGCTGGAAGCCCTGATGCGCGTGGGCTTCTGGGACGCGTGGCTGCAGCTTCGCCGCGTGAATCCGGAACGCAACAGCGTGCCCGCGTGCCTCGCGCTCGCGGGCGCGGTCGCGGGTGTGCGCTGGAACCACCTTCCCCCGAAGGTGCGCGCGGACATCCGCCAGAGAGTAAAGGCGGTGCGCACATGAAGACATCGAGCGCGGCAATGATCGCAATCCTCGCCCTGGCGATCGCGTCCTGCGGAGGCAAGCCCGCTTCCTCGGCCAAGACCGACCCGGAGGCCGAGAAGGCGGCTGCGCTCGAGCGCGCCCGGCACGACGCCTTCGGCACGCAGGTTCAGGCGCTCGACAAGGCCAAGGGCATGGAAGCGGACATCAACAAGAAGGCTGCGGCCGAGATGGACAAGGCGGACGAAGCCTCGAAGTAAGTCGCGATGCTCACGCGCACGCATAGCGACTTCCTCACCGACGAGCAACGCATGATCCGCGACATGGCGCGTGAGTTCGCCATGGCGGAGCTCGCGCCCAACGCGGGGCGGTGGGAGAAGGACGGCTGGATCCCCGATGCCGTCGTCGCCAAGATGGGCGAGCTGGGCCTGCTGGGAATGGTCGTGCCCGAGCAATGGGGCGGCTCGTTCTCGGACTACATCGCGTATGCGCTCGCCATGGAGGAGATCGCCGCGGGTTGTGCGGCGACCGCGACCCTCATGAGCGTCCACAACTCCGTCGGATGCGGACCGATCCTCGCGTGGGGCAGCGACGCCCAGAAGAAGGCGTGGCTCCCCGAGATGGCGGCCGGCCGGAAGGTAGGCTGCTTCTGCCTCACCGAGCCCCAGGCGGGCAGCGAAGCGAACAACCTGAAGACCCGCGCGGTATTGAAGGGCGGCCGCTGGGTCCTCGACGGCAACAAGCAGTTCATCACCAACGGCAAGCGCGCCGCGGTCGCGATCGTGTTCGCGGTCACCGATCCGGATCTCGGCAAGAAGGGCCTGTCCGCGTTCATCGTTCCCACCGATTCGCCGGGCTTCAAGCCGCAGAAGCTCGAGGAAAAGCTGGGCATCAAGGCCTCGGACACCTGCGCCATCGTGCTGGAAGGCTGCGAGATTCCCGAGGATCACCTGCTGGGCCCGCGCGGCAAGGGACTTGCCATCGCGCTGTCGAACCTCGAGGGCGGGCGCATCGGCATCGCCGCGCAGGCATTGGGCATCGCGCGCGCCGCGTTCGATGCCGCGCTCGCCTATGCGAAGGACCGCACGCAGTTCGGCAAGAAGCTCGTCGACCATCCCCCGATCGCGAACTATCTCGCCGACATGCATACGCGCATCAACGCCGCTCGCCTGCTCATCCTGCACGCCGCGCGCCTCCGCACCGAAGGCATTCCCTGCCTGTCGGAAGCCTCGCAGGCCAAGCTCTACGCCTCGGAGCTCGCCGAATGGGTGTGCTCGAAGGCGATCCAGGTCCACGGCGGCTACGGATACCTGCACGACTATCCGGTCGAGCGCCACTATCGCGACGCCCGCATCACGCAGATCTACGAGGGCACCAGCGAAATCCAGCGCATGCTGATCGCGCGCAGCCTGGGCGACTAGCCCGCGCCGATGCCCGCCATCAAGTCGCGCCTCGACACCGGCAGCGAGGCATTCCAGGCCAACGCCGCGCATCATCGCGCCCTCGCCGAGGATTTGCGCGCGCAGGTCTCGCGCGTGTCCGAAGGCGGAGGCGCCGAGTCGCAGAAGAAGCACACGGCGCGCGGCAAGCTCCTTCCGCGCGAGCGCGTGCGCGGCCTGCTCGATCCGGGTTCGCCCTTCCTCGAGCTCTCGCAGCTCGCAGCCTTCGGCATGTACGGCGACGACGCACCTTCGGCGGGCATCATCACGGGCATCGGCCGCGTCGAGGGCCGCGAGGTGATTGTGGTGGCGAACGACGCCACCGTGAAGGGCGGCACGTACTACCCGATGACGGTGAAGAAGCACCTGCGAGCGCAGGAAGTGGCGATGCAGAATCGCCTGCCCTGCGTCTATCTCGTCGATTCGGGGGGCGCGTTCCTGCCGCTGCAGGACGAAGTCTTCCCGGACAAGGAGCACTTCGGGCGCATCTTCTACAACCAGGCGAACCTTTCGGCCGCGGGCGTTCCGCAGGTCGCCGTGGTGATGGGCTCGTGCACCGCGGGCGGCGCGTACGTCCCCGCGATGTGCGACGAATCGATAATCGTGAAGAACCAGGGCACCATCTTCCTGGGCGGCCCGCCGCTCGTGAAGGCGGCCACGGGCGAAGTCGTCACGGCCGAAGAGCTGGGCGGCGGCGACGTGCACTCGCGCACCTCCGGCGTCACCGACCACCTGGCCGACGACGATCGCCATGCGCTCGCGATCGCGCGCGAGATCATCTCGCACACGAAAGCGGGCAACGCAAACCGGGGTCTGTCCCCGGTTTCCGAGCCGCTCTATCCGTCGAGCGACCTCTACGGCATCGTGCCCAGGGACTCGCGCCAGCCCTTCGACGTGCGAGAGATCATCGCGCGGCTCGTGGACGGCTCCGAGTTCCACGAGTTCAAGGCGCTTTACGGCACCACGCTCGTGACGGGATTCGCGCACCTGCACGGCCATCCCGTCGGCATCCTCGCCAACAACGGGATCCTGTTCTCGGAGTCGGCGCTGAAGGGCGCGCACTTCATCGAGCTGTGCTCGCAGCGCGGCATCCCGCTCCTTTTCCTGCAGAACATCACCGGCTTCATGGTCGGCAGGAAATACGAGGCCGGCGGGATCGCCAAGGACGGCGCGAAGATGGTCACCGCCGTGTCGTGCGCGAAGGTGCCGAAGCTCACGGTGATCGTGGGCGGCTCCTTCGGCGCGGGCAACTACGGCATGTGCGGCCGCGCGTTCAATCCGCGCTTCCTCTGGACCTGGCCCAACGCGCGCATCTCGGTGATGGGCGGCGAGCAGGCGGCGTCGGTGCTCGCCACCGTGCGCCGCGACGGCATCGAGGCCAAGGGCGGCAAGTGGACGAAGGACGAGGAAGAGAAATTCAAGGATCCGATCCGCGAGCAGTACGAGAAGCAGGGGCACCCCTACTACGCCACGGCGCGCCTGTGGGACGATGGGGTGATCGATCCGGCGGACACGCGCCGCGTGCTGGGGCTCGCCCTCGCCACGGCGGCCAACGCACCCATCGAGGAGACGCGCTTCGGCGTCTTCCGCATGTAGCCATGAGCGACTCCCTCGCCGTCGAGCGCCGGGGGCCCATCGGCCTCGTGACGCTCAATCGCCCCGAGCGCCACAACGCGTTCGACGACGCGTTGATCGCCGAGCTCACCGAGGCGCTTCGATCCATCGAGGCCGAGGACGCGATGCGCGTCGTGGTCCTCTCCGGCGCGGGCAAGTCCTTCTCCGCCGGAGCGGACCTCAACTGGATGAAGCGCATGGCGGGCTTCTCCCTGGAGGAGAACAAGCGCGATGCCATGGGCCTTGCGACGCTCATGCGCACTCTCGCCCACCTGCGAAAGCCCACCATCGCACGCGTGCACGGGGCGGCGTACGGCGGCGGCGTGGGACTGGTCGCGTGCTGCGACGTGGCGATCGCCACGGTGAACGCGACCTTCGCCCTCACCGAGGCGAAGCTCGGGTTGATTCCCGCCGCGATCTCGCCGTACGTCGTTTCCGCCATCGGCGAGCGCGCCGCGCGACGCTACTTCCTCACGGCCGAGCGCTTCGAGGCCGCCGAAGCGTTCCGCCTGGGACTGGTCCACGACCTCGCACGCGACGACGATGAGCTCGACGAGAAGGTGGGCGGCATCGTCGATGCGATGCTCGCCTGCAGCCCCGCGGCGCAACTCGCCGCCAAGGAGCTCATCCGCGCCGTGGCCAATCGCCCGGTGACGAGCGAGCTCATCCAGGACACCGCCGAGCGCATCGCGAAGATCCGATCCTCGCCCGAGGGCCGCGAAGGGGTCGCGGCGTTCCTCGAGAAACGCCGGGCGGCGTGGGTGCCGCCCGAGCCTCCCGCCGGGAACTAGCGGCTAGCCGTCGCTGCGGCCGAGCTTCTGCCGCTGCTCCGCGGTAAGGACCGCGTCGATCTGCTTGCGGGCATCGAGGGAATTCTCGAACATCTGCTTGTGGAGCTTCTCGCGCGCGTCGTAGGCCTCGCGCGCCGACTTCTCGTCGAACTTGCCTTCGAGGTTGGCGTCCCGCTGCTGCCACATGAGTTCCCGCATCGACTCCATCAGCTTCCATTGCTTGCGCTGCAAGTCGCGCTGGATCCCCTCGACTTTCTTGCGCTGGTCCACGGTGAGGTCGAGATTGGCCAGCCCATCCGCACCGTAACCGCCCATCATGCCCGGGCCCATGCCGCCGTACGCCCCGCCCATCATTCCGCGGCCCATGCCGTATCCGCCGCCCGTGCCGTATCCGCCGCCGTATCCGGGCCCCATTCCGTACGACTGGGGCAACGCGGAAGCGCAAGTCAACAACCCTGCGGCCATTGCCGCAGCGACTAGAGATTTCCTCATACAACCTCCTTCACAAGATCCATTACCACCCTACGCCTGGGCCTGGGCGGCTGGTTGCGCCGGATCAACCGTTTAGAATGTCGCCCATGTTCG
>DATJVS010000059.1:0-5135 GCA_035501715.1 Usitatibacter sp.
CGCGTGTGCCGCGTGCTGCCGGGCATGCAGTCGGCGTTCGTCGAGATCGGCCTGCCGCGCGCGGCCTTCCTCCACGTTGCCGACATCTGGACCGCGCGCAACGGCAACGGCGAAGCGCGCCCCATCGAGAGGATCCTCTCCGAAGGCCAGACGCTGCTCGTGCAGGTCGTGAAGGACCCCATCGGCAGCAAGGGCGCGCGCCTTTCCACGCAGGTGTCCATCGCGGGGCGGCTGCTCGTGTACCTGCCGCAGGACCCGCACATCGGCATCTCGCAGCGCATCGAGGACGAGGCCGAGCGCGAGCACCTGCGCGAGAAGGTCCACTCGCTCATGCCCGCGGGCGAGACTGGCGGCTTCATCGTGCGCACCGTGGCCGAGGCGGCCACCGACGCGGAGCTGAACGCCGACATCGAGTACCTCGTCACGCTCTGGAAGCAGATCCAGCTCGCCGCGCAAAGCGCCGCGCCGCAGGAGCTGCTCTACCAGGACCTGTCGCTCGCCACGCGCGTGCTGCGCGACCTCGTCGGCGATTCGACCGAGCGCATCATCGTCGATTCCCGCGAGACGTTCGCGAAGTTGCAGGAGTTCGCCAACAAGTACACGAGGCAGGCGCTTCCGATCCTCGAGCACTACCAGGGCGAGCGGCCGCTCTTCGACCTCTTCGCCGTGGAAGACGAGATCGAGAAGGCGCTCGCGCGCCGCGTGGACCTGAAAAGCGGCGGCTACGTGATCATCGACCAGACCGAGGCGCTCACCACGATCGACGTGAACACGGGCGGCTTCGTCTCGGGGCGCTCCTTCGACGACACCATCTTCAAGACCAACCTCGAGGCGGCGCAGTCCATCGCGCGCCAGCTTCGCCTGAGGAACCTGGGCGGCATCATCATCGTGGACTTCATCGACATGGACTCGCAGGAGCACCGCGACGCCGTGCTGAACGAGTTCCGCAAGGCGCTCGGCCGCGACCGCACGCGCGTGGCGGTGAACGGCTTTTCCCAGCTGGGCCTCGTGGAGATGACGCGGAAGCGCACGCGCGAATCGCTCGCCCACGTGCTGTGCGAGCCCTGCCCGGTGTGCGAGGGCCGCGGGGAGCTGAAGACCCCGCAGACCGTCTGCTACGACATCCTGCGCGAGATCCTGCGCACGGACCGGCAGTTCGGCGCGAAGGAGTACCGCATCCTCGCCTCGCAGAAGGTGATCGACCTCTTCCTCGAGGAGGAAAGCGGCAGCCTCGCGCAACTGGGCGACTTCATCGGCAAGCCCATCTCCATGCAGGTCGAGACCGCGTACATGCAGGAGCAGTACGACGTGATCGTGGTCTAGACGCCCAGGAAGCGGTGCAGCACCTCGGGGTTGGAGCGGATCTCCTCGACGGTGCCCTCGTGCACCATGTGCCCGTTGTTGAGCATGTACACGCGGTGCGAAAGCGCAAGCGTGGCCGCGATGTTCTGCTCCACCAGCACGATGGTCTGGCCGGCGGCGGCGAGCGTGCGGCACGCCGCCATGAGGTCCTGGACGATCACGGGGGCGAGGCCCTCGAAGGGCTCGTCGAGCAGGATGATCTTCGGGTCGCGGATGAGCGCCCGCGCGATGGCGAGCATCTGCTGCTCGCCGCCCGAGAGGTCGGTGCCGCGGTTCCTGCGCCGCTCCTTCAGGCGCGGGAACATCTCGTAGATGCGCTCGAGCGGCCAGCGCGAGCCCGCCGTGAGGCCGGCGAGGATGAGGTTCTCCTCCACGTCGAGCGCGCCGAAGATGCGCCGGTCCTCGTGCACGAGCTGCATGCCCGCGCGCGCGATCTCGTAGCTCTTGCGCCCCGCCATCTCGACGCCGTCGAGCTTCACGGAGCCCGCCTGCGGCGTGACCACGCCCATGAGGCTCTTCAGCGTCGTGCTCTTGCCCGCGCCGTTGCGGCCGAGGAGCGCCACCACCTCGTTCTTCTCGACGCGCAGCGACACGTCGAAGAGGATGTGCGAATCGCCGTAGTAGCTGTTCAGTCCCGAGACTTCGAGCAGGCTCATGGCGCGGCCTCCTCGTGCACGCCGCCCAGGTAGGCCTCCTGGACCTGCGCGTTGCCCTTGATCTCGGCGGGCGTGCCTTCCACGAGCACGCGCCCTTCCTGCAGCACCGTCACGCGCTCGGCCAGCTCGAAGAGCGCGTCCATGTCGTGGTCGATGATGATGAGCGTGCGCCCGCGCGCGATCGAGCGCAGCAGGCTCACCGTCTCGGCGCGCTCCTGCGGGCTCATCCCCGCGAGCGGCTCGTCGAGCAGCAGCAGGCTCGGCGACGAGGCGAGTGCCAGGCCCACCTCGAGGCGGCGCTTCTCGCCGTAGGCGAGCTGCGCCACGGGCGTGTCGACGCGCCCCGTGAGGTGCACGAGCTCGAGTGTATGCATCACGAGCTCGCGCAGGCCCGCGATCGAGTCGGGGCTGCGCAGCATGTCCAGGCGCATCTTGCCGCGCAGCTCCGCGAGCGCGGCGATTGTGATGTTCTCGCGCACCGTGAGCTTGTTGAAGAGCTGGTTCACCTGGTAGCTCTTGGTGAGGCCCAGCTGGCACACGTCGGTCACGCTCATGCCCGTGATGTCGCGCCCCTCGAAGACGATCGATCCCGAGGTGGGCGGCACCTCGCAGGTGAGCATCTTGAAGAACGTGCTCTTGCCGGCGCCGTTGGGCCCGATGATGCCGCGAAGCTCGCCGCGGTTCACGGTGAAGTTGATGTCGGAGTTCGCGATCACGCCGCCGTAGTGCTTGGTGAGGCCCGTGGCCACCAGGATGGGGCCGGAGTACGAGGCGTTGGCGTGGTGCTGCGCGGGCATGGCGTCGGCGATCTTCGCCGCTTCGGCCTCGGTGATGTCCCCGCTGCCGGCTCCCGCGGCCGCAGGCGCGTTCGCGGCCGTGCGCCGCGACCGGCGCATGACGAGGTCGCGCACGCCGCCCACGATCCCCTGGCGCAGGAAGCACACCAGCAGCACGAACACCAGGCCCAGCACGAGCTTCCACGTGGCGCCCAGCTTGAGCGTGGCCTGCAGGAAATCCTGGAGGAAGAGCCACACGCCGGCGCCCACGAGCGGGCCGATCAGCGTGCCGCGCCCGCCGATCACGGTCTGCATGACGAGCTGGCCCGACGTGTCGAACGTGAAGGCTTCCGGCGGCATGAAGGCCTGGAGCACGCCGAGCAATCCTCCCGCGAGGCCCGCGTAGGCCGCGGCGATCACGAACGCGGCGAGCTTGTAGCCGTGGATGTTGTGCCCGACGGCGGCCGCGCGCAGGGGATTTTCCCGGATCGCGCTCAGGATCGCGCCCACCGGCGAGCGCACGATGCGAAGGCCGATCACGATCCCCACGAAGTAGCAGAACGCGATGAAGGGATAGAGGTGCCAGCCGGACGTGAAATCGATGTTGATGAACCCGAGGTGCAGGCTCGGCGTCGGCACGCCGGGCAGCCCGTTCTCGCCGCCCGTCCAGTCGGAGAGCGGGTTGAACTCCACGAAGTAGAACACCTCGCCGATCGCCACCGTGATCATCGCGAAGTAGATCCCCGTGCGGCGCAGCGCGATGAGGCCCACGATGCCGCCCACCACCGCGGCCGACACCATGCCGATCACCAATGCGGTGATCACGTGCGGGAACCCGGCTCGCGTGAGCAGGTAGGCGGTCACCATGCCGCCGGTGCCATAGAAGGCCGCCTGGCCGAAGGAGAGCAGCCCCGTGTAGCCGAACAGGATGTCGAAACCGATGCCGAACAGGCCCCAGACGAGGACGCGGTTCACCGTGTTGGGCGCGGAGTCCAGGAGCGGCAGGACGAAGGGGATCGCGACCAGCACGATCGCGATGACGAGCTCGACCAAGCCCCGGCGTTGGCGAACGAGCATCTAGTCCCTTCCGCGGGCGCCCAGCAGCCCGTGAGGACGCACCATCAGCACGAGGGTCATCGCGGCGAACAGCATCACGTACGCGTAGCTCGGGTTCACCATCGACGTGAGGCTGATGATCTCGCCGGCGATGAGGCCGCCGATCACGGCGCCCGGGAACGAGCCCACGCCGCCGATCACCACGACCACGAAGGTCTGCACCAGGATCATCTCGCCCACCTCGGGCGTGAGCGAGACTACCGGCGCGTTCACGATCCCGGAGAATCCCGCGGCCATCGCGCCGATGCCGAACACCACCATGAAGATGCGCTGGGTGTTGATGCCCAGGGAATCGACCATCACGGAATCCTCGATGCCGGCGCGCACGATGAGGCCCAGGCGCGTGCGGTAGAGCACGACGAAGAGGACCGCAAGCGCGACGGCGCAGATGCCCACGACCGCCAGCCGATACGTCGGATAGAGCATGAAGCCCATGTTGGTGATGCCCGCGAAGATCTTCGGCGCCGGCACCACCAGCGACTGGCTGCCGAAGATGAGGCGGATCGCCTCGACGAAGCAGATGGCGAGGCCGAATGTGACGAGCAGCTGGTCCTCGGGCGGGCGCGAGTAGAAGTAGCGGATCACCACGCGCTCCATCAGCACGCCGAGCACGAGCAGCGTGAGCGTGCCCGCGATCACGGCGACGGTATAGGAGCCGCTCCACTGGTAGGCCGCATAGCCCGCGTAGCCGCCGATCATGAACATCGCGCCGTGCGCGAGGTTCAGCACCCCGAGCGTGCCGTAGATGATCGTGAGCCCCGAGCTGATCAGGGCGAGCAGCGCCCCCAGCGCAAGGCCGTTGAAGAATTGCGAGACGAAGTTCGACCAGGTCAGCATGCAAAAATTCGGCGCCGCGGGCGGTCGGTACCGCCGGCGACGCCGAGATGGTTACCGCGAAGTGCTAAGTATAGTCGCCGAGGTTGCAGCCGAAAGCATCGGGCTTCTGCATGAGCCCGGCGCCGGGAACGACCTCGAGCACGGTCCAGTAGTCCTCCTTGTTCTTCATCTCGGAGGGCTTCTTGCCCTGGACGATGATCACGGGGCGCACCAGCTGGTGGTCCTCCTTGCGGAAGTACACCTCGCCCACGGTCGACTGGATCTTGCGGCCGGCCTCGAAGGACTTGATCACGTCCGGCGGATAGAACGTGCCGGCGTTCTCCACGGCCTCGGCCCACAGCGCGAAGGACATGTAGGCGTTGTTCGCGCCCCACTCCGGCTTGTAGCC
>DATJVS010000060.1:0-24893 GCA_035501715.1 Usitatibacter sp.
GGTTTCATGGAGAACGACGAGTCCGCCTCCGAAGGCGCGGCGCGCGAAGCGCTCGAGGAAGCCAACGCGCGCGTGCAGATCGAGGACCTCTACACCGTGTACTCGATCCCGCACATCAGCCAGGTGTACATGATGTTCCGCGCGAAGCTGCTCGACCTCGATTTCTCGCCCGGCATCGAGAGCCTCGACGTGAAGCTCGTCACCGCCGACGAGATTCCCTGGAACGAGCTCGCCTTCGCGATGGTCAGGCGTACGCTCGAGCACTACCTGGACGATCGCTCCCGCGGCACCTTCGTGCCTCGCTTCGGCGACATCCGCCCACCGCAACGCTAGCGGGGGATCAATGCCCCGCTGCGCTTGCGCTCCCACGGACGCACGACTTCGCGCTGGGCCCAGAGCAGGAAGCGCCCGAGCTCGGCGTGGGGATGGCCGTCGTGGAATTTCTGCACGCCTTCGATGGTGAGGCTGGGAAGGTCCTCGACGAGCTCCACGCCCGGGATCGCCGGCGCCAGCGCCTTCAGGTGGCACGCGGCGACGATGTCCTGCGCGCAGAACCACAGCCGGTCGCCGTCGTCGAAGACGCGGATCTGCACCGAGTTGAACGCGTAGTAGTTGCCGTGCCACGCCTCGAGCGGCCGGTGCCAGAGCCAGCCCATGCCCTCGTGCACGAGCTCGATGAGCGGCTTCGCGATGAGCCACGCGCCCATCGGCACCGAGAACACGAAGGCGAGCAGCGTCCAGGCGAGATCGCCCCTTCCGATCTTGAATGCGCTCCACGTCATGAAGGCCGACAGCGCACTCGCCGCCAGCACGCGGACGAGAAGCGCGGCCCAATTCGGCAGGTCATGCAACTTGCAGGACCTCTTCCTCGGCGATCACGAAGACCTGGTCGCCGCGGCGCGGCAGCACCTCCGCGCTTCCGGTGAACGCGCCGAATGCGGGCAGCACGCCGCAACGCGCGCCGAACCAGAAGCACGGAAGCCGCACGGACTTCTCGCCCGCCGCGGACAATCGCACCGCCGGATGGATGTGCCCCGCGAGCGCATAGCCGCCGCCGCGCGCCGCGCCGGGCTCGTGATTGAGCACGAAGGCGCCCCTTCGCTCTCCCGCCTCGATGCAGCGCACCTTCCACGAGTCCGGAGGGTCGCCCGCCTTCCTGTCGTGGTTGCCGCGCACGAGCGTGAGCGAAACCGCACCGCGCGATTCGCGCCACGCGCCGAAGCGCGAGAGCGTCGTGGGCGTGCGCCCCGATTCGCTGTGCAGGAAATCGCCGAGGAAGACGACCTCCTTCGCGCCGGTCCGGTCGATCGCGGAGCCCAGCCGCGCCACGTTGTCGTTCGTGGTGCCCGAAGGCAGCGGGATGCCCGCGCGGCGGAAACTCGCCGCCTTGCCCAGGTGGAAGTCGGCCACGAAGAGCGCCTTCTTCGCCGGCCAGAACACCGCGCGCTCGGCGAGCAGCACGAGTTTCTCGCCGGCCACGGTGCACTCGATCATTCGTCGAACAATACACCCTGCTCGTCGTCGGCGGCGAGCGACGCCTCGTCGAACTCGAGCTGCATGCGCCGCACGCGGTCGGCGAGCTTCTCGCTCGTGAGCTTCTCGCGGAAGCGGCTCACCATGATCGGAAACGCGAAGGGCGTGGGCTTGTGCGTCTGGCGAAGGACGAGCGGCGACTCGCCGATGCGCTTGAGCGCCGCCGCGAGCCTCGAGAATTCCAGCTCGCGCTCCAGCACCTCGCGCTCGGACTGCGCGAGCAGGGGATTGCCCGGGTCCCAGCGCGCGAACACGTCGTAGATCAATCCGCTCGTCGCCTGCACCTGGCGATTGGTCTTTGGCTGCCCCGGATAGCCCTGGAAGACGAGGCCCGCCACGCGCGCCACCTCGCGGAACTGCCGTTTCGACAACTCCGCGGCATTCAGGCTCGCGAGCATGTCCTCGAGGAGATTGTCGGTGGAGAGCAATCCGTCCTTGAGGAGCGCCAGCAGCTCGAAACGTTGCCGCGCCACGAGCTCCAGCCCGTAGTCCGTGAACCCGAGGGAGAACGTCGCGGCCTTGTGGCGCCCGATGCGATAGGCCATGAGCGCGGAGATGCCCAGGTGCACCGAGCGGCCCTCGAAGGGATAGACGAAGATGTGGTGGCCTTCGCGCGTCTGCGTCTGCTCGACGAGGACCTCGCGCTTTCGCGGAATGCGCGACCACGCGTGCTGGAGCTTGAGCAGCCGCGAGATCGCCTTCATCTCCGGCTCGTCCTCGCGGCGGTCGAGATGCAGCTCCAGCAATTCCCGGATGCCCTCCGCGATCTCGCTCGAGAGCGCCGCGCGCCCGCCGTCCCAGCGCGGGATCACCGCGGAGCCGGGCTTGCCGGGGCGCACGTAGGCGGTCATGTTCTCCACGCGGATGAATTCCAGCAGGTGGCCCGCGAAGACGAACGTGTCGCCCTTCGCGAGCCGCGCGATGAACGACTCCTCGACGTTGCCCAGCCGCTTGCCGTTCATGTAGCGCACGTCCACCGCCGCGTCCGACACGATCGTGCCGATGGACATGCGGTGGCGCTTCGCGATCGCGGCGTCCTTCACGCGATACGTTCCCGCCTCGTCGCGCACGACCTTCTGGTAGTCGGGGTAGGCCTTGAGCGCATCGCCGCCGCGCGTGACGAAGTCGAGCGCCCACTGCCACTCGGCGTCGGTGAGATCGCGATAGGCACGCGTGGATCGCACCTCCTCCTTCAGCGCGTCCGCATCGAAGCCTTCTCCCGCGGCGAGCGTGACCAGGTGTTGCGTGAGAAGATCCAGCGGGCGATTCACGGGCCTGCGCGACTCGATGCGGCCGGCCTGCGCCGCGCGGCGCACCGCCGCCGCCTCGATGAATTCCAGCGCATGCGAAGGCGCGCAGGTGACGCGGCTCTCCTGCCCCGGCGCGTGCCCCGACCGCCCCGCGCGCTGCAGCAATCGCGCGACTCCCTTGGGGCTTCCGATCTGCAGCACGCGCTCCACGGGGGAGAAGTCCACGCCGAGATCGAGGCTCGAGGTCGCGACCACGGCCTTCAGCTTGCCTTCCTTCAGTCCCTGCTCCACCCACTTGCGCACGTCGCTGTCGAGGGAGCCGTGGTGAAGCCCGATCAATCCCGCCCACTCGGGTCGCGCCTCGAGCAGTCCCTGGTACCAGATCTCCGCCTGCGATCGCACGTTGGTGAACACGAGCGTCGACCGCGAGCCGTCGATCGCCTCGGCCACCGGCCCCAGCATCGAAAGCCCGATGTGCCCCGCCCACGGAAACTCGTCGAGGTTCGGGGGAATGAGCGTGTCCATGCGGATGCGCTTGTCGTTCGCGCCACGCACGATTCGTGTCCTCCCGGCCGCTGCGGGAGACGCAATGGGCCGGGATCCGGTCAATCTTTCCAGAGCCTCGTCGATGTTGCCCATCGTGGCCGACAGGCCCCACGTCTGCACCTTGGGGTTCCACGTGCGCAGGCGCGCGAGGCACAGCTCCGTCATCACGCCGCGCTTGTTGCCCAGCAGCTCGTGCCACTCGTCCACGACCACGAGCCGCAGGTCGGAAAGCTTCGCGCGCGCATCGGCGTTGGAGAGCATGAGCGCGAGGCTCTCGGGGGTGGTGACGAGCGCCGAGGGAAGCTTCTTCGCCTGCCGCGCGCGCTCCGCGCTCGACGTATCGCCCGTCCTCAAGCCCACGGTCCACGGCAGCTCCAGGCCCTCGACCGCGCGCTGCATCGAGTACACGGTGTCGGATGCGAGCGCGCGCATCGGCGTGATCCACAGCACGCGAAGCGGCGGCGCGTGACGCCCGCCCTCCTCGCCCATCCATTGCGCGAGCGGGCCCAGCCATGCGGCGAGCGTCTTGCCGCTGCCGGTGGCCGAATGGATCAATCCCGATTCGCCGGCGAGATAAGCGTCCCATACCTCGCGCTGGAAGGGGAACGCGCTCCAGCCGTTGCGCTCGAGCCAGGCGTCGATGCGCGCGAGCGGAAGCTCGCCGGGCTCCAGGTCCCGCTTCACCGGCGGGTGAGCTCCAGCGGAAGGAGCTTGCCCTCCGACGAGGACGGAGCCGGTACGCGAAGCAGCTTCGCGAGCGTGGGCGCCACGTCGTCGATCTCGACGCGCGTGTCGATGCGCCCGGGCAGGATCCACGGCGGGCCGTAGAAAAGCAGCGGCACGTTGGTGTCGTAGTCGTAGGGCGAGCCGTGCGTCGTTCCCGGCGGCGGCCCGAACATCCAATAGGGTTTCAGCGCGACCACGATGTCGGCCGAGCGCTCCTTGTCGAAGGAGTTCTCCATCTGCTCGAAGAGCGGGGCGCCTTTCCTGCTCCCGCTTTCCAGCTCGGCATGCGTGTAGGCGACCGCGATGCCCGGCTCCGCGGCGACCAGCTTGCGCGCGTCGTTCGTGAGCGCCGCCACATCCACGCCCCTCGAAGCGGCGAGCGCGCGATTGACGAGCACGCCCGAGGCGGACCACGGGCCCACCCAGGGGCCCTCGCCGTAGGTCTTCGCGAGCGCCGCATTCACGCGCGCGGAGATCTGCGCCGCGTTCACGCGCCCCGCGTCGCGTCCGAGCGACTGGCTGTACTCGGGTGCGGGCATGAAGCCGTGGTCGGCCGTGAGCACCGCCACGTAGTCGTCGCGGCCCACGGTCTCGTCCAGGTCGTTGAAGAACTCGCCGATCATGCGGTCCAACTGCAGCACGTGGTCCTGCGAAAGCCGCGATTCGGCGCCCCACGCGTGGTTGATGTAGTCGTGCGCGGAAAGGGCCAGCACGAGAATGTCGGGCGCCGCGCCGTGCCCCAGGCGTTCGCCGGCGATCGCGGCGCGCGCGAAGGAAAACAGCAGGTCGTCCGAGAACGGCGTGGCGAGGATCTCCGCGTAGCCGTGCCCCATCGTCTTCGGAAGCTTCCCGCCCTTCGCGTACCACTTGCGCTCGTCGGGCAGCGAGCGCGCGTACGCCGCGTCGTCCAGCATCGGCTTCCATTCCACGCCGAAGTACTTGTCGGCCGGCTTCGCGGCGTTGAAGTCGTCGACCCAGCGCGGATGCTCCTTCGCGGGGGAGACCATGGTGCCGGTCTTGTCGTCGTAGATGTACGCGGTGCCGGCCTTGCCCGCGGGAAGGATGGCGCCGCGGTCCTTGGCGGAGATCGCGATCACCTTCGAGCGTGGGTCCTTCGCCCGGAGCACGTCGCCCAGGGTCTCGGCGCGCTGCGCGCCCGGAGCGGCGCAATAGACCGATGCGAGCGTCGCCGGATCGATCCATTCGTTGGCGATCACGCCGGTGCGATGCGGGTACGCGCCGGTCATGACGGTCGCATGGCCCGGGCCCGTCACCGTATACGAGTAGCCGTAGTAAGCGTTCGTGAACCAGGCGCCGCGCGTGAAGAAGCGCTCCAGGCCGTCGGGCGAGAGCTGGTCGCGGTAATCCACGGCCTGGCGCTCGGGCAGGCCATCGACGATGAAGACCACCACGAGGCGCGGCGTTCCTCCCACCACCGGGGCCGGCGGTGCCTGGCTCGTGCATGCCACGGCCAGGATGAGGATCGCCCATACGAAGCGCATGGGCGATTCTTCCACAAAAGCGCGGCGGAAGTCCTACGGCTCGAGGACCAGCGTGTGCTCCGCCGCGATCGCCTCGCGCTTCGCGGGAATCGTCACGTATTCCACCTTCGCCCAGCGCTCGGCGAAGCTCGAATACCACGGCGAGAGGACGTTGCCGGACTGCCCCGTCGATTGCATGAAGCGCGAGCGGTCCAGGTCGGCGAGATCGTAGATGGCGCGAAGGCTGGGCGCATGGCGGTTGGCGAAGGGACGCGCCTCGTCGCGCAGCGTGTAGCTGCCCACGTCCACCGAGTACGCGTCGCCCGGCGTCCCGGGGTCGACGTTGAAGAGCGATCCGATCAGCGGGAAGAAGCCGAGCGGCCGGTGGTCGCCCGCGGCCGTGTGCGCGTGCCCCCAGCTCCATCCCGAAGGGCGCCCGTAGCGCTTGCGCAGGTCCGCGGCGGCGCGGTCGAAGGCGGCGGCGGCCTGCTGCGCGCAGGTCTCCTTCGCGGGCGTTCGCACGTCGTCGCACCAGCGATCGAGCCCGTGCTCGCCTTTCATCACCGCGGCCATGAACTGGAGGCGATGCTCCCACGCGGAGTCGAAGAGATCGCCCAGCTCGTCGGCATAGACGAGGCGCGTGAGCTCGCGATACCACGCGGCGAAGACGAGGGGCGCGGCAGCCCCGGTGTCCATCGCGCCGTTCCAGCCCTTGAGCATCGCCTGGGCCTCGCGGCCTTCGTCGGTCGAAGGCTTCGCGGCGAGCGCGGCCGGAAGCAGCTCGCGCGCGGCGGCCGATTGCACGTCGGCCTGGATGCGCGCGAACGAATCGAGCGAGTGCTTCGGCTTCGCGGCGAGCATCGCCTCGATGCGGTCGGCGCGATACGGCGGATACCAGTCCACCGAGATGAACGGCTTGTAGCCCGGCGGGGTGATCTTGTTGTTCGCCGTCACGATCTTGTGCGACGGCGGATCCTGGAACTGCGGAAGCTTGTCGTACGGGATGAAGCCCTGCCAGTCGTACTTCGCTTCCCAGCCCGGCACCGGCACGCGGCCCATGGCCTCGTTGTCCGCGCGGCGGATGGGAACCAGCGCCGGCGCGATGAAGCCGATGTGCCCTTCGCGATCGGCATAGACCACGTTCTGCTGGGGCGCGTCGAAGTCCTTCAACGCCGCGACGAGCTCTGCGCGCGTGCGGGCGCGATCGAGCGCGAAGCCCGCGCGGGCCACGCCGTTGTCTTCCGAAAGCGCGGGCCAGGCGAGCGCGAGCACGTGCCCCCTGGGCGCCGCGTCGGCCGCGATCTTCAACGCGTCCGAGATCACCGGCCCGTGGCGCGTCGAACGCACGGTGATCCGGCGCTCCTCGCCCCTGACGCGGATCACCTCTTCGTGCGTCTCGAATTTCGCCGGGCCCCTGGGCGTGAGGTAGCTCGCGGGATCGCCCGGCACCACGCGCTCGACGAAGAGGTCTTCCGTATCGCTGGAGGTCGTCGTGAAGCCCCACGCGAGGTGGTCGTTGCGGCCCAGCACGACGAAGGGAACGCCCGGCAACGTTCCGCCCACGAGGTTGCCGTCCGGCGTGGACAGGTGCACGAGGTACCAGAGCGACGGAGCCTGCAGCCCCAGGTGCGGATCGTTGGCGAGCAGCGGCTTTCCGGTCTCGCTTCGCGTGCCGTCCACGACCCAGTTGTTGGAGCCCACTGCCTGCTCGTTGTTGGGCGTGACCGCGAGCAGCGCGCGCGCCGTGGGCTCGAGCTCGGCATAGAGCTGCTTGAAGTCGGGCAACGGAATCGCGGCGTCGCCCGGATACGGCGGCAGGATCTCGTTCACGCGCTCGCGGCCGAGCTTCGCGGCGAAGCGAAGGCGCGTCAGCTCGAGGCGGAAATTGGTCGACAGGTCCCACGCCATGACGCCCAGCCAGCCCATCGTGTCCGCGGGCTTCCACGGCTCGAAATCCACGTCGAACACGTGGAACTCGATGGGAAGGGTCGCGCCGGAATCGACGTAGGCGTTGACGCCGGCGGCGTAGGCCTCGAGGTTGGCACGCGTCTGCGCATCCGCGTGGGCCACGATGCGATCGGCGACGCGAGCGATGCCGAGCGTGCGCATGAGCCGGTCCGTGTCGAACGCGCGCTCGCCGAGGATCTCCGAAAGCCGCCCTTGCGCGATGCGGCGCTGGAAGTCCATCTGCCAGAGCCGGTCCTGCGCGTGCACGTAGCCCATGGCGAACCAGCCGTCGTGCTCGCTCCTCGCGAAGATGTGCGGGATGCCGTCCTTGTCGCGCAGGATCTCGACCGGGGCGGCGAGGCCCTTCGCGGTCACGCTGCCGTCGATCTTCGGAAGCGAGCCCTGGAGATAGATCCACGCGCCCCCGGCGAATCCCGCCACCGAGAGGACGATCGCGTAGAGCGTCTTTACGGCAACGGAGCGGACTTGAGCACTTCCTCGAAAGTGGTTTGCCCCAACGCGACCTTGATCGCGCCCGAGACGCGAAGCGGCCGCATGCCGGCCTTGTACGCCGCCTGCGTGAGCGCGGTGACGTCGGTCTCGCTGGCGATGAGGCGCTTGAGATCGCGCGTGATCTGCATGATCTCGTAGATGCCCACGCGGCCGCGATAGCCCGTGTGGCGGCACTCGATGCAGCCCACCGGCCGGTACACGTGCTCCGGCGGCGGGGCCTTGAAGGGCGCCGTCACCGACTCCCACATCTTGATCTCATCCTCGCGCTTGAACGGCACCTTCTCGCGGCACGTGGGACAGAGCGTGCGCACCAGGCGCTGCGCCATCACGCCGATGAGGCTCGAGTTCACGAGGTAGGCGGGCGCTCCGAGGTCCAGCAGGCGCGAGATCGACGAGGGCGCGTCGTTGGTGTGCAGGGTGGAGAGCACGAGGTGCCCCGTGAGCGCGGCCTGGATCGCGACGTCCACGGTCTCGTTGTCGCGGATCTCGCCCACCATGATGATGTCCGGGTCCTGGCGCATGAGGGCGCGCACGCCGGCCGCGAAGGTCAAGTCGATCTCCGCCTGCACCTGCATCTGGTTCACGCGCGTATCGACCATCTCGATCGGGTCTTCGATGGTGCAGACGTTCACGTCGGGCTGCGCGAGCTGCTTGAGCGTCGTGTAGAGCGTCGTGGTCTTGCCCGAGCCCGTGGGGCCGGTCACCAGCACGATGCCGTTGGGCGACTTGATGAGGTTCTGCCAGACGTTGTGCTCCTCGTCGCTGAAGCCCAGGTCCTTGAAGTCCCGGTTGAGCACCTCGGGATCGAAGATGCGCATCACGAGTTTCTCGCCGTGCGCGGTGGGCAGCGTGGACAGGCGCAGCTCGATCTCCTCGCCGTCGGGCATGCGCGTCTTGATGCGCCCGTCCTGCGGGCGGCGGCGCTCCACCACGTCCATGCGCCCGAGGATCTTGATGCGCGAGGTCATCGCGACCATCACCGAGGAGGGCACCTGGTAGACCTCGTGCAGCACGCCGTCGATGCGGAAGCGCAGCAGCCCCACGTCGCGCTTGGGCTCCAGGTGGATGTCGCTCGCGCGCTGGTCGAACGCGTACTGCCAGAGCCAGTCGACGAGGTGGACGATGTGGTGGTCGTTCGCGTCCAGCGCGCGCCCGGCCTTGCCCAGCTCCACCAGCTGCTCGAAGTTCGAAAGCTGCGGCGTCAACACGCCGGAGGTCTCGGCGCGCTTCATGCTCTTGGCGAGGTTGAAGAACTCGCCCTGGTAGCGGTCGATGTCCACCGGGCTGGAGAGCACGCGCTTGATGTTCAGGCGCAGCATCGAGGCGAGCTCGGTCTCCCAGCTCGTCACGAAGGGCTCGGCCACCGCGATTGTGACGTCCTTGCCGTTCACTTCCACCGGCAGGATCGTGCGCTTGGCCGCGTAGTCGGCCGACATCACCGTGGTCACCGACTTCAGGTCGATCTTCAGCGGATCGATGTTGAAGAACGGCATCTTGAGCCGCCCGGCGAGCCACTCGGTGATGAAACCCGCCGTGAGCTGCCCCTTGGGCGAACGCAGCCTCAGCTCCGCGATGCTCGCCGTCGGGTGCCGCGTGGGCCCGCCCTTGGTTCGGATGTCGGTGAAGGCCTTGGCCGCCGTGGGAGCGTCCAGCACCCCGTCTTCGACCATCCAGTCGAGGACTTCCTTCAGCCCCAGCTTGCGGTCGGCTGTCGATTTCGCGGGAGTGACGGCGGCCATGCGCGAAGTATATCGCGCAGGTCCGCAATCAGGCCGGAAGCTTGCTCCCCAGGGCGCCCTCGTCGAGGATCTCGATGGAGCGCAGCTCCTGGCGGATCCAACCCCGTTCCTGGAACCGCGCGAGCATCCGGCTCACGGTCTCGGGCGTGAGGCCCAGGTGTTCGGCGATGTCGCGCCGGGTCATGGGCAGCGCATAGGCGCGCGCCGAATAGCCGCGCTCCATCCACCGCCGCCCCAGGTCGAGGAGGAAGCGGGCGAGCCGTTCGCGCACGGGAAGGCACGACAGCCACAGCGCGTGCTGCTGCGCGAACGCGAGCTGCCGGGCGATCAGCCGGCGGATGTGAGTGCCTACGCGCGGATTGAAATCGCAGAGCATCTCCGCGCGATACGTCGAGATCTCGCACAGCTCGCAATCGCTCAGGGCGACGGCGCTGCTCGCGTGCAGCCCCGTCGAGGACCGGTCGAGCCCGGCCACATCGCCCGGCAGCAGGAACTCGACGATGTGCGACTCGCCGTCGCAGCGCACCACGCTCTTCAGGAATCCGGCGCGCACCGCGTAGATCGACATCTGGGGCGTGTCGGCGTCGAAGAGGGCCTGGCCGCGCGGGATGCGCCTGCGGGCCTCCACCGGGGAGGGCGTGTCGGCGCCGCGCCCGCGCGGACTGCAAAGCGGAGCGAACGCGCACGCCGCGCAGGCCACTTGCGCCTGCGGCGCGGCGGCGCCCGGAGCCTTCGTATCGACCGCGGTCAGGACCATCGGATTCACTCGAGCCTCCCCTTGAAGAGTCGGTGGGCCCATCTTGGCCGCTCGGCGGAAGCCCGACCTTGATGCAAATTAAGCCGGGACCACTCCGGTGAGGAAATAGTCGATGAGATCGGCCACGGGCCGCAGTGCCGTCCCGAAGGGCAGCGGCTCGGAGCCGCGGAAGAAGAGGCCGTTCTTCGTGTCGCCGTGAAGCGCGTGCGCGAGGCGCGTGGCGATGCAGAACTGCCCCGCCGCGGCGATTCCGTCGCGCAACCCGCAGACGGCGAGGCACTGCGCTCCCGGAACGCAGCGGCGCGGGTCGGCCTTCGCGTGGGACTGCAGCGCCTTCTCGCGCGTGAGATAGCGGCGCAGCCACGGCGTGGCCACGGCACGCGCCGGAAGTCCGGCCACGCTCATGAACGTGACGATGTCCTCGGGCTTCGCTTCGGCGAGCACCTGCTTGAAGCGCGGATGCGCGTCGCCCTCGAGGCACACCGCGAAGGGCGTCCCGGCCTGCACCGCGGCCGCGCCCAGGCGCAGCATCTCGCGCACCTGCTCGTGCGTGTGGATTCCGCCCGCCACGATGACGGGAATGCGCTCGCGCTCCAGGCCGAGCGTGGCAAAGGCTTCGAAGATCGAAGCGAGCACCGGCTCGAACGCGAAGCGCGGATCGTCCACTTCGTCGAGGCGCGTGGCGCCGAGATGCCCGCCCGCGAAGCCCGGATGCTCGATCACGATCGCGTCGGGCAGCCGGTTCCTGCGCATCCACTTGCGCAGCACTATGCTCACGCCACGCGCTTCCGAGAGGATCGGCACCAGCGCCACGTCCGGAAAGTCCTGGGTCGCATCGGGAAGGTCGAGGGGCAATCCGGCGCCCATGACGATCGCATGCGCGCCCGACTCGCAGCTCTGGCGCACGTATCCCGCGTGAAGGCTCACCGCCTTCATCACGTTCACGGCCACGGCGCCGCGGCCCCCGGAGAGCGCCAACGCCCCGCGGATCTCGCGGTCGAGCGCGACGAGGTTCAGCCGGTCGATCGCGTCCTTGTCGCGCGTCGCGCGGCTCGCCTCGAGCAGGTCCGGATGGTGTTGCCGCAGCTCCACGCTGGAGATGGTGCCCATCGCGCCCAGTGCCGCCACGCTGCCGGCGAGGCGATGGGCCGAGATTCCCACGCCCATTCCTCCCGGCACGATTGGAAGAAGGCTGCGCCCGCGCAGCCTCCACTCTGGCAACCGCGATTCCATGGCCATCGGTCGAGGCTAGTCGATGCGATCGGCGCGCTCAACGGGCCCGGCGCCCTTTTCCGCGGCGGGCATGATTCCGGTCAAGCCCAGGCCTTCGCGAGCGCGGCGCGAGCGTCTCGCTGCAAGGCGCGCCACGCCGATTCCCATTGGCCGTCGCGCGGATTGGTGAAGGCGATGCGCCGCAGCAGCTCCTCGAGCGACTCGATGCGCTCGAGCGCGCCGGCGTAGTCGCTCGCGTACACCAGCTCCTGCTTGCGATCGGAGCAGATGCCGACGCATGGCTGCGGGTGGTCGATCCGCCCGCACCCGGTGCATTGCCATACCTTGAGCGTTTCGATCATGGATCGCCTTCGCCGCGCCGAAAAACAGGGTGCGCCCGCCCGTCTCGCGGCCCTTTGACGCGCATCAAGGCCGCGCCGAAGAAGGTGGATAGGGTATCTATCTTATGAAGCTCACCACTTTCACCGACTACAGCCTGCGCATGCTGATCTTCGTCGCGGGCGTGCCCGGCGGGCACACGACAATCGCGGAAGTGGCCTATGCCTTCGGCATCTCCGAGACGCACCTCGTGAAGGTGGCCCATGCGTTGGGGCGCGCGGGCTTGCTTCGCACCACGCGCGGCCGGGGCGGCGGGCTTTCGCT
Source organism: Usitatibacter sp. (assembly GCA_035501715.1). GTDB lineage: Bacteria > Pseudomonadota > Gammaproteobacteria > Burkholderiales > Usitatibacteraceae > Usitatibacter. The sequence continues at coordinate 12,368 of DATJVS010000060.1, forward strand.
CGCGGTGCCCGCCGACTCGATCAATCTCGCCGACGTCGTCCGCCTGGCCGAAGGCGCCGACCACCTCGCCGAATGTTTCACCGAGGACGGGCACTGCACGCTCGCCGGGATCTGCCGCCTGGAGCGGGCCCTCGGCGAAGCCGCGAACGCGTTCTACGCCTCCCTGCGGCGCTACACTCTCGCCGACCTCGTATCAAACCCCCGGGCGCTCGCGCGCGCCCTTCGCTGGAGCTCGATCCCGGTACGCCACTAGGGGAAGCCATGTCTCTCGCGAACAAGACGAACAAGACGATCCTTGCGGTGCTGGTCTCGCCCACCGGCAAGTGGAGCTCGCCGTCGTGAAGGTGATGCGCTGACCCATCGCGTACCCACGGCGCTCTGGAACCTCGGGTTCCGGCCCTTCTACCTCCTCGCGAGCCTCTTCGCCGCGGCCTCCATCGGACTTTGGGCGCTGCAGTATTCCGGATCGCTGCCGCGACCGTATCTCGCCGGGCCCGCATGGCACGCCCACGAGATGATCTTCGGCTACACGCTCGCGGTGATCGCGGGATTCCTCTTCACCGCGGTGCGCAACTGGACCGGGCAGCCGACACCCACGGGCGCGCTGCTCGCGGGCTACGCCGCGCTGTGGCTCGCCGGTCGCGTTCTCGTCCTCACCCCCTTCGCGCTCGCCTCGGCCCTCGTGAACGCGGCCTTTCCCCTCGCGGTGGCCGCGGGCATCGCGGTGCCGCTCGCGCGAGCGGGCAACCGGCGGAACTATTTCTTCGTGGCGTTGCTCGCGGGCTGCGGGCTCGCCGAGGTCGCCTTCCATCTGTCGCTGCTCGGCGTCTTCGAGTGGCCCGCGCGCCTGGGCCTGCAATGCGGGCTCGACATCGTGCTCTTCGTGATCGCCGTGATGGCCGGGCGCGTCGTGCCGATGTTCACCAACAACGCGATACCGGGCGCGGGCGCCACCCGCAATGCGTGGATCGAGCGCGCCGCCCTGGGAAGCGTGCTTGCGATACTCGCGGCCGACCTCGCGGGCGCCTCCTCGATCGTCGTCGCGGTCATTGCCGCGGCGGGCGCCATGGCCCACGCGGCGCGGCTCGCGCTCTGGAGACCGTGGAAGACGCTCCACGCGCCGCTCGTCTGGATCCTGCACGACGCGTACGCATGGATCGCGATCCACTTCGCGCTGCGCGCGCTCGCGGCCTGGGATGTCGCCGCCACGCCGTTCGCCACGCACGCGCTCACCATCGGCGCGATCGGCGGAATGACACTCGGGATGATGACGCGCACCGCGCTGGGCCACAGCGGCCGGACGCTGAAGGCGGGCGGCGCCGAAGTCGCCTGCTATCTCATGGTGATGGCGGCCGCCGTGGTGCGAGTGTTCGGCGGCCTCGCGTTGCCGCAGCACTACGTGGGGACCATCGTCCTCGCGGCTTCGTTGTGGAGCGCGGCCTTCGCGACCTACGCGCTCACCTACTGGCCCGTGCTCACTCGCCCACGCGCGGACGGCAAGCCCGGCTAGCTGCCCGCGAGCGGCCGCTCCGGATCGTCCCAGCTCTTCGGATCCTCGAGCGGCTCCAGGTGCGTGAGCACCTCGACGTGCGGAAGCTTCGACTGGATCTCGTTCTCGAGGCGCTCCACGAGGTCGTGCCCCGCCTGCACCGTGAGGCCGCCGGGCACGAGGACATGCACGTCCACGAAGCTCCTCGCCCCGGCCATGCGGGTGCGCAATGCATGGTAGTCGCCGCCTTCGTGGCGCAGCGTGTCGAGCACGCCGGTGATCACCGCGAGCTCGTCTTCGGGCATCGCGCGGTCCATGAGCCCCTCGAACGAGCGCACCATGAGGTGCGCGCCCGTCCAGAGGATCTGGATCGCCACGGCGAGCGCGATCAGCGGATCGAGGGTGAGCCACCCCGTGGCCTGCACGAGCAGCACGCCGACGAACACGCCCAGGGTGGTCCAGACGTCCGTGAGCAGGTGGCGTGCATCGGCCTCGAGCGTGATGGAGCGGTGCGCCCGCGCGGCGCGCAGCATCACCCAGGCGCAGCCCGCGTTGGCGAGCGCGGCGAGGACCGACAGCGTGAGGCCCAGGCCCACCTGCTCGATCGGCTGCGGATGGACCAGGCGCGGCACGGCGCTCCACACGATCGCGCCGGCGGCCACGAAGATGAGCCCCCCCTCGATGCCGCTGGAGAAGTACTGCGCCTTCTCGTGGCCGAAGTTGTGCTCGCGATCGGGCGCATGCGAGGAATAAGTGAGGACCGCGAGGGCCACGAGCGCCGCGGCGATGTTCACGAGCGCCTCGACCGCATCGGAGAGCAGGCCCACGGACCCCGTGAGCCAGTAGGCGGCGAACTTGAGCACGATGGTCACGGCCGAGGTGGCGAGCGAGAGCCACGCGTAGAAGACGGGATTGCGGTCGCTCACGCGGCGGCCTTCTCGCGCTGGCGGATGAGGCGCGCGCCCTCGCGCACCACGAAGCGCTGGAACGCCTCGGTGATGGGCGGGAGCCTGCGGTCGCGAAGGTGCACGACGTACCACTGCCGCATGACGGGAAATCCCCTGACGGCGACCACGGCGAGGCTGCCCAGGGCGAGCTCCTGGTGCACCGCGTGCGCCGAGAGGAATCCTAACCCGAAGCCGGCCGCCACGGCCTGCTTGATTGTCTCGTTGCTCGCGATCTCCATCTCGATGCGCGGCACCACGCCCGCCTCGTTGAAGGCCTGCTCCATCGCAAGGCGCGTGGCCGAGCCGGGCTCGCGCGTGATGAGCGGCTCCTTCGCGGCTCGCGAAAGCGGCATCGTGCGCCGGCCCACGAGCGGGTGGCCCGGGGCGGCCACGATCACGTGCGGATGCGGCGCGAAGGACTCGGCGGCGAAGCGCTTGTCGGCCGGCGGATGGCTCATCACCGCGAGGTCCACGCCGTGGGCCGCGAGGCGCTCGAGGAGCTCGTCGCGGTTTCCCACGGAGATGCGCACGTGGATGCGCGGATGGCGCTCGCGGAACGCGGCGAGCAGCCACGGGAAGAAGTAGTCGCCCGCATTGATGACCGCGACGTCGAGCAGCCCCCGCTCCAGCGCGGCGAGGCCCTCGATCGCCTCCTCGGCCGCGACGATGTGGCCGAGGATCCCGCGCGCGTGGGCGAGCACCTCTTCGCCCGCCTGCGTGAGCTTCAGGCCCCGGCCCGCGCGCTCGAAGAGCTCGGCGTGCGCATGGCCCTCGAGCTGGCGGATCTGGATCGAAACCGCGGGCGGCGTGAGGTGCAGCTCCTCGGCCGCCCGCGTGAGCGAGAGGTGCCGCGCCGCGCTTTCGAAGACCCGGAGCTGCCGGAGGGTCGCGTTCTTCATTAAGCGATCCATTAATGGTGGCGTAAGGAGATTTTACTTTTATTTAATGCCCACGGGGGCTAGGCTCTCTCGATGACCGCCGACCGCGAAACGCTCAATCGCGCCTTCTGGGACCTGGGGCTTCGCTTCCAGTGGAACCCGGCCGTGTGGACGGAGCTCGCGGCCATGCCGGACCTGCGCGCGCAGCTCGCGCACTACCTCGAGCGCTACCAGCCCCACCTGCTCGCGGTCTACGACGTGGACTTCCTGCGCAACATCATCGAGGAGCATCTCGCCCATCCCGCGCGCGAGGCTCGCGTGGGGATGGAAGCGCACCGCTCGTTCTGAGCGGCGGGGCGGCGTATGGGCCATTGAGCCCTTGCATCCCCGGCCACGATCCCTTCAAATGGCGCCTCGTGCAAATCGAGGAGTCGCGGATGATGAAGGCGTGGCGCGTGTCGTGGTTGCTTTCCTGTCTCGTCGCTCTCGGCGCGGCCGCCGCGGACAAGGCCGGTTGCAGCAATCCTTCGTGGGCGCCCGCGCGCTTGCCCGGCTACGAGATCGACGACTGCGCCGTGAAGGCCTGGGTCCCTGTGGAGTTCGACGTGGCGGGAGGAAGCAAGACCGTCGAGGGGCGCCGGAGCACGGTCACCTACGAGCTCAGGGACGAATCGAAGAACGCGAGCAACGAGAAGGCGCGGCGCTTCTACGCGGAGCTCGGCAAGAAGAGCGGGGCCAGGCTCGTCTCCGACCCCGACGGCGGCTGGTCGGCGGTGCTCACGCAGAAGACGCCGCAGGGAGAGTTCTGGTACTCGTACCGTCACGGCTCGGGCAACGATGAATCCACGGGTTCCTACACGCTCACGACGCTGCAGGTGATGCCCCTCGTGCAGGAAGTGCAGGTGCGCCCCGACCCCGCCGCGCCCGATGCCGATGCCAAGGCGTGCAAGGATCCCGGCTGGCTCGTGAAGCAGTTCGCGTACTTCAAGCTGGATCAATGCGCGGTGAAGGACTTCGACACCGTGACCCTCGACCTGCCCGACGGCGAGAAGCCGGTCGCGGGACGCGTGTGGGAACACAACTACGTTCTCACCGACGAGAGCCGCAACCCCGTGCCGTACGCGGTCTGGAAGAACTACGTGAGCGCGCTGCAGGGCATCGGCGCCAAGCTGCTCACGAACCCGGACGACCACAACAAGGCGGTGCTCAACCGCAAGACGCCCCAGGGCGAGTACTGGTACGTGTACATGCACGGCAGCGGCAACGAGGAGTCCACGGGCACCTACAACCTGCTGACCCTCCTCGCCGGCGGACCGCCGCCGAAGAAATGCGTGCTCACCGTGTACGGAGTGAACTTCGATTTCGACAAGGCGACGCTGCGCCCCGATTCGATGCCGGTGCTCGAGCAGGTGCGCCTCCTCTTCGCGAACGACGCGACGTATTCCGCGGAAGTCGGCGGCCACACGGACAACGAGGGCAAGCGCGACTACAACATGAAGCTCTCGGCGAGCCGCGCGGACGCGGTGAAGGCGTGGCTCGTGGGCAAGGGCATCGCCGCGGGGCGCATCACGACGGCGGGCTACGGCGACACGCGCCCGCTCGTGCCCAACACCAGCGACGAGAACAAGGCGAAGAACCGGCGGGTGGAGCTGCGCCGCGCGGGCTGCAAGGACTGACCAGGGCGCGCCCGCACGAAAATCCCGCCGGCCGCGCTACCCGGCGAGCTCCGCGCGATTCCTGAAGTGCTCGAGCGCCTCGGGATTGGCGAGCGCCTCGACGTTCTTCACCGGCTGCCCGTGCACCACGGCGCGCACGGCGAGCTCGACGATCTTGTTGCTCTTGGTGCGCGGAATGTCGGGCACCTGCAGGATCACCGCGGGAACGTGGCGCGGCGTGGTGTTGGCGCGGATCACGTCCTTGATGCGCTTCACGATTCCATCGTCCAGCACCATGCCGTCGCGCAGCCGCACGAAGAGCACCACGCGAACGTCCTTCTGCCAGTCCTGGCCGATCACGATGGACTCGACCACTTCGTCGAGCTTCTCGACCTGGCGGTAGATCTCGGCGGTTCCGATGCGAACGCCGCCGGGATTGAGCACCGCGTCGGAGCGGCCGTAGATCACCATGCCGTTGTGCCTGGTGAGCTCGCACCAGTCGCCGTGGCGCCAGACGTTGGGGAACTTCTCGTAGTAGGCGGCGTGGTACCTGGAGCCGTCGGGATCGTTCCAGAATCCGAGCGGCATCGTCGGGAAGGGCTTGGTGCAGACGAGCTCGCCCTTCTGCCCCACGGGCATCGAGCGGCCCTCGTCGTCGAACACGTCCACCGCCATGCCGAGGCCGCGGCACTGCAATTCGCCGCGCCACACCGGCAGCGTGGGCGAGCCGCCCGCGAAGCATGCCACCAGGTCCGTGCCGCCGGAGACCGACGAGAGGCACACGTCCTTCTTCACCTTGTCGAAGACGTAGTCGAAGCCCTCGGGCGCCAGCGGCGAGCCCGTCGAGAGCAGCGCGCGCATCGCCCTGAGGTCGTGCGTGCGGATAGGCTCCACGCCCACCTTCGCCGCGGCATCGATGAACTTGGCCGACGTGCCGAAGTGCGTGATGCCCTCCTCGGCGGCGTATTCGAAGAGCACGTTGCCCTTGCCGAGGAAGGGCGAGCCGTCGTAGAGCATCACCGTGGCCCGCGCGGCGAGCGCGCTCACGAGCCAGTTCCACATCATCCAGCCGCACGTCGTGAACCAGAAGACGCGGTCGTCCGGCCGGATGTCGCAGTGCAGCAGGTGCTCCTTCAGGTGCATCAGCAGCACGCCCCCCGCGCCGTGCACGATGCACTTGGGCACGCCCGTGGTCCCGCTCGAGTAGAGGATGTAGAGCGGATGGTTGAAGGGCATCGGCCTGAACTCGACCGCTTTCGCCGCGAAAGGCGCGATCGCCTCGGCGAAGGTCACCGCGCGCGGCACGGCCGAGGCGTCGGGCTTCTCCGAGATGTAGGGCACCACGATCACCTGCGCGACCGAGGGCAGGCCCTTCATGATCTCGGCGATGCGCGCGAGCGTCTCGTTGGTCTTGCCGTTGTAGAAGTAGCCGTCGCAGCAGAAGAGCACCTTGGGCTCCACCTGCCCGAAGCGGTCCAGCACGCCCTGGATGCCGAAGTCGGGCGAGCACGACGTGAACGTGGCGCCGAGGCTGGAAGCGGCGAGCATCGCGATCACCGTCTCGGGCATGTTGGGCATGAAGGCCGCCACGCGATCGCCTTCCTTCACGCCCGCTTTCACGAGCGCCTGCTGCAATCGCGAGACGAGCGCATGCAGCTCGCGCCACGTGATGCGCCGGCGCACCTTGTCCTCGCCGCGGAAGACGATCGCGTCGGCGTCGTCGTTGCGCCTGAGCAGGTTCTCGGCGAAATTCAGCTTCGCGTCCGGGAAGAAGCGCGCCCCGGGCATCTTGTCGCCGTCGACGAGGACGCGATCGCCCCGTGTTTGCGCGATCACGCCGCCGAAGTCCCACATCAGGGTCCAGAACGCCTCGAGGTCGCCCGTGGACCATTTCCAGAGGTCGTCGTAGCTATCGAGGGCGAGCTTGTGCCTCGCGTTGGCCTCGCGGGTGAATGCGGTGATGGCCGCCGCGGCGACGCGGTCGGGGCTGGGAGTCCAGAGGGGTTTTTCCTGCATGGCCTAGTCTAGCGCGCCCTCGGGCGCCTTGATGTCGTGTCGATTCTCGCGCGCCGCGACGATCGCCGCGACCACGCCCTTCACCATCGTGTCGATCGCCATCGAGGGCGAATCGCGATGGCCCGCGGCCTGCGCTTCGGAGTACGGGACGTGGATGAAGCCCGCCCGCGCGCGGCTGCCGCTCGCGGCGAGGTAGTGCAGCACGCCGTACATCAGGTGGTTGCAGACGAACGTGCCGGCGGTGTTGGACACTTCCGCGGGCACGCCCGCGGCGCGAACCGCCGCCGCCATGGCCTTCACGGGAATCGTCGCGAAGTACGCGGGCGGCCCGTTGGCGGCGACGAGCTCGTCCACGGGCTGGTGACCGGTGTTGTCCGGGATCCGCGCGTCGTCCACATTGATGGCGACCCGCTCGATGCCCAGGCGCGCCCGGCCGCCCGCCTGCCCCAGCGAGATCACGAGCAGCGGATGCGTCCGCTCGATGGCGCCCGCCGCGACCTCGATGGCGCGGCGGAACTCGCACGGCACGAGGCACGTGTGCACGCGCATGCCGGCGATCTCGCGCGGAAGGCGCTCGCAGATCTCCCACGACGGATTGGTCTTCTCGCCGTCGAAGGGCTCGAAGCCGGTGACGAGGACCGCTTCCTTCGGCGTCGCCTTCGCGTTCGGCTTTGCCATCGCCTAGCGCGCCGTCCAGCCGCCGTCCACGCTCATGGCGGCGCCGTTGATCGAAGCGGTCGCGGGCAGTGCCAGGTAGAGCGCCATGGCGGCGATCTCCTCGATCTTCACGAACTGCTTCGTGGGCTGGGGAGCCAGGATCAAGTCCTTCGCCGCCTTCTCCGCGCTGATGCCGTTCGCCGCGGCGAGGTCGTCGATCTGCTTCTGCACGAGCGGCGTGAGCACGAAGCCGGGGCAGATCGAGTTGGCCGTGATGCCCTGCTCGGCCACTTCCAGCGCGAGCGTCTTCGTGAATCCCACGATGCCGTGCTTGGCGGCCACGTACGCGCTCTTGTTGGGCGAGGCCACGAGGCCATGGGCCGAGGCGATGTTGATGACGCGCCCCCAGCGCTTCTTCTTCATTCCCGGGAGCGCGAGCCGCGTGCAATGGAACGCCGAAGTGAGGTTGATCGCGATGATCGCGTCCCATTTCTCCGGCGGGAACTCATCCACGGGCGCCACGTGCTGGATGCCTGCGTTGTTCACGAGGATGTCCACGGCGCCGAAGCGTTCGGCGGCGCGCTTCATCATCGCCTCGATCTCGGCGGGCTTCGACATGTCGGCGCCGTGATAGTCCACGATCGCGCCGGACTGCTTCTCGAGCCGCGCGCGCAGCGCCTCGATCGCCGCCTTGTCGCCGAAACCGTTCAGCATGATGCTGGCGCCCTCGGCGGCGAACGCCTCGGCGATGCCCTGGCCGATGCCGCTCGTCGAGCCCGTGATGAGCGCCGACCTTCCCTTCAGTTGCTGTCCCATCATCCGTTCCTCGTCATCTCGATGTGCATGATGCCGTCCTCGTCATAAGGCGCCGAGGTGCGGGCAAATCCGAAGCTGCCGTAGAAGCGCTCCAGGTATTGCTGCGCGCCGATGCGGATCGGCCGCCCCGGCCAGAGCTTCTCCAGGCGCGCGATCGACTCGGCCATGAGCTCGCGCCCCGCGCCCGTGCGCCGCGCCGCGGCCGTGGTGAGCACGCGGCCGATGGAAGGCTCAGGGTATTTCACGCCGGGCGGGACGAGGCGCGAATACGCGAGCACCTCGCCCTGCGGCGACGCGCGCCCGATCAGGTGCCAGCACTGCGGATCGGCGCCGTCCACGTCCTGGAAAGGGCATTTCTGCTCGAGCACGAACACCGCGACGCGAGCCTGGTAGAGGTCGTGGATGTCGCGCGGGGAAAGGTCGTCGAAGCGGGCGAAGTGCCAATGCATGGATGAAAGGGTCGAACCACGGGTTACTGCTTTTCAGTCTGCTTCAACCCCGCCCTCGCCAGGTGAAGCCACGTCTCGACCACGGTATCGGGATTGAGCGACATCGACTCGATGCCCTCGGCCATGAGCCATTCGGCGAGGTCGGGATAGTCGCTCGGCCCCTGGCCGCAGATGCCCACGTACTTGCCGTGCTTGCGGCAGGCCTGGATCGCGAGGTGCAGCATGCGTTTCACCGCCGCGTCGCGCTCGTCGAAGGCGTCCATCACGAGCCCGGAGTCGCGGTCCAGGGCCAGCGTCATCTGCGTCATGTCGTTCGAGCCGATGGAGAAGCCGTCGAAGTGCTTGAGGAACTCGTCGGCGAGGATCGCGTTGGACGGGATCTCGCACATCATCACGACGCGAAGGCCGTTCCTGCCGCGCTCCAGGCCGTACTCCTTCATGATCGCGAGGACCTGCTCGCCTTCCTTGAGCGTGCGCACGAACGGGACCATGAGCTCGACGTTGGTGAGGCCCATCGTGTCGCGCACCTTCCTCATCGCCTCGCACTCGAGGCGGAAGCACTCGCGGAACGAGGCGGCGATGTAGCGCGAGGCGCCTCGGAAGCCCAGCATCGGGTTCTCTTCGTGGGGCTCGTACTTGGTGCCGCCGATCAGGTTGCGGTACTCGTTGCTCTTGAAGTCCGACATGCGCACGATCACCTTCTTCGGCCAGAACGCCGCGGCGATCGTGGCCACGCCCTCGGTGATCTTGTCCACGTAGAAGCGCACCGGGTTCTCGTAGCCGCGCGACTGGCGCGCGACCTGGGCCTTCAGCTCCGCGGGGAGCGTGGCGTACTCGAGGCACGCCTTGGGATGGATGCCGATCGTGTTCGAGATGATGAACTCGAGGCGGGCGAGCCCCACGCCCTCGTTGGGCAGCTGGCAGAAATCGAACGCGAGCTGCGGGTTGCCCACGTTCATCGCGATCTTCACCGGGATCGCGGGCATCTTGTCGAGCTTCACCTCGACCTGCTCGAAGTCCATCCTGCCGGCGTAGATGTATCCCGTGTCGCCCTCGGCGCACGAGACGGTGACGTCGCTGCCGTCGGCGAGCTTCTCGGTCGCGTCCTCGCAGCCGACGACCGCGGGGACGCCCAGCTCGCGGGCGATGATCGCGGCGTGGCACGTGCGGCCGCCGCGATTGGTGACGATGGCCGACGCCCGCTTCATCACCGGCTCCCAGTTGGGATCGGTCATGTCCGTCACGAGCACGTCGCCGTCGTGGACCTTCGCGATCTGCGAGACGTCCATGATGATGCGCACCTTGCCCTGGCCGATCTTCGAGCCGATGGCGCGGCCGCTCGCGAGCACTTCGCCGCGCTTGCCGATGCGATAGCGCGTGAGCGTGTCGCGGCGCTTTTCCTGGCTCTTCACCGTCTCGGGGCGCGCCTGCAGGACGTAGATCCCGCCGTCCTCGCCGTCGCAGCCCCACTCGATGTCCATGGGGCGGCCGTAGTGCTTCTCGATCGACATCGCGTAGCGCGCGAGCTCTTCCACCTGCGCGTCGGTGAGCGAGAAGCGCTCGCGATCGGCGGGCGCCACTTCCACTTCCTTCACCGAGCGTCCCGCCTTCGATTCGCTGTCGAAGACGAGCTTCACCGCCTTGCCGCCCAGCCCCCGGCGCAGGATTCCCGGCTTGCCGTTGGCGATGCAGAGCTTCGAGACGTAGAACTCGTCGGGATTGACCGCGCCCTGCACGACTGTCTCGCCCAGGCCATAGCTCGAGGTGACGAACACCACCTCGCGGAAGCCCGACTCGGTGTCCATTGTGAACATGACGCCCGCGGCACCCAGGTCGCTGCGCACCATGCGCTGCACGCCCGCGGAGATCGACACTTCCGCGTGCGAGAAGCCCTTGTGCACGCGATAGGCGATGGCGCGGTCGTTGTAGAGCGACGCGAACACGCGCCGGATGGCATCGAGGATGTTGTCGATGCCGCGGATGTTGAGGTAGGTCTCCTGCTGGCCGGCGAAAGAGGCATCGGGCAGGTCCTCGGCCGTGGCCGAGGAACGCACCGCGAAGCTCGCGTTGGTGGAACCCGCGACCCGCGCGTACTCCTCGCGGACCTGGCGCTCGAGCTCCGGCGGGAACGCCGCCTGCTCGACCATCGCGCGCACCTGCGCGCCGGCCCTTGATAGCGCTCCCACGTCGTTCACGTCCACCGCGCCCACGATCCTGCCGATGGACTCGGCCAGGTTGTTGTGCGCGAGGAAATCGTCGAAGGCCTGCGCCGTGGTGGCGAATCCCCCCGGCACGCGCACGCCCGCGGAGGAGAGCTGGCTGATGAGCTCCCCGAGGGAGGCGTTCTTGCCCCCGACGCTCGCCACGTCGGTCATGCGCAGGTTTTCGAGGGGAAGGACGTAGCGGTTCGCCATGCGGAAGCCGTTTTCCGGGAGTGACGCGATTGGGGGAAATTTGTAATTATATCGGACGTACGCCCGATTCCCCCCGCGCAAATGGCCCATCGAAAGAGCGTCTTCTTCGTCTCCGACCGCACCGGCATCACAGTCGAGGCCCTCGGGTCGTCCCTGCTCACGCAGTTCTCCGGCTTCGATTTCGTCCGCGTCACGCTGCCCTTCATCGACACCATCCCGAAGGCGCACGAGGCGGTGGGGCAGATCGACGCCGCGCACAAGGACTCGGGCGAGCGCCCGCTCGTCTTCAGCTCCATCGTGGACGACAAGGTGCGCGCCGAGATCAACAAGGCCGACGGCCTGGTGCTCGACGTCTTCGAGCGCTTCATCGTGCCGCTGGAGGCCGAGCTGGGCGCCAAGTCCATGCACGCCGTGGGCATGGCGCACAGCACCGCCAACGTGAAGGACTACAACCACCGCATCGAGGCGATCAACTACACCCTGTCGCACGACGACGGGGTCACGCACCGCGGGCTCGAGGAAGCCGACATCGTGCTGGTGGGCGTGTCGCGCAGCGGCAAGACGCCGACGTGCCTCTACATGGCGATGCAGTTCGGCATCAAGGCGGCGAACTATCCGCTCATTCCCGAGGACCTCGAGGCCAACCGCCTGCCGCCGTCGCTATTGCCGCTCAAGCAGAAGGTGTGGGGCCTTTCGATCACGCCCGAGCGGCTGCAGCAGATCCGCAAGGAGCGGCGCCCCGACTCGAAGTACGCCTCGCTCGACAACTGCCGCTACGAGGTGGCCGCCGCGGAGAAGCTGATGGCCCAGGCGGGCATCCCGTTCCTGGACTCGACCACGAAATCCATCGAGGAAATCGCGACCCACATGCTGCACGAAGCCCACCTCGTGCGGCGGGTCTACTGAGCTTGCGAAGTGTGCGAAGATTAGTCCCATAAGAACCGCCATCGAGGAGAGGCCATGAACTTGAAGAAACGCGTACTGCCCGCCGTGCTGCTTTCGCTTTTCGCCGGCGCCGGCGCCACGTCCGTCAATGCCCAGCAGTTCAGCAGCGTCGTCGTCTTCGGCGACAGCCTCTCGGACGACGGATACTTCCGCCCGGTGCTCTCGGCGCTGGGGCTGCCGCCCTCGCTCGTCGCGACGCTCGGGCGCTTCACCACGAGCCCCGGCCCGGTGTGGTCGGAGCTGGTCTCGAACTACTACGG
>DATJVS010000061.1:0-5222 GCA_035501715.1 Usitatibacter sp.
AGCATCGTGAGGACGATGTAGAGCGCGCCCGCGGCGAGGCTCGAGAAGGCGAGGCCGAACTCGATGCCGCGCATGAGCCCCGCCTGCAGGCCGAACGCCGCGAGGGGCACGCCGAAGACGATGGTGCCGTCCACGTACTGCTGCTCGAGCGCCACCTTGCCGCGCGCGAAGAGGATCGCGATCATCACGTACAGGCCGAAGAACGCGATGAGGAAGGGCTCGGTGGTGGAGAAGAGCTCCGGCACGTACGAGCGCTCGCCCCACGCGAGGCCGATGAGGAAGGTGAAGAGGAAGCCCACCACGTTCAGCACGCGCCACGCACGGAACCACGCGATGGCGAAGATGCCGGCGTTGAGCACCAGGTAGTAGCTGAAGAGAAGGATGTGGCTGCCGCTGCCGGTGGAGGCGAAGACGGGGGCGAGGAAGCCGCCGGCGGCGCCGAAGACGGCGAGCGCGAGCGAGTCCTGCGCGATGGCGAGGAACGCCGAGAGCACCGCGATCACCACGAGGAACGCGAAGGCGAGGCCCGCGGGCAGCAGGTGATAGAGCTTGAGCGAGCCGAACACGGTGAGATAGAGCACCGCCACGCCGCCGCCCTGCATGGAGAGCGCGTAGCCCGCCCTCTTCTCCCGCAGCCGCCATCCCATCACCAGCAGCGCGATGCCCGCCGCCGCCACCGCCGCGATGCGCAGCTCCACCGGGATCATGTCGTGCTCGACCCCGTACTTCACCAGGAACGCGAGCCCCACGAAAAGAATGACCAACCCCACGCGCACGATGAAATTGGGGTCAGAGCCCCTTTTCGTCGAAATGGGGACAGATCCCTCTGCCGCGACCTCGGACTTCACCTCCTCGACGGGGACGATGACCGGCTCACGCTCGGCCGCAGGGACAGTTTCCGGTTGTTGGACGGCTGGAACCGGCTCCGGCGGCTGCGCAGCGACCTCGTGATCTGTCCCCTTTTCCGCGGAAAAGGGCTCTGACCCCAAGCGCGCCTCCAAGGCCGCGACACGGCGCTCGAGGGCTTCGATCCTTGTGCGGTCGGAGGGCGGGGCCTTGCTGGGCGCGGGCTGGGGCTGGCGGCTCGACTTGATGATGAATCCGACGATCCAGCCGAGGAATCCCATCGCGAAGAAGCCGGGCCACTCGCCGATGAGGCCGCCGATCAACGCGCCGACGATCGTCAGGACCCAGATCATTTCCAGTCTCCCCGCATGGATTGCACGGTCTGTTGCAGCAGCTCGCGCGTCGCGATCGAAGGAGCGACGGGAGCGCCGGCCACGAGCGCGATCTTGCGAAACAATCCCGCCAGCCGATGGAGCTTCGAGAACGCCGCGCCGTCCTTGCGGCTGAAGAAGCTCCCCCACAGCCCACGGAGTGCCAGCGGAATCACCGGCACGGGATCGCGCTCGACGATGCGTTCGATCCCCGAGCGGAACGGATAGAGCTCGCCATTATCGGTGATGCGCCCCTCGGGAAAGATCGCCACGAGCTCGCCCGCACGCAGCGCCTTCGACACCTCGTCGTACGCGGCATCCAGCAGCTTCGCGTTCTCCTTCGCCGGCGCGATCGGGATCGCCTTCCCCGTGCGGAACACGAACGAGATCACGGGCGTCGCGAAAATCCGGTGGTCCATCACGAAGCGGATCGGCCGCGGACTGGCCGCGAGCACCACCAGCGGATCGACGAAGCTCACGTGGTTGCACACGAGCACCGCGGGCCCCTCCTCCGGGATGTTCTCCAGGCCACTCTTCTCCAGCCGGTAGATCGTGTGGATCAGCAGCCAGCAGATGAACCGCATCAGGAACTCGGGCACCAGCATGTAGATGTAGCAGGCCACCGCCGCGTTCATGAGCCCCACCACCAGGAAGAGCTCCGGCAGCGTGAGCCCTTCCGAGAGCAGCGCGCTCGCCATCAGCGAGGCCACGCACATGAAGAGCGCGTTCATGATGTTGTTCGCCGCGATGATGCGCGCGCGGTGCGAAGGCTCGGCGAGCGCCTGGATCAACGCATAGAGCGGCACCGAGAAGAATCCCCCGAAGAGCGCCACGAGGAAAAGATCCGCCATCACGTGCCACGACTGCGGATCGGCGAGGAACGGCCCCACGCCGCGCATGCCCGTCGCCGTGAGCGTCGAGGACGAATACCAGATGTCGATCGCGAAGAGGGTCATGCCGATGGAGCCGAAGGGCACCAGCCCGATCTCGATCTTCTTGCCCGAGAGCCGCTCGCACAGGAGCGACCCGCCGCCGATGCCGAACGAGAACACCGCGAGCAGCAGCGTCACCACGTTCTCGTCGCCGTGCAGCACGTCGCGCGCGAACGGCGTGAAGGACGTGAGGAAGATCGAGCCGAAGAACCACAGCCACGAGATGCCGATGAGCGAATTGAACACCGCCTGGCGCTTGGCCGCGAGCCGGAGGTTCGCCCACGTCTCGCTGATCGGATTCCAGTTGATCCTGAGATCCGGCTCCGACGAAGGCGATGGCGGCACGAACTGCGAAGCCAATCGCCCCAGCGCCGCGATCGCGAGGCACGACCACGCCACCGCCGCCGGCCCCATCTCGCTCACGAGGATGCCGCCCGCCATCGTCCCCAGCAGGATCGCGACGAACGTTCCCATCTCGACCAGGCCATTGCCGCCCGTCAGCTCCGCCGTCGAAAGATGCTGGGGCAGGTACGCGTACTTCACCGGGCCGAAGAGCGTCGAGTGGCAGCCCATGAGAAACACGCACGCATAGAGAGCCGGCGCGTGATGCGTGGCGAACCCGTAGGCCGCGATCGCCATGATGACGATCTCGAGGCTCTTCACGAAGCGCATCACGTTGCCCTTGTCGAACTTGTCCGCCACCTGGCCGGATGTCGCGGAGAACAGGATGTAGGGCGCGATGAAGATCGCGGCGATGATGAAGCCCACGCGCGTGGCGTCGTAGCCGCCCCACTCGGCCGCGTGATAGGTGGCGAGCAAGGTGAAGGCGAACTTGAAGAGGTTGTCGTTGGCCGCGCCCAGGAACTGCGTCCAGAAGAGCGCCGCGAAACGCCGCTCGCCCAACAGTCGATATTGGTTCACGCGAAGAATCCCCGGGTTTCGTAGGCCGAGGCCGGGATCGTGGCCGTGCCCCAGCGAAGGTTACGCTTCAACACGAAATCGAACAGGAGCGCGTTGCCCTGGTGCAGCTCGCGAAGCGCCGGCACCACGCGCTCGTCCAGCACGCCCGCCTTCACCATCGCGTTCATCGAGTAGAGCGGAAGGATGCCCACCAGCGGATAGTCGGAGCCGTTGAGCAGCCGCCCTTCCCACCTGGGAAGCGTGGCGAGGATGTCGCGCCACTCGTCGGCGCGGTTGTAGAGCGTGATCGCGGAGATGTCGCCGAAGAGGCGGCCCTCGTACTGGCGCTCGGCCATCAAGCCCTTGAAGCGCTCGAAGTTGCCCGGCCCCAGCGTCGCGCAATGGGCGCCGATCACGCGCACGCCGCGATCGAGCGGAGCGCGCAGCGTGAGCGGATCGGCAAACTCTTCGCGGTGCGCACCTTCCACGGCCTTCTCTTCGCCCACGTGCACGAGGAGCGGCATCTTGAGCTTCACGCACTCGTCGTAGAACGGCGTGCACCTGGGCGAGCGAAGGTCGATCGCCATGGAGGGCGGGAGCCACTTCACGGCGCGCGCGCCCGCGTCGTGCGCCGCACGCAACGCCTCCAGCGCATCGGCACGATACGGATGCACCGAGCAGATCCATTCGAACCGGTCCGGGTGCGCCGCCGCCACGCGCTTCGCGTATTCGTCCGAGACGCTGAACGTGGTGAGGTCCTCGCGCTTCCTGCCCGACTCGTCGTAGGTGAAATCGAAGGCGAGCAGCATGAATTTCGCGCCCGCCGGAAATTGATCGGCCAGCAACGCAAGGCGCTCCACCATGCCCTGGTCCACGCGCGCCTCGTCCTCGCCCACGCAGCCGCCGTTCATGAAGAGCTTCTTGCGGACGCGCGCGTCGATGCCCGTCGGCATGTCGATCGCGGCATCGGCCCAGACGCCCGAGCGGCTGCGGCCGTTGCCGAAGAGGTGCACGTGCATGTCCCAGACGCGCTCGGGGTCGAGCCCTTGCCACGCCGCCTGCACGAGCGGAACGCGCCCGGGGTCCTTCATCACGCGGCAATCGCCCAGCAGTCCCTCCTCGAGCGACTTGTCGCAGCCGCCCAGCAGCGCCGCCGAGGCCGCGGCACCGGCAAGTCCCAGGAAATCGCGCCGCCGCATCACGATCGCTCCCGGATGAACGAGAGCACCGCGTGCAGCGACTCCTCCAGGAACTTCTTGTTCACCCAGTACCAGACTTCCTTGCCGATCTTCTCGCTGTCGAGCACGCCCGCCTCGCGCAGGAGCTTCAGGTGGTGCGAGACGGCCGAGCGCGAGAGCGTGGACACCTCCACGATCTGTCCGACGTTGAGCCTCTCGCCCTTCTCGAACGTGAGCAGGATCCGCTGCCGATGCTCGTCGCCCAGCGCCGTGAAGGCCCGCGAGATCGTCCGCCACTCCCGGGGGATGGCGCGGAGGTAGTTGCGATTCATGACGACATTCTTGGTTATATAGTTACGTCATGTCAAGCTCGGGCCGGCGGACATGGTAGCGCCCGCACCGCCGTGCTAAAATGTTTCCCCAAAAAACGGTTGTCACTCAGTGAGTTAGCCATGCTAGACGACCTTCGGAAAGCCGCGCTCGAATACCATCGACTGCCCGTGCCCGGGAAGGTGGAGGTCGCTGCCACCAAGTCCCTGATCACGCAGCACGATCTCGCCCTCGCCTACACGCCCGGCGTGGCGGCCGCCTGCGAGGCGATCGTCGAGAACCCCGCCGCGGCGCGCGAGCTCACCGTGCGCGGGAACCTCGTCGCCGTCGTGACCAACGGCACCGCGGTGCTGGGCCTGGGCGCCATCGGTCCCCTCGCGGGCAAGCCCGTGATGGAGGGCAAGGGCGTCCTCTTCAAGAAATTCGCGGGCATCAACGTGTTCGACATCGAGCTCGCCGAGCGCGACCCGGACAAGCTCGTGGACATCATCGCCGCGCTCGAGCCCACTTTCGGCGGCATCAATCTCGAGGACATCAAGGCGCCCGAGTGCTTCTACATCGAGAGGAAGCTGCGCGAGCGCATGAAGATCCCGGTCTTCCACGACGACCAGCACGGCACCGCGATCATCGTGGGCGCGGCCGTCGTGAACGGCCTTCGCGTCGTG
>DATJVS010000062.1:0-11772 GCA_035501715.1 Usitatibacter sp.
CGGTTTGGTCGGGCCATGCGTTCCAGCATGGCTGTCCGCCAGCGGCTCGTAGGGGCGAGCCACCAGGCCATGAGCGCCAGTCGGGTGCAGGTCGGCGCGCGTGCCTGAAGGTATCGCGCCGTGATTTTCGGAGCCCCCATGACCTACTCGTTCACCGAGAAGAAGCGCATCCGCAAGAGCTTCGCCAAGCGCGCGTCCGTGCTGGATGTGCCGTTCCTCCTCGCCACCCAGATCAACTCGTACGCGCAGTTCCTGCAGGCCGAAGTGCCGGCCGACGGGCGCCGCGAGATGGGCCTGCAATCGGCGTTCACCTCCGTATTCCCGATTTCCAGCCACTCGGGCAACGCCCGCCTGGAGTTCGTGAGCTACGGGCTGGGCGAGCCGCCGTTCGACGTGGTGGAGTGCCAGCAGCGCGGCCTCACCTTCGCCAGCCCCCTGCGCGCGAAGGTCCGCCTCACGATCATGGACCGCGAGGCCTCCAAGCCCACGGTGAAGGAAGTGAAGGAGCAGGAGGTGTACATGGGCGAGATCCCGCTCATGACCCGCAACGGCTCCTTCATCATCAACGGCACCGAGCGCGTCATCGTGTCGCAGCTGCACCGCTCGCCGGGCGTGTTCTTCGAGCACGACCGCGGCAAGACGCACTCCTCGGGCAAGCTCCTCTTCTCGGCGCGCGTGATCCCCTACCGCGGCTCGTGGCTCGACTTCGAGTTCGACCCGAAGGACTACCTCTATTTCCGCGTCGACCGGCGCCGCAAGATGCCGGTCACCATCCTGCTGAAGGCGCTCGGCTACAACGCCGAGAAGATCCTCGAGCAGTTCTTCTCCTTCGACACGTTCCACATCACCAAGAAGGGCATCGAGTTCGAGGTGGTGCCCGAGCGCATGCGCGGCGAGATCGCCAAGTTCGACATCGTCACCAAGGCCGGCAAGGCGATCGTCCAGAAGGACAAGCGCATCACGGTGAAGCACATCCGCGAGATGGAAGCCGCGGGCATGAAGAAGCTCACCGTCGAGCCCGATTTCCTGCTCGGCCGCACGCTCGCCAAGGGCCTCGTCAACAAGGAGACCGGCGAGGTCGTCGCGAACGCGAACGACGAGGTCACGGAAGCCGCCCTCAAGAAGATCCTCGAGGCCGGCATCGAGGAAGTGAAGACGCTCTACACCAACGACCTCGACCAGGGGCCGTACATCTCCCAGACGCTGCGCGTGGACGAGACCACGGACGCGCTGAACGCCCAGGTCGCGATCTACCGCATGATGCGCCCCGGCGAGCCGCCGACGGAAGACGCCGTGAAGACGCTGTTCAACGGCCTCTTCTTCAGCGAGGACCGCTACGACCTGTCGGCCGTGGGCCGCATGAAGTTCAACCGGCGCGTGGGCCGCGACGAGCTCACGGGCCCGATGACGCTGTCCAACGACGACATCGTCGCCGTGATCAAGATCCTCGTGGAGCTTCGCAACGGCCGCGGCGAGATCGACGACATCGACCACCTCGGCAACCGCCGCGTGCGTTCCGTGGGCGAGCTGGCGGAGAACCAGTTCCGCTCGGGCCTCGTGCGCGTCGAGCGCGCGGTGCGCGAGCGCCTCTCGCAGGCCGAGAGCGAGAACCTGATGCCGCACGACCTCATCAACGCGAAGCCGGTCTCGGCGGCGATCAAGGAATTCTTCGGCTCGTCCCAGCTGTCGCAGTTCATGGACCAGACCAACCCGCTCTCGGAGATCACCCACAAGCGCCGCATCTCCGCGCTGGGGCCCGGAGGCCTCACGCGCGAGCGCGCCGGCTTCGAGGTGCGCGACGTGCACCCGACCCACTACGGCCGCGTCTGCCCGATCGAGACGCCGGAAGGCCCGAACATCGGCCTCATCAACTCGCTCGCCCTGTATGCGCGCACCAACGACTTCGGCTTCATCGAGACGCCGTACCGCCGCGTGAAGGACGGCAAGGTCTCCAAGGAGATCGAGTACCTGTCGGCGATCGAGGAAGGCAAGTACGTGATCGCGCAGGCGAACGCCGAGCTGGACAAGGCCGGCAAGTTCGTCGACGAGCTGGTCTCCTGCCGCCACCGCAACGAGTTCACGCTCTCGACCTCGGACAAGATCGAGTACATCGACGTGGCGCCCTCCCAGATCGTGTCGGTGGCCGCATCGCTCATCCCGTTCCTCGAGCACGACGACGCCAACCGCGCGCTCATGGGCTCGAACATGCAGCGCCAGGCGGTTCCTTGCCTTCGCGCCGAGAAGCCCCTCGTGGGCACGGGCATCGAGCGCACGGTGGCGATCGACTCGGGCACCGCGGTGCAGGCACGCCGCGGCGGCCGCGTCGACTACGTGGACGCGGGGCGTCTCGTGGTCCGCGTGAACGACGCCGAAACCCGCCCGGGCGAAGCCGGGGTGGACATCTACAACCTCACCAAGTACACGCGCTCCAACCAGAACACCAACATCAACCAGCGCCCGCTGGTGAAGGTGGGCGACGTGATCGCCGCCGGCGACGTGGTGGCCGACGGCGCCTCGACGGACATGGGCGAGCTCGCGCTCGGCCAGAACCTGCTCGTGGCGTTCATGCCGTGGAACGGCTACAACTTCGAGGACTCGATCCTCATCTCCGAGCGCATCGTCGCCGAGGACCGCTACACCTCGATCCACATCGAGGAGCTGGTGGTCGTGGCGCGCGACACGAAGCTGGGGCCCGAGGAGATCACGCGCGACATCTCGAACCTCTCCGAGCGCATGCTCTCGCGCCTGGACGAGTCCGGCATCGTGTACATCGGCGCGGAAGTCGAGGCCGCCGACGTGCTCGTGGGCAAGGTCACGCCCAAGGGCGAGACGCAGCTCACGCCGGAGGAGAAGCTGCTGCGCGCGATCTTCGGCGAGAAGGCCTCCGACGTGAAGGACACTTCGCTTCGCGTGCCGTCGGGCATCTCCGGCACCGTGATCGACGTGCAGGTCTTCACGCGCGAGGGCATCCAGCGCGACAAGCGCGCCCAGCAGATCATCGACGAGCAACTCAAGGACTACCGCAAGGACCTGCAGGACCAGCTGCGCATCGTCGAGGACGACGCGTTCACGCGCATCGAGAAGGTCATCGTCAACAAGACCGCCAAGGGCGGCAAGAAGCTCGCCAAGGGCGCGAAGGTCACCAAGCAGTACCTGCAGGAGACCGATCGCCACGACTGGTTCGACATCCGCCTGCAGGACGAGGATGCCGCGGCGCAGCTCGAGCAGTTGCGCGAGTCGCTCGATCTCACGCGCAAGGAGTTCGACCGCGCGTTCGAGGAGAAGAAGAAGAAGCTCACGCAGGGCGACGAGCTTCCCCCGGGCGTGCAGAAGATGGTGAAGGTCTACGTCGCGGTGAAGCGCCGCCTGCAGCCGGGCGACAAGATGGCCGGCCGTCACGGCAACAAGGGCGTGATCTCCAAGATCGTGCCGGTGGAAGACATGCCGTTCATGGCCGACGGCACGCCGGTGGACATCGTGCTCAATCCCCTGGGCGTTCCCTCGCGGATGAACGTGGGCCAGATCCTGGAGACCCACCTCGGGTGGGCCGCCAAGGGCGTGGGCCTGCGCATCCAGGAGATGCTGCGCGCGAATGAAGGCGCGGCGAAGGTCCGCAAGTTCCTCGACAAGATCTACAACTCGACCGGCAAGAAGGAAGAGATCGCCGCCTTCTCCGACGAGGAGGTGCTCGAGCTCGCGAGGAACCTGCAGTCGGGGCTTCCCTTCGCCACGCCCGTGTTCGACGGCGCGACCGAGGTGGAGATCAAGGACATGCTGGAGCTCGCGGGCCTTCCGCGCAGCGGCCAGATCACGCTCTTCGACGGCCGCACGGGCGACGCGTTCGACCGCCCGGTCACCGTGGGCTACATGCACATCCTCAAGCTCCACCACCTCGTCGACGACAAGATGCACGCGCGCTCGACCGGCCCGTACTCGCTCGTCACCCAGCAGCCGCTGGGCGGCAAGGCGCAGTTCGGCGGCCAGCGCTTCGGCGAGATGGAGGTCTGGGCGCTGGAAGCCTACGGCGCGGCCTACACGCTGCAGGAGATGCTCACCGTCAAGAGCGACGACACGCAGGGGCGCACGAAGGTGTACGAGAACATCGTGAAGGGCGAGCACAAGATCGAGGCGGGCATGCCCGAGTCGTTCAACGTGCTGGTGAAGGAGATCCGCTCGCTCGCGATCGACATCGACCTCGAGCGTTATTGATCAGGCAGGACAGGAGACTAAGCGAATGAAAGCATTGCTCGATCTGTTCAAGCAGGTCACCCAGGAAGAAGAGTTCGACGCCATCCGCATCGGGCTCGCCTCTCCCGAGAAGATCCGCTCGTGGTCCTACGGCGAGGTGAAGAAGCCGGAGACGATCAACTACCGCACCTTCAAGCCGGAGAGGGACGGCCTTTTCTGCGCGAAGATCTTCGGGCCGATCAAGGACTACGAGTGCCTGTGCGGCAAGTACAAGCGCCTGAAGCACCGCGGCGTGATCTGCGAGAAGTGCGGCGTCGAGGTGACGCTCACGAAGGTGCGCCGCGAGCGCATGGGCCACATCGAGCTCGCCTCGCCGGTGGCGCACATCTGGTTCCTGAAGAGCCTGCCGTCACGCCTGGGCATGGTGCTCGACATGACGCTTCGCGACATCGAGCGCGTGCTCTACTTCGAGGCCTACGTCGTGACCGACCCGGGCATGACGCCGCTCAATCGCTGCCAGCTCCTCTCGGAGGACGACTACCTCGCGAAGGTCGAGGAGTACGGCGACGACTTCTCCGCGGCCATGGGCGCCGAGGGTATCCGCGACCTGTTGCGCAAGCTCGACGTGGGCCACGAGATCGACACGCTGCGCACCGAGCTCGCCGCCACCGGCTCCGAGACCAAGATCAAGAAGATCGCCAAGCGCCTGAAGGTGCTCGAGGCGTTCAACAAGTCCGGCATCAAGCCCGACTGGATGATCATGGAAGTGCTGCCCGTGCTGCCGCCGGACCTGCGTCCGCTCGTGCCGCTCGACGGCGGCCGCTTCGCGACCTCGGACCTGAACGACCTCTACCGCCGCGTCATCAACCGCAACAACCGCCTGAAGCGGCTGCTCGAGTTGAAAGCGCCCGAGATCATCGTGCGCAACGAGAAGCGCATGCTCCAGGAGGCCGTGGACTCGCTGCTCGACAACGGCCGCCGCGGCAAGGCGATGACGGGCGCGAACAAGCGCGCGTTGAAGTCGCTCGCCGACATGATCAAGGGCAAGAGCGGCCGCTTCCGCCAGAACCTGCTCGGCAAGCGCGTCGACTACTCGGGACGTTCCGTGATCGTGGTCGGCCCGACGTTGAAGCTCCACCAGTGCGGCCTGCCCAAGCTCATGGCGCTCGAGCTCTTCAAGCCCTTCATCTTCCACAAGCTGGAGATCATGGGGCTCGCCACGACAATCAAGGCGGCCAAGCGCATGGTGGAAAGCCAGGAGCCGGTGGTGTGGGACATCCTCGAGGACGTGATCCGCGAGCACCCGGTGCTGCTCAACCGCGCGCCGACGCTGCACCGCCTCGGCATCCAGGCCTTCGAGCCGGTCCTCATCGAAGGCAAGGCGATCCAGCTGCATCCGCTCGTCTGCGCCGCGTTCAACGCGGACTTCGACGGCGACCAGATGGCCGTGCACGTGCCGATCTCGCTCGAAGCGCAGATGGAGGCGCGCACGCTCATGCTGTCGTCCAACAACGTGCTGCACACCGCGCACGGCGAGCCGGTCATCGTGCCCTCGCAGGACATCGTGCTGGGCCTGTACTACGCCACGCGCGAGCGCGTGAACGCGAGGGGCGAAGGCTCGATGTTCACCAACATCTCGGAAGTGAGCCGCGCCTACGAGTCGGGCGGAGTGGAGCTGCACGCCAGGATCACGGTGCGCATCAAGGAGTTCCGCCGCAACGACGACGGCAGCCTCACCGAGGTCATCAACCGCTACGAGACCACGGTGGGCCGTGCGCTCATGTCGGAGATCCTCCCGGCGGGCCTGTCCTTCTCGATCATCAACAAGCCGCTCAAGAAGAAGGAGATCTCCAAGCTCATCAACGAGGCGTTCCGCAAGGTGGGCATCCGCGAGACGGTGATCTTCGCCGACAAGCTCATGTACACGGGCTTCTCGTTCGCCACCCGCGCGGGCCTTTCGATCTGCGTGGACGACCTGCTCATCCCGGGCGAGAAGGCCGGCATCATCGACGAGAGCGAGAAGGAAGTGAAGGAGATCGAGCGCCAGTACACCTCCGGCCTCGTGACCCAGGGCGAGCGCTACAACAAGGTCGTGGACATCTGGGGCCGCGCCGGCGACCAGATCGCCAAGGCGATGATGGACCAGCTGGGCAACACGAGGGTCACCGACTCCAAGGGCAAGGAAGTGAACCAGGAGTCGTTCAACGCCATCTACATGATGGCCGACTCCGGGGCGCGCGGCTCGGCGGCGCAGATCCGCCAGCTCGCGGGCATGCGCGGCCTCATGGCCAAGCCCGACGGCTCGATCATCGAGACGCCCATCACGGCGAACTTCCGCGAGGGCCTGAACGTCCTGCAGTACTTCATCTCCACGCACGGCGCCCGCAAGGGCCTGGCGGACACGGCGCTGAAGACCGCGAACTCGGGCTACCTCACGCGCCGCCTCGTCGACGTCACCCAGGACCTCGTGGTGATCGAGGAGGACTGCGGCACGACGACCGGCATGGCGATGAAGGCGCTGGTGGAGGGCGGCGAGGTGGTCGAGGCGCTGCGCGAGCGCATCCTCGGCCGCGTGACCGCCTCGGACGTCTTCAACACCGAGACCCAGGAGGTGCTGGTCGCCGCCGGATCGCTCCTCGACGAGGACGCGGTCTCGAGGATCGAGAAGCACGGCATCGACGAGGTGAAGGTGCGCACGCCGCTCACCTGCGACACGCGCTACGGCATCTGCGCGTCCTGCTACGGACGCGACCTGGGCCGCGGCACCCGCGTGAACGTGGGCGAGGCGGTCGGCGTCATCGCCGCGCAGTCGATCGGCGAGCCGGGCACGCAGCTCACGATGCGCACGTTCCACATCGGCGGCGCGGCTTCGCGCACCGCGGTGGCGAGCGCGGTCGAGGCCAAGTCCAACGGCATCGCGGCCTTCGCGGCCATGCGCCACGTGACCAACGCCCGCGGCGAGGCGATCGCCATCTCGCGCAACGGCGAGATCGTGATCTCCGACGACAGCGGCCGCGAGCGCGAGCGCCACAAGGTGCCGTACGGCGCCACGCTCTCGGTCACCGAGGGCGCCCGGGTGAAGGCCGGCCAGCCGCTCGCGAGCTGGGATCCGCTCACGCGACCCATCATCACGGAGTACGCGGGCGAGATCCGCTTCGAGAACGTCGAGGAAGGCGTGACCGTGGCCAAGCAGATCGACGAGACCACGGGCCTGTCGAGCCTGGTCGTGATCGATCCGAAGCGCCGCGGAACGTCGTCCACCAAGGGCCTTCGCCCTGCGGTGAAGCTGATCGGGCCCAGCGGCAAGGAAGTGAAGCTCGCCGCGTCCGAGCAGAACGTGAACTACACGTTCCAGATCGGCGCGATCATCACCGTGAAGAACGGCCAGCAGGTCGCCGTGGGCGACGTGCTCGCGCGCATCCCGCAGGAGTCGTCGAAGACCCGCGACATCACGGGCGGCCTGCCGCGCGTGGCGGAGCTGTTCGAGGCGCGCTCGCCGAAGGACGCGGGCCTGCTCGCGGAGATCACCGGCACGGTGTCGTTCGGCAAGGACACCAAGGGCAAGCAGCGCCTCATCATCACGGACTTCGACGGGGCTGCCCACGAGTACCTGATCCCGAAGGACAAGCACATCACCGTGCACGACGGGCAGGTGGTCAACAAGGGCGAGATGATCGTCGACGGCCCGGCCGACCCGCACGACATCCTGCGCCTGCAGGGGATGGAGGCGCTCGCGCGCTACATCATCGACGAGGTGCAGGACGTCTATCGCCTGCAGGGCGTGAAGATCAACGACAAGCACATCGAGGTGATCGTGCGGCAGATGCTTCGCCGCGTGTCCATCGTCGATCCGGGCGAGTCGCGCTTCATCACCGGCGAGCAGGTCGAGCGCGCGGAAGTCCTCGAGGAGAACGACCGCATCAAGCCCGAAGGCAAGAAGCCGGCGACTTACGAGTACGTCCTGCTCGGCATCACCAAGGCGTCGCTGTCGACCGACTCGTTCATCTCCGCGGCCTCCTTCCAGGAGACCACGAGGGTGCTCACGGAGGCGGCGATCATGGGCAAGAAGGACGACCTGCGCGGCCTCAAGGAGAACGTCATCGTCGGGCGCCTCATCCCGGCGGGCACGGGCCTCGCCTACCACTCCACGCGCAAGAAGAAGGAAGTGGAGCCGGGCTCGAGCACGTCCTTCGGTTTCGCGATCGACGACGCCGATGTGGGCAGCGAGCAGGTCGCTTGACGAAAATGAGCGTAACCCCCTAAAATAGAGAGCTTTTTCCCCGCCCGAGGGGGCCAATGTCCTGCAGGCCAGGGACCCGGCAACCTCGGGCGGATTTGCTCCCAAACGAAGTCACGAGAAAACATGCCGACGATCAATCAGTTGCTGCGGAAACCTCGCAGGAAGGTGCAGACGAAGAGCAAGGTGCCGGCGCTGGGCGGAAGCCCGCAGAAGCGCGGCGTGTGCACGCGCGTCTACACCACGACCCCGAAGAAGCCCAACTCGGCGCTTCGCAAGGTCGCCAAGGTGCGCCTCACCAACGGCTACGAGGTCATCAGCTACATCGGCGGCGAAGGCCACAACCTGCAGGAGCACTCGGTGGTGCTCATCCGCGGCGGCCGCGTGAAGGACCTGCCGGGCGTGCGCTACCACATGGTGCGCGGCAGCCTCGACACCGCCGGCGTGAAGGACCGCAAGCAGTCGCGCTCCAAGTACGGCGCGAAGAAACCCAAGGCTGCGTAACGACCACAGCCGCGTAATCACCACGTAACCATCCACGGATAGACCTATGCCGCGTCGCAGAGAAGTTCCCAAACGCGAGATCCTCCCGGATCCGAAGTTCAAGAGCGAGGAAGTCGCCAAGTTCATGAACGTGCTCATGACCCGCGGCAAGAAGTCGGTCGCCGAACGGATCATGTACGGGGCGCTCGAGACAATCGCGAAGAAGTCGGGCAAGGACGCCTTCGACGTCTTCAACGCCGCCATCAACAACGTGAAGCCGATGGTGGAAGTGAAGAGCCGCCGCGTGGGCGGAGCCAACTACCAGGTGCCTGTGGAAGTGCGCCCCGTGCGCCGCACGGCCCTGTCGATGCGCTGGATCCGCGAGGCGGCCCGCAAGCGCGGCGAGAAGAGCATGGCGCAGCGCCTCGCCAACGAGCTGATGGAGGCCGCGGAAGGCCGCGGCGGCGCCGTGAAGAAGAAGGAAGAAGTGCACCGCATGGCCGAGGCCAACAAGGCCTTCGCCCACTACCGCTTCTAAAGGACCTAAACCGCTCGCGTGCCGCTTACAGGCAGGCGGCACCGGGGAAGAGAGAGTCATCGTGGCCCGCAAGACACCTATCGAACGCTACCGCAACATCGGGATCTCGGCGCACATCGACGCCGGCAAGACCACGACCACGGAGCGCATCCTTTTCTACACCGGGGTGTCCCACAAGATGGGCGAGGTGCATGACGGCGCGACAGTCATGGACTGGATGGAGCAGGAGCGCGAGCGCGGCATCACGATCACCTCGGCCGCGACGACGGCTTTCTGGAAGGGAATGGACAACTCGTTCCCCGAGCATCGCATCAACATCATCGACACGCCCGGCCACGTGGACTTCACGATCGAGGTCGAGCGCTCCATGCGCGTGCTCGACGGCGCGTGCATGGTGTACGACTCCGTGGGCGGCGTGCAGCCGCAGTCGGAGACCGTGTGGCGCCAGGCCAACAAGTACAAGGTCCCGCGTCTCGCGTTCGTGAACAAGATGGATCGCGTCGGCGCCGACTTCTTCAAGGTCTACCGCCAGATGAAGGAGCGCCTGCGCGCCAACCCCGTGCCCATCCAGGTGCCGATCGGCGCCGAGGACCACTTCAAGGGCGTGGTGGACCTCGTCCGCATGAAGGCGATCTACTGGGACGAGGCGTCCCAGGGCATGAAGTTCGAGTTCAAGGACATCCCCGCGGAGCTCGCCGAGCAGTGCAAGGAGTGGCGCGAGAAGATGGTCGAGAGCGCCGCCGAGGCCGACGAGGAGATCATGCACAAGTACCTCGAGGAGGGCGACCTCTCCAACGAGGACATCAAGAAGGCGCTGCGCAAGCGCACGATCGCCAACGAGATCGTGCCGATGCTGTGCGGGAGCGCCTTCAAGAACAAGGGCGTGCAGGCGATGCTGGACGCCGTGATCGAGTACCTGCCCGCGCCGACGGACATTCCGCCCGTGACGGGCGAGCTCGAGAACGGCAAGCCGGGCGAGCGCAAGGCCTCGGACGACGAGCCCTTCGCGGGCCTCGCGTTCAAGATCATGACCGACCCGTACGTGGGCCAGCTCATCTTCTTCCGCGTGTACTCGGGCGTGGTCAATTCCGGCGACACGATCTACAACCCGGTCAAGGGAAAGAAGGAGCGCATCGGGCGGCTCCTGCAGATGCACGCGAATCAGCGCGAGGAGATCAAGGAAGTCCGCGCGGGCGACATCGCGGCGGCCGTGGGCCTCAAGGAGGCCACCACGGGCGACACCATTTGCGACCTGGACAAGGTGATTGTCCTCGAGCGCATGGTGTTCCCGGAGCCCGTGATCTCGCAGGCGGTGGAGCCCAAGACCAAGGCCGACCAGGAGAAGATGGGCATCGCGCTCAATCGCCTGGCGCAGGAAGACCCGTCGTTCCGCGTCCATACGGACGAGGAGAGCGGCCAGACCATCATCTCGGGCATGGGTGAGCTGCACCTGGAGATCCTCGTCGACCGCATGAAGCGCGAGTTCGGCGTCGAAGCCTCCGTGGGCAAGCCGCAGGTCGCCTACCGCGAGACGATCCGCAAGCCCGTGGCCGAAGTCGAGGGCAAGTTCGTCAAGCAGTCCGGCGGCCGCGGCCAGTACGGCCACGTCGTGCTCAAGGTCGAGCCGAACCCGGGCAAGGGCTTCGAGTTCGTCGACGCGATCAAGGGCGGCGCGGTGCCGCGCGAATTCATTCCCGCGGTCGAGAAGGGCCTGGTGGAGACGCTGCCCAACGGCGTGTTCGCGGGTTACCCGGTCGTGGACGTGAAGGTGACGCTCTTCTACGGCTCGTACCACGAGGTCGACTCGAACGAGAACGCGTTCAAGATGGCCGCGTCGATCGGCTTCAAGGAAGGCATGCGCCGCGCGAGCCCCGTGCTCCTCGAGCCGATGATGGCCGTGGAAGTCGAGACGCCCGCGGACTACGTGGGCAACGTGATCGGCGACCTCTCGTCGCGCCGCGGCATCGTTCAGGGCCAGGAGGACGTCGCCGGCACGATCGTGATCAAGGCCGAGGTGCCGCTGTCGGAAATGTTCGGCTATTCGACGACGCTGCGCTCCATGTCGC
Source organism: Usitatibacter sp. (assembly GCA_035501715.1). Lineage (GTDB taxonomy): Bacteria > Pseudomonadota > Gammaproteobacteria > Burkholderiales > Usitatibacteraceae > Usitatibacter. Next base: position 11,513 of record DATJVS010000062.1, read on the forward strand.
AGGGCCGCGCGACCTACACGATGGAATTCAAGCACTACACCGAGGCGCCGAAGAACGTCGCCGAGGCGATCGTCAACCAAAAAGCAGCAGCCTGATACTCGCGAGGAATCATCATGGCCAAGGGAAAATTCGAGCGTACGAAGCCCCACGTGAACGTGGGCACGATCGGTCACGTCGACCACGGCAAGACGACATTGACGGCGGCGATCACGACGGTGCTGTCGAAGAAGTTCGGTGGCGAGGCCAAGGCGTACGACCAG
>DATJVS010000063.1:0-63794 GCA_035501715.1 Usitatibacter sp.
CGCCATCGTGTCCGGCTCGAAGAACTGGCCGGTGCCCGTGGGCGACCAGCTCACCACGATCGACGACCTGTGGCACGCGGCGGTGAACGGCCATGGCCAGTACTTCAGCGCGAAGAACCCGGACCTCCTGGTGTCGGGCCTCAATACCGCGCTCGCCGGAGTCTCGGCGCGCCTCGCGGCCGGTGCCGCGGCGGCGACGTCGAACCTGGAGCCGGTGGCGGGCGACAACTTCGCGTTCGTCGCGAGCTACACGACGCAGCAATGGACGGGCGACCTGCAGTCGCGCACCATCGACCTCACGACGGGCAACATCTCGACGACCGCCAATTGGTCGGCGCAGGCGCTGCTCGACACGGTCACGTCGGACTCGTCGGACTCGCGCACGATCTTCACGTACCTCAACGGCGCCCTCACGCCGTTCGTGTCGGCGAACTTCAGCTCGACGCAGCTAGCCAACTGGTTCACTCCGGCCAACGCGCCGCAACTGTCGCAGTACGCGAGCTGGACGGCGCTGCAGCAGACGACCGCCACGCCCGACACGGTGATCAACTACCTGCGCGGGCAATACGGCAACGAGGAGCGCGGCACCAACGCGGCGGCCAACCAGCTCTACCGCGTGCGCGCGCACGTGCTGGGCGACATCATCGACGGCAAGCCGGTGTACATGCGCGTCCCGCCGTTCAACTACACCGAGAACAACTACGTGGCGTTCAAGACCTCGAGCGCGGTGCAGAACCGTCCGGGCACGGTGTACGTGGGCGCGAACGACGGCATGCTGCACGCCTTCGACTCGGCCACGGGCGTGGAGCGCTGGGCGTACATCCCGTCCTTCGTCCTGCCGAACCTGAAGAACCTGCTGGACGACACCTACGCGAACAACCACAAGTACTTCGTGGACGGCTCGCCGGTGGTGACGGACATCTGGAACGGCTCGGCGTGGAAGACGATCCTCGTGGGCGGCCTGGGCGGCGGCGGCAAGGGCTACTTCGCCCTGGACGTGACCGACCCGACCAACCCGGCGGTCCTCTGGGAGTACTCCGACACCAACCTCGGCTACACGTACGGCAACCCGGTGGTGGGCAAGCTCACCGACGGCACCTGGGTGGTCGCATTCACCTCGGGCTACAACAACGTGGGCGACGGCGTGGGCCGCCTCTACGTGCTGAACGCCTGGACGGGGGCCTTCAAGTTCAGCGTCAGCACGGGCGTGGGCAGCGCGACTTCGCCGTCGGGCTTGAACAAGGTCGCGGCGTGGGTGGACAACGGCCTAGCCGACAACACCATGCAGCGCATCTACGGCGGCGACCAGTTCGGCAACCTCTGGCGCTTCGACATCAACAACCAGTACCCGCCCGCGGGGCAGGACGCGCTGCAGCTCGCCTTCTTCAAGGTGGGCACGTACCAGCAGCCGATCACGACGCAGCCGGAGCTGGGACTGGTGAACGGCAAGCCCGTGGTGTACGTGGGAACGGGCCGGTACCTCGGAGCCTCCGACCTGCTCGACCTGAACCAGCAATCGCTCTACGCGATCGTGGACCAGCTCACGGGAACGGGCCTGGGAGATGCGCGCCAGGAGACCACCTGCCCGCTCGTGCACCAGTCGCTCACCGTCGTGAACTCGACGACGCGCTCGACCACGACGCTGCCGGTGGACCTGTCCAGCAAGTGCGGGTGGTACCTCGACTTCAACCCGACCGGCGGCAATACCGCGGGCGAGCGCGTGAACGTCGATCCCAAGCTGCAGCTGGGCGTGCTCGCGGTCGCGACCAACATCCCGCAGAACAACGTGTGCACTGTGGGCGGCACGAGCTTCCTGTACTTCTTCGACTACAGCACCGGAAGCTTCGTGAGCACCTCGACCAACAACGTGGCCGGCCAGCAGATCGGAAACGCGATCGCCGTGGGTATCAACACCTACCAGCTGCCGAGCGGCCAGGTGGTGTCGACGGTGACCACGTCGGACGACCAGCACCCGACGTTCGGCAACCCGAGCAACCCGAGCGGGGTGAGCATCGGGCGCCGCGTGATGTGGCGTGAGATGATCAACTGACGCAGCACGTGCAACGCAAGCGCCCGGCCCTCGCGCCGGGCGCTTTCTTTTTCCGGGCAGGCGATTTCGAGATGGGAAAGACATTGATCCGCGTGGTGGCCACCGCCGCCGTCGTCGCGGGCTTCGCAGGCGCGGCGCTGGCGATCGCATCGGCCCACTACTTCGATTCGAGGGGGCTCGATCCGAGGCCCTATCCGCTCAAGGGCATCGAGCTCCCCCCGCCGCCCGCGAAGGCGGGCGTGGAGTACTACGGCAAGCTCCGCCTCGACGTGTACATCGAAGCCGACGGGACCGTGAACCACGTGGAGATCGGGGAGAGCACCGTGCCGCCCGAGACGCGCGAGGCGGCGATACGCGCGTTCTCGCAGGCGCGCTGGGAGCCGGGGCGCAAATGGGGCATTCGCGTGAAGAGCGTGAAGCGCGTGGAAGTGGACCTCACGCCGCCGCCGAACCTACAGGCGCCCCCTATGCGGCAGGGCCCTTGATGCCCTTCGGCAGGGGGAACGTCACGTGCTCCTCGATGCCTTCGAGCTCGTGCACGCGGCGAACGCCCAGGGATTGCAGGCGCAGGATCACTTCGTGCACGAGCACCTCCGGCGCGGAAGCGCCGGCGGTCACGCCGATGCGCTTCGCGCCCTCGATCCACTCGGCCTTCAGCTCTTCGGCGCTGTCCACGAGATAGGCCGCGCGGCCGAGGTTGCGCGCGACTTCGCGCAGGCGATTGGAGTTCGAGCTGTTGGGCGAGCCCACGACGATGACCACGTCGCATTGGGGCGCCATGAATTTCACCGCATCCTGGCGGTTCTGCGTGGCGTAGCAGATGTCGTCGGCCTTCGGCCCCTGGATCGCCGGGAAGCGCGCCTTCAACGCCGTGACGATGCGCGCGCAGTCGTCCATGGACAGCGTGGTCTGCGTCACGTAGGCGAGGCGCCCGGGATCCGTCACGGAGAGCTTCGCCACGTCCTCGACGTTCTCGACCAGGTACATGCCCGCGTCGCTCTGGCCCATGGTGCCTTCGGCCTCGGGGTGGCCTTCGTGGCCGATCATCACGATCTCGCGGCCGGCGGCGCGCATCTTCGCCACTTCCACGTGGACCTTGGTGACGAGCGGGCAGGTGGCGTCGAACACCTTGAGGCCGCGCTGGTCGGCTTCACGGCGCACCTCGAGCGAGACGCCGTGCGCGGAGAAGATCACCGTGGCGCCCGCGGGGACCTCGGAGAGCTCCTCGACGAAGACCGCACCCTTGGCGCGAAGGTCCTCGACCACGTACTTGTTGTGCACGATCTCGTGGCGCACGTAGATCGGCGCGCCGTGCAGCTCGAGGGCGCGCTCCACGATGGCGATGGCGCGATCGACGCCCGCGCAGAAGCCGCGCGGCTTCGCGAGCAGGACCTCCGCGTTCTCGAGCGCTTGCGCAGTGTGGTTCATGGCTTCTCCTGGCCCAGCTTGCCCGCCCGGGGACGCACGCTGTCCCAGACGAGCATGGCCACTCCCACCGTGATGGCGGAGTCGGCGACGTTGAACGCGGGCCAATAGTATCCCGCCGCGTGCAGTTGGACGAAGTCCACGACGTGGCCCAGCGTGAGGCGGTCGTAGAGATTTCCGAGCGCCCCGCCCAGCACGAGGGCGAACGCGGCCGAGACCCACGGCGCGCTCTTCTGGCGCGAGAGCATCACGACGATGGCGATCGAGATCGCGACGGTCACGGCGGTGAAGAACCAGCGCTGCCATCCGCCCGCGCCCGCGAGGAAGCTGAACGCGGCTCCGGTGTTGTGCGCGAGCACGAGGTTGAAGAACGGCGTCACCTCGACGGAATCGCCCACGGCGAACACGCGGCTCACCCACGCCTTGGTGGCGAGGTCGGCGGCGAACACCGCCGCGCTCACGGCGAGCCAACGCGTCCAGCGCGCGGATTCACGCATGGCGGCGCGCCTCCTCGTGCCCGTCGAGCGTGGCGGCGCAGCGAGCGCAGATCGCCGCGTAGCGCGGCACGCTTCCCACGTCGGCGCGCCAATGCCAGCAGCGCTCGCACTTGGGGTCGGCGCTGGGAGCGACCGCGACCTCCACCGGCCCGGCCTGTCCGGCGTTCAGCGCCGCGCTCGACGTGATGAACACGTACTTCAGGTCGTTGCCGAGCGAGGCAAGGAGCGCCTGGTCCTCGCCGCCCGCGGTCACGGCGACGTTGGCCTGCAGCGACGAGCCGATGGCCCCGGTGGCGCGCACTTCCTCGAGCTTCTTCGTCACCTCGGCGCGGATCTCGCGGATGCGCTTCCACCTCGCGAGGAGCGCGGCCTCGCCTTCCTGCCCCGGAAGCACGCCGTGCCACGTGTGGAAGAAGACGCTGTCCTGCGCCTGGCCCGCCTTTGCCGGATGCAGCACGGCCCACGCTTCCTCCGCGGTGAACGAGAGGACCGGCGCCATGAGGCGAAGCAGCATCTGCGTCACGTGGTACAGGGCCGATTGCGCCGAGCGGCGCGCGGGGCCGGAGGCGCTCGCGGTGTAGAGGCGGTCCTTGAGGATGTCGAGCCAGAACCCGCCCAGGTCCTCGGAGCAGAAGACCTGCAGGCGTTGCGTCACGAGATAGAAATCGAACTTGCCGTAGTCGGCGATGCAGGCATCGGCCATCGCGCGCGTCATCGCGAGCGCGTAGCGGTCGATCTCGACCCACTCGGACGGCGGCAACAAGTCCTTCGACGGATCGAAGTCCGCGGTGTTGGCGAGGAGGAACCGCAGCGTGTTGCGGATGCGCCGGTAGCTTTCCACGACGCGCTTCAAGATCTCGTCGGAGATGTAGAGCTCTCCGGAGAAATCCGTCGTCCCGACCCACAGGCGGATGATCTCGGCGCCCAGCGTGTCCGCGATCTTCTGCGGCGCGATCACGTTGCCCAGCGACTTGGACATCTTGCGCCCCTGGGCGTCCACGGTGAAGCCGTGCGTGAGGAGCGCGTCGTACGGCGCGCGGCCGTCCATGGCGCAGCCCGTGAGCAGGCTCGACTGGAACCAGCCGCGGTGCTGGTCGCTGCCCTCGAGGTAGAGGTCCGCGGGCCACTTCTCGCCGTTGCGCCGCAGCACCGTGAAGTGCGTCGTGCCCGAGTCGAACCACACGTCCACCGTGTCGCTGATCTTGCGGTAGCGCGCGGCGTCCACGCCGAAGTCCTCGCAGCTCGCGGCGAACCACGCTTCGATGCCGCCCTTCTCGATCATCGCCGCGGCTTTCTCGAGGAGCGCCTCGGTGTCGGGATGCAATTCTTCCGTCTGCCGGTCGAGGAAGAACGTGAGGGGCGTGCCCCAGTTGCGCTGGCGCGAGAGCGTCCAGTCGGGGCGGTTCTGGATCATCGCGGTGATGCGCGCGCGTCCCCACTCGGGATAGAAGCGCGTGTCGCCGATGGCAGCGAGCGCGATCTCGCGCAGCGTCTTGCCGCTCGCGGTCGGGCGGTCCATGCCGATGAACCACTGCGTGGTGGCGCGGAAGATGATCGGCGTCTTGTGGCGCCAGCAGTGCGGATAGCTGTGGCGGAACGGCTCCTGCTTGAGCAACGCGCCTTTCGACGCGAGCAGCTCGAGTATGGGTCTTTCGGCGTCGCGCACGCTCATGCCGGCGAAATGCGCGACGTCGGGCTTGTAGCGGCCCTGGTCGTCCACGGGCTGGTCGAGCGCGAGCTTGTTCTTCACGCCCATGTCGAAGTCCTCCGCGCCATGCGCCGGCGCGGTGTGCACGAGGCCCGTGCCCGATTCGGTGGTCACGTGCTCGCCCAGCACGAGCGGCACCACGCGATCGATGAAGGGATGGCGGAAGCGAATGCCCTCGAGCGCGGCGCCGTTCGCGCGGCCCAGCACGCCTCGCGCCGCGAGGCCGTATCGCGCGAGGCACGCCTCGCGAAGCTCCGCCGCGAGGATCAGCGCGCCGCGCTCGGTATCGACGAGCTCGTACTCGACGGCCGGATGCGCGGCGATCGCCTGGTTGCCCGGCAACGTCCACGGCGTGGTGGTCCAGATCACCGCCGCGGCCTTCGCCACGCCCTTGGCTCCGAAGGCGCGCGCCACCGCGGCGGGATCGACGGCTTCGAACGCGACGTCGATCGCGGGCGAGGTCTTGTCCTCGTACTCGACCTCGGCCTCGGCGAGCGCGGAGCCGCAGTCGATGCACCAGTTCACGGGCTTGAGGCCCCGATAGAGCAATCCCGTCTTGAGGATGCGGCCGATCGCGCGCACCTCGGACGCTTCCGTCGCGGGGTCCATCGTCTTGTAGGGATGGTCCCAGTCGCCGAGGATGCCCAGCCGCCGGAAATCGGTCTTCTGCCGCTCGATCTGCTCGCCCGCGTATTCGCGGCAGAGCTGCCGCTGGCGGTTGGGCTCGAGGTTGCGCCCGTGTTTCTTCTCGATCACGTGCTCGATCGGAAGCCCGTGGCAGTCCCAACCGGGCACGTAGGGCGCGTCGAATCCGGCCATTGTCTTCGACTTCACCACCATGTCCTTCAGGATCTTGTTGCCCGCGTGCCCCATGTGGATGTCGCCGTTGGCGTACGGGGGGCCGTCGTGCAGGACGTACTTCACGCGGCCGCGGCACGCCTCGCGAATGCGCTCGTACACCTGCGTGTCGTGCCATGCGCGCACCCATCCCGGCTCGCGCTTGGCGAGGTCGCCGCGCATGGGGAACGGCGTCTCGGGAAGGTTCAGCGTCGCTTTGTAGTCGGTCTTCTTCGTGTCGTCCGGCATCAAGTCCCCAGGCTGCGAAAGTGCTCGCGCGCGGCGTCGCAATCGCGGCGGATCTGCGCGGCAAGCTCGTCGACTGAAGCGAAATCCGCTTCGTCGCGCAGCTTCTTCACGAACTCGATGGTGAGGCGCCGTCCGTAGAGGTCGCCGGAGAAGTCGAAGAGAAACGCTTCGAGCGTGGCCGGGCCGTCTTTCCTGATGGCCGGGTTCATTCCCAGGCTCGCCACTCCCTCGAGTCCGCGAGTTGCTGCACCGAAGCATTTTACCGCAAAGATGCCAGTGAGCGGGGCGCGCGGCCGCGCGAGGCGGACGTTCGCCGTGGGGAATCCCATCGAGCGCCCGCGTTTCGCGCCGTGCACGACATGGCCGCAGATCGCGTAGGGGCGGCCGAGCAGGCGCGCCGCATGGGCGAGGTCGCCGCCCGCGAGGGCTTCGCGAACCGCGGTGCTCGATACGCGCTCGCCGAGCACGGTGACGGGAGGCAGCACCTCGAGCTCGAATCCCAGCGCGCGCGCCGCCGCGGCGAGGCTCGCGGTGTCGCCCTTGCGTTGCGCCCCGTAGCGGAAATCCTGTCCCGTCATGACCCAGCGCGCGCGATAGGTGTCGCGAAGGCGCAGGGCGAATTCGTCGGGCGTGAGCGCGGCGAATCGAGCGTCGAAGCGCTGCGCGAAGACGCACTCGATCCCGGCCTCGCCGATCGCGGCGATCTTCTCGCCCAGGCTCGAAAGGCGCGCGGGCGCGTTGGCCGGCGAGAAGAACTCGCGCGGCAGCGGCTCGAAGGTGAGGACCGAGGGCGTGAGCCCGCGCCGGCGCGCGCGATCGCACACGCTCGCGAACATCGCGCGGTGCCCGAGGTGGACTCCGTCGAAGCTGCCGATGGCGATGGCCGTGTCGGCAGCGGAACGCGAATGGCGCACGACCCTCATGGCGTCCTCACTCGTGGCGCGAGAAATCGCGCGGGCGAAAGCCCATCGCCGCGAGCGCGCCGAAGTAGGCCACGGTGCCCGCGGCGATCACGAGGGCGAGCTTGCCCGCGCGCGGGACCGCGGCGATCTCGAACCACGACGACTCGCTGCCCATGGCGTACCAGAGCGCTCCTCCCATCATGTAGAGAGCGATTCCCACCTTGTAGAGGAACGCGGGCCAGCCGGGCTCGGGCCGGTAGGCGCCCGAACGCCTCGCGAGCCGCCAGAGCCACGTCGCGTTGAAACAGGCGCCCATGGAAATCGAGAGCGCGAGTCCCGCGTGGCCGAGGTAGGGCACGAACAGCGCGTTGAGCGCCTGCGTGACCGCGAGCGTGACGACGGCGACCTTCACCGGCGTGCGGATGTCCTGCTTCGCGTAGAAGCCGGGCGCGAGGATCTTCACGAGGATGATGCCCGCGAGGCCCACGGCGTAGGCCACGAGCGCGCTTCGCGTCATCAGCACGTCGTGGCGCAGGAACTCGCCGTGCCAGAAGAGCGTGGAGATGAGCGGCACCGCGAGGATGCCCAGGGCGAGCGCCGCGGGCAGCGCCAGCACCAGCGTCACGCGAAGGCCCCAGTCGAGCAGCCGCGAATAGGCGGCCGGGTCGTCGGCCGCGTGGTGGCGCACGAGCGACGGAAGGATCACCGTGCCCAGGGCCACGCCCAGCATCGCCGAGGGAAATTCCATCAGCCGGTCGGCGTAGTAGAGCCACGAGACGGGACCGTTGCCCAGGTGCGAAGCGATCTGCGTGTTGATGAGGAGCGAGACCTGCGCCACGGAAACGCCCAGCGCCGCGGGGCCCATGAGCTTCACGATGCGCACCACGCCTTCGTCGCGCGGCGCCCAGGCGATGCGCGGCCACATGCCGATGCCGCGCAGGAACGGCACCTGGAAGGCGAGCTGCGCGATGCCCCCGAGGAACACCGCCCAGGCGAGCGCCACGATGGGCTTTTCCATGTGGGGCGCGAGCCACACCGCGCACGCGATGAACGAGACGTTGAGCAGCACCGGCGTGATGGCGGGCGCCTTGAACGATCCGTACGTATTGAGCAGACCCGCCGAGAACGACACCAGCGAGATGAAGAAGATGTACGGAAAGCAGATCCGCACCATCGCCACGGTGAGCGAGAACTTGTCCGCGTCGGCCGCGAATCCCGAGGCGCTGAGATACACCACGGCGGGCGCGGCCACGACGCCGGCGAGCGTCACCACGAAGAGCGCGGCCGCGAGCAGCGCGAGCACCTTGCCCGAGAGCTCCCGCGTGGCCTCGTCGCCGCGGCGGTTGCGGTATTCGCCGAGCACGGGAACGAAAGCCTGCGAGAACGCGCCCTCGGCGAAGAGCCGCCGCAGCAGGTTGGGAATGCGGAACGCGACGACGAACGCGTCCATCGTGTAGCCCGCGCCGAAGAAGATCGCGAGCAGCGTGTCGCGAACGAAGCCGGTGATTCGCGACGCGAGCGTCATCGCGCTCACCGACGCGGCCGCGCGAAGGAGATTCACCGGCCTAGGGCTTTGTTTTGTATGGACAAGTGGTGTATGATAACAGGCTCTTTTTCGACCACCGACTCCGACCGAAAGCTTCGAATGGCAAATACCAAGCAGGCCGCAAAGCGCGCCAAGAAATCCACCAAGCAACGCGCCTCCAACGCGGGCCTGCGCACCAAGCTGCGCACCGCGATCAAGAAGGTGCAGAAGGCCATCGCCTCGGGCGACGCGGCCGCGGCGCGCGCGGCGCTGCTCGCCGAGCAATCCGTCATCGATTCGATCGCGGACAAGCGCATCATCCACAAGAACAAGGCGGCGCGTCACAAGAGCCGCCTCGCGGCCCAGGTGAAGTCCATGGGCGGCGCCCGTACCTGATAGGTCCGCTGCACCGGCCGGCGGCGGCCAATGGCCGCCGTTGTCGTTTTGGGGGTCCCGAATTGTTGCAATTGGGAGACGAAGCATGAGCGCGACGCACCTGATGCAGACGTATGCCCCGCAACCCGTGGCGTTCGCGCGCGGCGAGGGCGCGTGGCTCTGGGACACCGAGGGGCGCCGCTACCTCGACGGGCTCGCCGGCATCGCCGTGAACGGGCTTGGGCACAACCATCCGGTGCTCACCAAGGCGCTCCAGGCGCAGGTCGCGAAGCTGATCCACACCTCGAACCTCTTCCGCGTGCCCGAGCAGGAACGCGCCGCCGAGAAGGTGTGCGCGATCGCCGGCATGGACAATGCGTTCTTCTGCAACTCGGGCGCCGAGGCGAACGAGGCGGCGATCAAGCTTGCGCGCCTCCATGGCCACCAGCGCGGCATCGAGAACGCGCAGATCGTCGTGATGGAGAAGGCGTGGCACGGCCGCACGCTCGCCACGCTCTCGGCCACGGGGTCGCGCAAGGCCCAGGCCGGATTCGAGCCGCTCATGGGCGGGTTCCTGCGCGTGCCCTACAACGACTTCGCCGCCATGGAGCGGCTCGCCGACAACGGCTCCATCGTGGCGGTGCTCCTCGAGGTGCTGCAGGGCGAGGGCGGCATCCACGTCGCCGACGCAACGTACCTTCGCAAGGTGCGGGAGCTGTGCGACAAGCGCGGCTGGCTCCTCATGATCGACGAAGTGCAAAGCGGCATCGGGCGCACCGGCAAGTGGTTCGCGCACCAGTGGTCGGGCATCGTTCCCGACGTGATGCCGCTCGCCAAGGGCCTGGGCTCGGGCGTGCCCATCGGCGCGTGCCTCGCTCGAGGCGAGGCGGCGAAGGTCTTCAAGCCGGGCAACCACGGAACCACGTTCGGCGGCGGCCCGCTCGTTTCGGTCGCGGCGATCACCACGCTGGACGTGATCGAGAAGGAGGGCCTGCTCGCCAACGCGGCGAAGACGGGCGCCATCATCAAGGACGGCCTCGCGCGCGAGTTCTCGGGCGTGGCGGGCGTGAAGGAGATTCGCGGCATGGGCCTCATGCTCGGCATCGAGCTGGACCGTCCCTGCGGCGACATCGTGCGCCGCGCGCTCGAAGCCGGCCTCGTGATCAACGTGACCGCCGACAAGGTCGTGCGCCTGCTTCCGCCGCTGGTGATCCGGGAAGACGAGGCGAGGCAGCTCGTGTCGATCCTCGCGCCCATCGTGAAGGCTTTCCTCGCCGAGGCGCCCGCCGCGGCCGCAGCCGAGTGAAGCATTTCCTCGAGCTGAGCGACCTGGAGCGCCACGAGCTCGAGCATCTCTTCGCGCGCACGAAGATCATCAAGGAGCGGTTCAAGAACTACGTCGCCTATCAGCCGCTCGCCGACCGCATGCTCGCGATGGTCTTCGAGAAGACCTCCACCCGCACGCGCGTTTCCTTCGAGGCGGGCATCCACCAGCTGGGCGGTTCCTCGATCGTTCTCAACACGAGCGAGACGCAGCTCGGGCGCGGCGAGCCCATCGAGGACGTGGCCCGCGTGATCTCGCGCATGGTGGACATCGTGATGATCCGCACCTTCGAGCACGCCATCATCGAGCGCTTCGCGGCGCACTCGCGCGTGCCGGTGATCAACGGCCTCACCAACGAGTACCACCCGTGCCAGGTGCTGGCGGACATCTACACGTTCATCGAGAACCGCGGGCCGGTCCCGGGCAAGACAATCGCCTGGATCGGCGACGGCAACAACATGTGCAACACCTGGATCCAGGCCGCGCAGGTGTTCGAGTTCAAGCTGAACATCGCCACGCCCCGGGGCTACGGGGTGGAGCCCGCGAGGCTCGAGGGGCTCGGTCGCGACCGCGTCGAGATCTTCGCCGATCCCGCCGACGCCTGCGCGGGCGCGCACGCCGTGAATACGGACGTCTGGACCAGCATGGGCTTCGAGGCCGAAGCCGGTGCGCGGGAAAAGGCCTTCCACGGATTCACCGTGGACGCGAAGATGATGTCTCGCGCGCGCCCCGATGCGCTCTTCATGCATTGCCTGCCCGCGCATCGCGGCGAAGAAGTGGCCGCCGACGTGGTCGATGGCCCGCAGAGCGTCGTGTGGGAAGAAGCGGAGAACCGCCTCCACGTGCAGAAGGCGTTGATGGAGTACCTGCTGCTCGGGAAGGTCGAGACCTAGCTACTTCTCCGTGTCGTCGCCGAGCAGCGGCACGCCGCCCCCGGGGCCCAGCAGGCCCGTCTCCGAATACACGCGCAGCTTGTCGCGCGTGTCCGCGATGTCCAGGTTGCGCATCGTGAGCTGGCCGATGCGGTCGGCCGGCGTGAAGAACGCCTCGCCCTTCTCCATCGTGAGGCGCTCGGGCTTGTAGGTGAGGTTGGGGCTTCTCGTGTCGAGGATCGAGTAGTCGTTGCCGCGGCGCAGCTCGACAGTCACCTCGCCCGTCACCGCGCGCGCGACCCAGCGTTGCGCCGTTTCGCGCAGCATCATCGCCTGGGGATCGAACCAGCGTCCCTGGTAGAGCAGGCGCCCGAGGCGGCGGCCGTTGTTGCGGTACTGCTCGATGGTGTCCTCGTTGTGGATGCCGGTGACCAAACGTTCATAACCGAGGTGCAACAGCGCCATGCCCGGCGCTTCGTAGATGCCGCGGCTCTTCGCCTCGATGATGCGGTTCTCGATCTGGTCGCACATGCCCAGGCCATGGCGCCCGCCGATGGCGTTGGCCTCCGCAAGGAGCGCCACCGCGTCCTTGAACGATTGCCCATTCAGCGTCACGGGCACACCTTCCTCGAATCCCACCGTCACCGTCTCGGCCTTCACCGCCACGTCGTCGCGCCAGAACGCGACACCCATGATCGGGCTCACGATGCGCATGCCCTTGTCGAGGAACTCGAGGTCCTTGGCCTCGTGCGTCGCGCCCAGGATGTTGGAGTCGGTCGAGTAGGCCTTCTCCACGCTCATCTTGTAGTCGAATCCGCGCTTCGCGAGGTATTCGCTCATCTCCCTGCGCCCGCCCAGCTCGTCGATGAAGCGCTGGTCGAGCCACGGCTTGTAGATGCGAAGCGCCGGGTTCGCGAGCAGCCCGTAGCGGTAGAAGCGCTCGATGTCGTTGCCCTTGAACGTGCTGCCGTCGCCCCAGATGTGGACCTGGTCTTCCTTCATCGCGACCACGAGCATCGTGCCGGTGACGGCGCGGCCCAGGGGCGTCGTGTTGAAGTACGTGATGCCCGCGGTGGAGATGTGGAACGCGCCGCACTGGATCGCGGCGATCCCTTCGGCCACGAGCTGCGGGCGGCATTCGACGAGCACGGCCTTCTCGGCGCCGTAGAGCCTGGCCTTCCTCGGGATCTCGTCGTAGTCGGCCTCGTCGGGCTGCCCGAGGTTGGCCGTGTAGGCGTACGGGATCGCGCCCTTCTCGCGCATCCAGGCGAGGGCGGCGCTCGTGTCGAGCCCGCCGGAAAAGGCGATGCCGACCTTCTCGCCGGCGGGCAGTGTCTGCAGGATCGTGGCCATGGGGAATTCTAATAGAATCGTCGGATTCACTTGCCGGGGAAGGACCATGCCCTCTTTCGACATCATGTGCGAGGCCAACGCGGTGGAGCTGAAGAACGCCGTGGACACGGCCAACAAGGAGATCGCCAACCGCTTCGACTTCAAGGGCTCGGACGCGCGCTTCGAGCTGAACGAGAAGGAGCACGAGATCACCGCCTTCGCCGACGACGACTTCAAGCTGGGCCAGGTGCGCGACGTGCTCTTCGGCAAGATGGCCAAGCGCGGCGTGGACACTCGCTTCCTCGAGCTGAAGGATCCCGAGAAGATCGGCGGCGACAAGGTGAAGCAGAAGATGGCCGTGAGGAACGGCGTCGAGAGCGAGCTCGCAAAACGCATCGTGAAGCTCATCAAGGACAACAAGCTCAAGGTCACCGCCTCGATCCAGGGCGACGTGGTGCGTGTCACCGGCTCGAAGAAGGATTCGCTCCAGGAGGCGATCGCGCTCGTGCGCGGCGGCGTGACCGACGTGCCGCTTTCCTACAAGAACTTCCGGGATTGATTCCCCAGCTCAACGTCGAGTTCGTCCTCGAGGTCCTCGAGGCGGCCGCGGTGCTGGTCTCGGCCGTGGCCGGCATGATCGTCGCGGCGAACAAGGGCATGGATCTCGTGGGCACCTTCGCCCTGGCCTGCGTGAACGCGTTCGGGGGCGGCACGGTGCGCGACCTGCTGCTCGACAACCGGCCCTTCTACTGGATGCAGCACTGGGAATACCTCGCGGCGATCCTGGCGATCTGCGTGCCCTTCGTCTACAGCGCGCGCATATTCCGCGTCGCCTCGGCGGTGCACAGGCGCTCGGTGATCGTCGATGCGCTCGGCCTCGCCCTGTTCACGATCACCGGAGTGGGCATCGCCGAGGCGCATCACGCTCCGATCGCGGTGGCGCTGCTGATGGGCGTCATCACGGGCACCATGGGTGGCGTGCTCCGCGACGTCGTCGTGAACGAGGTCCCCGACATGTTTCGTCCCGGGGGGCTCTACGCGACGGCATCCTTCGCGGGCGCCATCGCGTTCGTCACGTCGATCCGCTACTACGACCTGAACTACGGACAGGCGGCCTTCATCGCCACCTTCGTCACGGTGCTGCTGCGCCTGCTCTCGGTCCGGCTGAACGTGGCGATCCCCGCGCCGCACTGGGTCGTGCCGTCTCAAATGGGGCACAATAGTGAACGCGCTTCGCGGCCGCCGGCCGATTCCGAGGAGAGTCGATGAAGGTCTGGATCGGTAACATCGCACCGGGAACCTCGGACGACGAGCTGCGCGCGCTCTTCGCGAAATACGGTGTCCCCGAGGTCACCGCGATCGAGCAGGTTCCGGGCGACGGCAGCCGCCCCGCCGCGATCGTCGAAGTCGCCGCGGCGCAGGAAGCCGTCAGCAAACTGACAATGCGGCTGAACGGAATGTACTGGAAGGATCGATCGCTCATCGCACAGGCCATCTTGAGGTGAACATGGACCGCAAACCTTCGCTTGCCTTTCGCTTCGCCGCTTATGCCGTCGTCTCGAGCCTCGCGCTCGACCCGATCGCGTTCGCGCAACAGCCCGCGCCGGCGAGCGCGTCGCCGCCGCCCGCCGCAGCCGCGGGCGACACGAAGTCCTTCTCGCAGCAGGACCTGGACGAGCTCCTCGCGCCCATCGCGCTCTACCCGGATGCGCTGCTCGCGCAGATCCTCATGGCCTCGACCTATCCGCTGCAGGTCGTGGAGGCCGCGCGCTGGGTGAAGGCCAATCCCAACATGAAGGAGAAGGCGCTCGAGGACGCGATGCAGAAGCAGGAGTGGGACCCGAGCGTGAAGGCGCTCACGTCGGTCCCGCAGGTCCTCACGATGATGAACGAGAAGATCGACTGGACGCAGAAGCTGGGCGACGCGTTCCTCGGGCAGCAGGCCGACGTGATGAAGACCGCGCAGGAGCTTCGCAAGAAGGCCGACGCCGCGGGCAACCTCAAGTCGAGCGAGAACATGACAGTGACCAAGACGGTCGAGGAGAACGTCCAGGTCATCAAGATCGAGCAGCCGAACCCGCAGGTGGTGTACGTGCCGACGTACAACCCGGCGACGATCTACGGGACCTGGTGGTATTCGTACCCGCCGCCGTACTACTACTACCCGCCGGGCTACGCGTACGGCGCGGGCCTTGCGTTCGCCACGGGCGTCTTCGTGGGCGCCGCAATCTGGGGCAACTGCAACTGGGGCGGCAACAACGTGAACATCAACGTGAACAAGTACAACAACTTCAACAGGACCAACATCGGCAACGGCAACTGGAACCACGATCCCAAGAATCGCGGCGGCGTGGGATATCGCGACAACGCCACGGCGAGCAAGTACAACCGCGGCGGCGACCGGCAGGCCGCGCAATCGCGCGAGCAGTTCCGCGGCCGCGCGGAACAGGGCCGCTCGGAGCTCTCGTCGATGGACAAGGGCCAGCTCAACAGCCGCGTCGAGTCGGCCAACCGCCAGAGCGGGAACCTGGGCGGCGGCGATCGCGCGGGCGCATCGCAGCGCGCGGGCGCCAGTGGCGGCGCGTCGGCGAGCCAGCGTGCAGGCGGCGGTGCGTCGGCGAGCCAGCGTGCGAGCAGCACGTCGCGGGGCAGCAGCGGCTTCTCCGGAGCCGGCGGCGGTGGCGCTTCGGCGCGTGCGGCGAGCAGCCGCGGCGGCTCGAGCATGAGTCGTGGAGGCGGTGGCGGACGCGGCGGCGGCGGACGTCGCTAGCGCTTGCCTACCTCATCCAGGAGAACGACATGAAGATTCGCAAGCAAATGATGCTCACCGCACTCGCGGGCGCCCTCGCCGCGGTGTCCTCCATGAACGTCTCGGCGCAGGCGGCCCCCGCCGCCAAGCCCGCCGAGGCATCCAGGCCTGCCGCGGCGCAATCGACGTTCGCGTCCCCGGAAGATGCCGCCAAGGCCCTCGCCGATGCGATCCGGGCGCACGACGGACACGCGCTCCTCGCAGTCGTGGGGCCCTCGTCCAGGTCGTGGCTCTTCTCCGGCGACAAGGTCTCCGACGAGAACGACTGGAAGGCCTTCCTCGCCGCGTACGACGAGAAGAACTCGATCGCGAAGACGGGCGATGCGAAAGCGACGCTCAACGTGGGCAAGGACGACTGGCCGTTCCCGGCGCCCATCGTGAAGAAGGGCGGCAAGTGGTCGTTCGACGCCGAGGCCGGGCGCGAGGAGATCGTCAACCGCCGCGTGGGCCGCAACGAGCTCGACACGATCCAGACGATGCTTGCCATCGTCGATGCGCAGCGCGAATACGCCGCGAGCGACGCCAACGGCAGCGGCTTTCCCGACTACGCGAGGCGCTTCGTCTCGTCGCCGGGCAAGAAGGACGGCCTCTACTGGAAGACGGACGCCGGCCAGCCCGAAAGCCCGCTGGGCCCGCTCGTGGCCGAGGCGGCCACCGAGGGCTACGGCAAGCACGCCCGCAAGGAAGGCCAGCGGCCTTCGTTCCACGGCTATCACTACCGCATGCTCACCGCGCAGGGCAAGGACGCTCCCGGCGGCGTGGAGGACTACGTCGTGGGCACCCGCCTGATGGGCGGATTCGCCGTCGTCGCGTGGCCCGCCAAGTACCGTTCCTCCGGCGTGATGACGTTCATCGTGAACCACGAGGGTGTCGTGTATGAGAAGGACCTCGGCCCGCAGACTGCGTCGATCGCGGAATCGATGACTCGGTACAACCCCGACCCGACGTGGAGGAAGGCCGAGCCCAAGTGAAGGTGTAGCAGGTCGCCGGCGGCGCGACTCACGCTCCGGGGGAGATGCGAGTGATGTCCCGGCTCATGATCTTGTTGTCTTCGATCGTCCTGCTGTCAGCCTGCGGCAAGGCAGAGCAGGCTCCCGCGGCGCGCCCGCCCGTCGAGGTGACCGCGGTCACCGTCGCGCCCAGGGACACGCCCGTGAACTACGAGTTCGTAGGGCAGACTCTCTCGTCGCACCAGGTGCAGATCCGCGCGCGCGTCGCGGGCTTCCTCGACAAGCGGGTGTACGGGGAGGGCTCGCTCGTGAAGGCGGGCGAGGTCATGTTCCAGCAGGACGCCCGGCCCTTCCAGGTGCAGCTGGACGCGGCCAACGGCGCGCTCGCGGAGCAGCAGGTGCGCCTCAAGGTGGCCGACGACAACCTCGCGCAGGTGAAGCCGCTCGCCGCGCTCAATGCGCTCTCGCAGAAGGAGCTGGACGACGCGATCGGCCAGCAGCGCGCCGCGGCTGCCGCCGTCGAGACCGCGAAGGCCGGCGTGGAGAGCGCGAAGCTGAATCTCTCCTACACCACGATCACCACGCCGGTCACGGGGCTTTCGAGCTTCGCGCGCGTGCAGGACGGCTCCTACGTGAACGGCGAGAACAGCCTCCTCACCATCGTGGAGCAGGTCGATCCCATCTGGGTGGACTTCACGATCTCGGAGAACGAGATGCTCGGGCTGCGCCGCGACCGCGACAAGGGGCTGCTCAAGCTTCCGCCCAACGACCAGTACGTGGTGGAGGTGATCCTCGCCGACGGCGCGCTCTTCCCGCAGAAGGGGCGCATCACCTTCGCCAATGCGAGCTTCAATCCGCAGACGGGGACCTTCCTGCTGCGGGCCTCGCTTCCCAATCCCGACTCGACGCTGCGCCCCGGGCAATTCGTGCGCGTGCGCGTCTCTGGCGCGGTGCGCGTGAACGCGATCCTCGTTCCGCAGGCCGCGGTGCTGCAGGGGCCCAAGAGCCACATGGTCGTGACCATCGACAAGGAAATGAAGGCGCAGATGCGGCCGGTGGAGGTCGGGCCCTGGTACGGCGACGACTGGTTCATCACCGGCGGGCTGGAGGCGGGCGACGTGGTCGCCACCGACGGCATCGCGCGCCTCACGCCGGGCGCCGCGGTGAAGATCGTCGAGGCACGCGCCAAGGCCGGGGGCGCGAAGCCCGGCGGCGCGGCCACGAAGAAATAGCCCGAAGCCCAGGCGATGCTCTCGCACTTCTTCATCGACCGCCCGATCTTCTCGGCGGTCATCGCGCTCGTGATCTCCGTGGTGGGGCTGGTCGCGATGGTGCAGCTGCCCATCGCGCAGTACCCGCAGGTCACGCCGATCCAGATCCAGGTCTCGGCGACCTATCCCGGCGCCAACGCCCAGCTGGTGGCGCAGAACGTCGGCGCGCCCATCGAGCAGCAGGTGAACGGCGCCAACAACATGCTGTACATGCAGTCGACCAGCTCCTCGACGGGCAACTACTCGCTCACGGTGTACTTCTCGATCGACACGGACCCGGCGCTCGCCCAGGTGGACGTGCAGAACCGCGTGAGCCAGGCGATGGCGCAGCTGCCCCAGTCGGTGTCGGCGCAGGGCGTGAACGTGGCGCAGAAGACGAGCACGTTCCTCATGGTGATCGCGTTCTTCGATCCCAACGGGCGCTACGACCCGAACTTCGTCTCCAACTACACCAACACGCAGATCCTCGGCACCATCAACCGCCTGCCCGGCGCGAACCAGGCGTCGATCTTCGGCGTGCCCAACTACGCGATGCGCATCTGGTTGAAGCCCGACCGCATGGCGCAGCTGAAGATCTCCACCACCGAGGTCGCCAACGCGATCAAGAACCAGAACCAGCAATTCGCGGTGGGGCGCATCGGCGCCGCGCCCACGCCCTACCCGGTGCAGCAGACGTTCCCCGTGACCACGACCACGATCACGGAGCCCGCGCAGTTCGACAACATGATCCTGCGCAGCGACAACAACGGCGCGGCGCTCGTGAAGGTGAAGGACATCGGCTACGCGGACCTGGGCCAGCAGAGCTACGCGCTGCGCACGTCCTACCAGGGCTATCCCGCCACGCTCATCGCGATCTACCAGCAGCCCGGCGCGAACGCGATCCAGGTGTCGAAGGAGGTGCGCGCGACGCTCGCCGAGCTTTCGAAGGAATTTCCGGCGGGCCTCAAGTACGAGGTGGCGCTGGACACCACGCTCTTCGTGCAGGCCTCGATCAACGAGGTGATCCACACGTTCTTCGAGGCGGTGGTGCTCGTGGTGCTCGTGGTGTTCGTGTTCCTGCACAGCCTGAGGCTCACCATCATCCCCACCCTCGCGGTGCCGGTGTCGATCCTGGGGGCGCTCGTGGGCATGCTGCTGCTGGGCTTTTCGATCAACATGCTCACGCTCTTCGGCATGATCCTCGCGATCGGCATCGTCGTGGACGACGCCATCGTCGTCGTGGAGAACACCGAGCGCAACATGGTGCAGTTCCACCTCGCGCCCAAGGAAGCCGCCAAGCGCGCCATGGACGAGGTCTCGGGCCCGGTGATCGCGATCGTGCTGGTGCTGAACGCGGTCTTCGTGCCCGTGGCGTTCCTGGGCGGCATCACCGGGGCGCTCTACAAGCAGTTCGCGGTGACAATCGCGATCTCGGTCGTGTTCTCGGGCATCGTCGCGCTCACGCTCTCGCCCGCGCTCGCCGCGATCCTCATCCAGGCCAAGCACGGGCCCAAGAAGGGCTTCTTCAAGTGGTTCGACGACACGTTCGACGCGATCGCGTCGAAGTACGTGAGCGGCGTGAAATGGGCGATGCATCACTTCGCCCTGAGCTTCGGCATCCTTGCGCTCGTCGTGGCGGGCGTGGTCGGCCTCTTCAAGGTGCTGCCGACGGCGTTCGTTCCGCAGGAGGACCAGGGATACATCTTCGGCGCGTACTTCCTGCCGGATTCCGCGAGCCTCGACCGAACCCACGCCGTGGGCGAGAAGGCCGTCGAGATCCTGCGCAAGAGCGAGGCTGTGGCCAACGTGACGCAGGTGGACGGATTCAGCCTGCTCGACTCGCAGAACAAGACCAACTTCGGCGTGCTCTTCGTGTCGCTCAAGGACTACGAGGAGAGGAAGGCCGCCGAGCTCGGCGCCGACGCGCTCATCAAGCAGTCGGCGGCGCAGTTCCGCGCGTCCATCCTGGGCGGCCTCGTGGTGCCCGTGAATCCTCCGGCGATTCCGGGCCTGGGCGTGACCGCAGGGTTCCAGATGTGGATCGAGCAGAAAGGTTCGGGCGATTACCAGCAACTCTCGGGCATCGTGCAGCAGATCCTCGCCAAGGCGAGGCAGCGCAAGGAGCTGGGCAGCGTGAGCAGCACCATCAGCACCAACGGCCAGCAGATGCTCGCCGACGTGGACCGCGAGAAGGCCGAGACGCTCGGCGTGAACATCGAGGACGCCTACAGCACGCTGCAGACGATGTTCGGCTCGCTCTACGTGAGCCAGTTCCCGAAGGACTCGCGGCTCTATCAAGTCGTCCTGCAGGCCGAGCCCAAGTACCGGCTCACGCCGGAGGACATCGGCCGCTTCTACGTGAAGAACCGCCAGGGCGACATGGTCCCGCTCTCGGCGCTCGTGAAGACCCGCTACGTGACGGGCGCGGACATCGTGACGCGCTTCAACAACTATCCCGCGATCGCGATCAACGGTTCGCCCGCGCCGGGCGTGAGCTCGGGCGAGGCGCTCGCCGTGATCCGCGAGATCGCCGAGGAAGTGATGCCGCAGGGATACGGCTACGAGTGGTCTGGCGAAGCGCGCGAGGAAGTCTCTTCGGGATCGACCTCGTCGATCGCGTTCATCTTCGGGCTGCTGTTCGTGTTCCTGATCCTCGCCGCGCAGTACGAGAGCTGGTCGCTTCCCGTGGGCGTGATGCTCGCGGTGCCGTTCGCCATCCTGGGCGCCCTCGTCTCAATCGCCTTGCGCGGGAGCGCCAACGACCTCTACTTCCAGATCGGCCTGCTCACGCTGATCGGCCTCGCCGCGAAGAACGCGATCCTCATCGTGGAGTTCGCGGTGGAGCTCAATCGCAAGGAAGGCAAGTCTTTCTTCGACGCGGCCGTCGAGGCCGCCCACCTGCGCCTGCGCCCGATCGTGATGACGTCCTTCGCGTTCATCCTCGGCACGGTGCCGCTCGCCATCGCCACCGGCGCCTCGTCCAACAGCCGGCACTCCATCGGCACGGGCGTGATCGGCGGCTGCCTCGCCGCCACGGTGATCGCGATCTTCTTCATCCCGATGTTCTACTGGGCCCTGTCGACCTTCAGCGAGCGGTTCTTCGGCGCCGGGAAGAAGGACAAGGAGGGCTAGCATGCGCGTGCGGGCGGCCGTGTTCCTCGTCTGTTGCGCACTCTCGGGCTGCATGTTCGGCCCGGACTACACGCGCCCCGAGGTCCCGGTGCCCGCGGCGTATCGCTACGAGCCGACGGAGGTCGCGGCCGCGGCCGACGTCGAGTGGTGGAAGAAGATGAACGACCCGGTGCTCGACGCGATGATCGCCGAGGCGCTCGCGAACAACCCGTCGGTGAAGATCGCGGCGGCCAACGTCGAGCAGGCGGCCGCGGTGCTCTCCACCACGCGCTCCGCGTTCTTCCCGCAGGTGGGATACCAGGGCGCGGCCGCGCGGCAGAAGCTCTCGCAGAACACGCTCGCGCTGCTCCCGCCCGGCATTCCCAATCCATCGACGTCGTACTCCGCGCTCGCGGGCGCGAGCTGGGAGATCGACCTGTGGGGCCGCGTGCGCCGCCTCACCGAAGCGGCCCAGGCGAACCTGCTCGCGACCGAAGAGGCGCGCCGCGGCGTGCTGCTCTCCCTTGTGGCCACGGTGGCGAACAGCTACCTCCTGCTGCGCGGGCTGGACGAGCAGCTCGCGATCGCGGATCGCACGCAGAAGGCCTATGCGGAGTCGCTCAAGCTCATGCAGTACAAGTTCCAGTACGGGCGGGTCTCCGAGATGGAGGTCGAGCAGGCGAGGGCGCGCTACCAGACGGCCGCGGCGCAGATCCCGGCGACGAAGCGCGACATCGCCACGCTCGAGAACGCGCTCTGCATACTGCTCGGGCGCGCGCCCGGCCCCGTCGAGCGCGGCAAGCCGATCTTCGAGATGGTCCTCCCGGAAGTTCCGGCCGGCGTCCCTTCGGAACTCCTGGAGCGCCGGCCCGACGTGCGACAGGCCGAGCAGCTGCTCGTAGCCGCCAATGCGCAGATCGGCGCGGCCAAGGCACAGTACTTCCCGTCGATCTCGCTCACGGGGTCGCTCGGCAGCGCGAGCAGCGAGCTTTCGAACCTCTTCAGGGGACCGGCCAACTCGTGGAGCTACGCGGCCAACGTCGCGGGGCCGATCTTCACGGGCGGCGCGATCTCGGGGCAGGTGGCACAGGCGGAGGCGGGACAGAAAGCGGCGCTCGCCGGCTACCAGCTCGCGATCCAGAACGCGTTCGCCGACGTGGAAAGCGCGCTCGTCTCGCGGGCCACTCTCGAGGAGCAGGTCGCGGCGCAGGAGAAGCTCGTGACGGCGCTTCGCAACTATTCGCGCATCGCGCAGATGCAATTCGACGGCGGGCGGGCGCCGTACTCCACCGTGCTGCAGGCCGAGCAGGAGCTCTTCCCCGCGGAGCTCGCGCTGGCGGTGCTTCGCGCGCAGCTCAGCACGTCCGTCGTGAACATCTACAAGGCGATGGGCGGAGGCTGGGTGGATACGGCCTCGGCGATGGCCGAGGCGCCGCCGCCCGCGGCGAAGCCCTGAACGTTCGCCCTCAGGCGACTTCGGGAATGTACTTGAACGGGTAGTCCGGCGAGCGGTACTTGCCGGGCTTTCCGCGCTTGGGCAGCTTCACCTTGTCCCGCGGCGCCTTCTTGTGCGGGATCCTCGAGAGCAGGTGCGTGATGATGTTCAATCGCGCGCGCCGCTTGTCGTTGGAGCGGGCCACGAACCAGGGCGCCCACGAGGTGTCGGACTCGGCGAACATCTCGTCGCGGGCGCGCGTGTATTCGTGCCAGCGCCCGTAGGAAGCCAGGTCCATCGGAGAGAGCTTCCAGATCTTGCGCCCGTCGTCGATGCGCTCCTGGAGCCTGCGCGTCTGCTCCTCGGGGCTCACCTCGAGCCAGTACTTGAGCAGGATCACGCCGGAGTTGACGATCGCCTTCTCCACGAGCGGAACGGCCTTCAGGAATTCCTGCGCCTGCTGCTCCGTGCAGAAGCCCATGACGCGCTCGACGCCCGCGCGGTTGTACCAGCTGCGGTCGAAGATCACGACTTCGCCCGCCGCGGGCAGGTGCGGCAGGTAGCGCTGGATGTACATCTGGGATTTCTCGCGTTCGGTGGGCGCGGGCAGCGCGATCACGCGGAACACCCGCGGGCTCACGCGCTCGGTGATCGCCTTGATGGTGCCGCCCTTGCCCGCGCCGTCCCGGCCTTCGAAGATCACGCACACCTTGAGGCCCTTGTGCTTCACCCATTCCTGCAGCTCGACGAGCTCCACGTGCAGCCCGAGCAGGCGCTTGTCGTAGTCCTTGCGCCCGAGCTTTTCGCCGGGCGCGGCCCCGCGCCGCTTCGTCGCCTTCTTCATCGATGGCCTCCGTTCGTGGATTGCGCCCGCGCGCTATTTCTTCTGGAACTTCTTCCTGCACTCGCCCAGCGGTTCCGAATAGACCTTCGGCTCCCAGTTGGTGCCGGTGGTGCGCTTGGCCGCGATCCGATACAGCGTGCAAGCTTCCAGGTCCATCTGCAGCTCGCGCTGCTCCTCGGCGGGCGATTGCGTGACGCGCCCCGTGGTGAAGCGCACCGTGATCGTGTGCTTGCCCGGCGCGATCGGATCGGTCTGGCGCGGGTCGCGCGTGCTCTTGCCGTCGACCTGCGTGATCGCGATCGGAAACTCCTTGCGCACCTCGGACTTGTCGGCGGTCTCGATAATCGCCCAGGGGCTGTCGAAGGAACCCGCGAGCGCGGCAGTTGTCC
This sequence comes from Usitatibacter sp., assembly GCA_035501715.1. Classification (GTDB taxonomy): domain Bacteria; phylum Pseudomonadota; class Gammaproteobacteria; order Burkholderiales; family Usitatibacteraceae; genus Usitatibacter. Next base: position 23,885 of record DATJVS010000063.1, read on the forward strand.
CTGCGAGAGCGGCTGCAAGGACGGCGATGTGGCGGATGTTCATTGTCGTGGTCTCTTGGTGGACGGCCGAAAATAGTACTATGGGACGGACTGCGTTGCTTGACGCGGCGCAATCCGGGGAAGGTCGACGACTGCTAGCGTGCATCGATGACTGTCACTATCCTGCGACGCCTTGCCGCCGCCGCGCTCTGCCTTGCCGCGGCGAGCCCCGCGTCCGCCATCAATGAAATGTTCGCGAAAGACGCGCCGGTCTCCCGCATGACCGCGGAGGATTTCAGGATCGCCGGCGAGGCGATGCGAAAGGCCCTCGACGAGGGGCGCGACGGGCAAACCTACGAGTGGAAGAATCCAGCGACGAACGCGTCGGGCACGATCACGCCCCTCGCGCGCTTCGAGAAGAACGGAATGCAGTGCCGCGGTGCCGCGTTCGCAAGCGACGTGAAGGGCGCGAAGGGACGCAGCCAGTGGAACCTTTGCAAGAGCGCACAGGGATGGAAAGTCCTAGAGGGGAGGTGACCCGCAACACCCGCATCAAGGAGATTTCCAGATGAAGACGATTCGCAGCTTGCTCCTGGCGGCCGCTGCCGCCGCCGCCGTCCCCGCACTCGCCCAGCAGCAGTCTTTCTCGCCGTGGTACATCGGCGCGGGCGCAGGCCAGGGACACCTCGGGGCCTCGGGCACCGACCTTACCGGGCTCGACAACGCGCAGGTTGGAAACACCGAGACCACGTACACGGTGCGCGGAGGTTTTCGCGTGAATCCCTACTGGGGCGTCGAGCTCGGCTACTACGACCTAGGCAAGTACGACTTCCACGGGACGCCATTCGGCAGCACTGCCAACATCGACGGGCAGGCGAAGGCCAAGTCGTATGGGATCTCGCTCGTGGGCACGATTCCGCTGGACCAATTCGACCTGTACGGGCGCGTGGGCTATGCGCACTCCGAAGTGAAGCTGAATGCGAGCGCGCCGCTCATCCTCACTCCGTACAACTCGAAGCAGACCCAGGACGAGGCCACCTACGGCGTGGGCGCGCGTTGGAACTTCGATCCCGCGTGGGGCGTGTTCGCCGAATGGATGAAGAATGACAAGATCAAGGTGGACAGCTATCTTATCGGCGTCGACTATAAATTCCCGGGGATGTGACATGAGAACTCTGGCACTGGCTACGATCGCCGCCGCCGCGGTGGCCTGGAATGCTTCGGCGCAGCAGTATGTGTACCCCGCGAAGGGCCAGTCGCCGGACCAGCAGAAGCAGGACGAGGCCGCCTGCGGCACGTGGGCCACGCAGCAGAGCGGCTTCAACCCAAGCGCTCCGCCGCCTGCACCGCCGCAGGGACAGGCGCCGGTGACGGGCAGCGGCGCGAGGGCGCGTGGCGCCGCGGCAGGAGCGATCGTGGGTGCGGCGACGGGAAACGACACGGGTGACGCGGCCAAGGCCGGCGCCGTGGCTGGGGGCGTGGCCCAGCGAGGATCCAATCGCCGCGCCGCGCGCGACCAGCAGGCGGCGGCTTCGCAGCAGCAGTCCGCGGGGCAGGATGCCTACCTCAAGGCACGCGGGGCGTGCCTCGAGGGCAAGGGCTACACGGTCAAGTAGCGGTCAGAACTCCAGCTTCGCGTAGAGGCTGAAGGAGTTCGCGCGCCATCCCATGTGGCCGTCGAACTCGCTCTTGTCGACGCTCACCTGGATGTCGGTGTACACCCACTTGGCGCCCACGCCGAAGTTGCGCACCAGCATGTAGTCGCCCGAGAGCTGCACCTGGTAGGCGTGCCCGTCCACGCTGCCGATCTGCGCCTGCATGCCCATGGCCTGCGCGCCCAGGTGCGTCTGGGGGTTCACGTACCAGTCGCCCGTGATGCCGATGAGCGGCAGGGGGATCGTCGTGGACACCGACTTGTTGTACGTGTTCGTGGTGCCCGAGTTGCCGATCGTGCCCACCGCGTTCACGTCGAAGGTGACCTTGCCGCCATAGAAGCCGATGAGGGCTGCCCACTCGTATTCGGGCGTCTGCGCGAACGAGTAGCGGTAGTCGAGGCTGCCCCAGTCGTACTTGTTGTGCACGTTCACGTTGGCGCCCAGCGGGAAGTCGTCGCCGCCGATGTTGATGTCGCCGGTGTACGACTTGCTGCCCGAGCGCGACACCGTGTAGTAGTCGAAGTCGAGGCGATGGCGCTGCATGAAGCGCCACGCGAGCGAGCCCTCGAAAGAGGAGAGGTTCTTCTTCAGGCCGTTGTTCTCGAGGTTGATGTCCGTGCCCTGCGAGGAGCTGCCGTCGAGCCTCAGGCTCGTGTCGAACTGGTTCACGATGCCGCCCAGGCCGATTGTCACGGTCTCGTCGTACGGCTTGATGAAGTCCTGCGACGTCCAGTCCTGGGCGAATGCCGGTCCGGCCAGGGCGAGCGCGGCGGCGCCCAGCGCGAGGGTGGCCGGTTTGGCGAGCTTGGTCTTGTTCATGAAGTCTCCTGTGGCGTCACCGGTTTGCAGTTGAAGGGGAATCCTCGCAGGAAACGGGCATCCGCGGGCTGATTCCCGTCAAGGAACAGTGGCACAGCGGGCGCAATCCCGCAAGGTGCGCCAAGGGGGCATCGCCTAGGGCCGCAGGCCCCGGATCCAGCGCGTGTAGAGGCGATCGGCGGTGGCGTTCAGGCTCGCGAGGTTGCCGGGCGCGAGGACGCGGATCACCTCCGCATCCTGCACCGCGGGACTCCTCGCCAGGTTCGCTTCGATCTCGGCGCCGCCGGTCCGGCACCACACGTCGATCATCGCGGCGTCCATCTCGACGTGGCACTGCATGCCCAGGTGCAGCCCGTCCACGACGTAGGCCTGGTTCGCGCATGTGCGTCCCGACAGGATGCGCTCCGCGCCGGAAGGCACGGTGAAAGTGTCCTCGTGCCACTGGAAGCTCTCGAATCCTCCCGACGCGTCGCCCAGCCATTCGCGCGCGGCCGCCGTGGGCTCCGCATCGACGCGGACCCAGCCGATCTCCTTCACGGGATTGCGCGACACGTTGCCGCCCAATGCGCGCGACATGAGCTGGCCGCCCAGGCAGTGGCCGATCATCGGCACCCGCCGCCTCGCCGCGTCGCGCATGAGCTCGAGCACGGGACCGGTCCACGGGAGCTCGTCGTTCGCGCTCATCGGCCCGCCCATGAAACCGAGCCCCGCGAACGGCTCGCTCGATGTCGGGACGGCCTCGCCTTCGTCGAGCTTCACGAGCGTCCACGGGAGGCGGTTCGCGTCGAGGAATGTGGCAAAATGTCCCGGACCTTCGGTGCCCGAGAACCGGAATACGGCGATCGGCCGGCTGTTTGTCATCGACGGTGCCTCATCCCCCATGCGTCCCGGAATCCTCATTCTGCCCGCGATACTCGCCGCGGGCCTTGCCCACGCCACCGACGTGAACGTGATCGGCTTGTTCCCGGGCAAGGCGGTGGTGACGATCAATCGCGGGCCGCCGCACACGCTCTCGGCAGGCGTGCCCACGCCCGAGGGCGTGACGCTCATCTCCACGACGAAGACGAACGCGGTGCTCGATTTCGACGGCAAGCGCCAGACGATCGAGATGGGGCAGGACTACCAGACGGCCGACCGCACCAGCGACAAGCAGAGCGTCACGCTCCCGCAGGATCCCAGCGGCCACTTCCTCACCGACGCGATGGTGAACGGCGCGCACATCCGCTTCCTCGTCGACACGGGCGCCACGCTCGTTTCGATCCCGGCGACGGAAGCCGCGCGCCTGGGCATCGACTATACCAAGGGCACGCTCGGTTACTCGATCACCGCCGACGGCCGGCGCGTGCCCTCGTGGCGCGTGATGCTCGACAGCGTGCAGGTCGGCGACGTTACGCTGCTCAACGTCGAGGGCTCGGTGAGCGCCGGCGCGGGCTTCCCCCTGCTCGGCATGAGCTTCCTCAACCGCACCGAGATGAGCCGCGTGGGCCAGAGCCTCACGCTCACCAAGCGCTACTAGCCCTCACATCCCCTTCGCGATCATCGCGTAGGCGGAGTGGTTGTGGATGGACTCGAAGTTCTCGCTTTCCACCACGTAGGCCTCGATGCGCTTGTCCGCATTGAGGCGCGCGGCGATGTCGCGGACCATGTCCTCGACGAACTTGGGGTTGTCGTAGGCGTTCTCGGTGACGAACTTCTCGTCGGGGCGCTTGAGCAGCCCGTAGAGCTGGCACGAGGCCTCGTTCTCGGCGATGTCGATGAGGTCCTCGATCCACACGAACTGGTTGATGCGCGCGGCGATCGTCACGTGCGAGCGCTGGTTGTGCGCGCCCCGCTCGGAGATTTCCTTCGAGCACGGGCAGAGGCTCGTCACCGGCACCAGCACCTTGAGCGTGAACGTTTCCTTGCCGTCCACGATCTCGCCGACGAAGGTGACCTCGTAGTCCATGAGGCTCGTCACGCCCGACACCGGCGCCTTCTTCGAGACGAAGTACGGGAAGGTCATCTCGATGTGGCCGCTCTCGGCCTCGAGCTTCTTCACCATCTCGCGCAGCATCTGGCGGAACGTGTCCGGCGAGATCTCGCGCTCGTGGGAATTGAGGATCGCCACGAAACGCGACATGTGCGTGCCCTTGAAGTGGTGCGGCAGGCCCACGTACATGTTGAAGTGCGCGACCGTATTCTGCGTCCCCCCGCTGCGCTCCTGGATCTTCGCGGGATGGCGGATCGACTTCACGCCCACGCGGTCGATCGCGAGGTGGCGCGTGTCGGGGCTCGACTGGACGTCGGGAATCGGCAATTTCACGTCGCGCTGGTTCATCGGCTGCCTTTCATAGACTGGCGACCCTTCATTATAGCGTTCACGGGAGCCGCCCCGCTGCGAGCATCCGGCTCGCGACGAGGTGCATCGGCACCCATTGGACAACGTCGTCGAACGCGGCGTTCCCGCCCGCCGTCGCCTCGTGGTACACGAACACCGGGTCGCCCGACTGGTTCCGTGACTCGTCGCCTCCCGCTGCGGGCGAAATGCCCGCGTTGGGACCGAGGGAAAGCAGCACGAAGGCCGCACGGCGCGTGAGCTGGTTCGTCGCCGGGCCGCACCCCGAAGCCGACGCGCCCGCGGCGCTCGCGCAGATGTAGATGAAATGGGGCGCGTCGCCCAGTCCTGCAAGGGTCGCGGCCTGCATTCCGTTCACGCGCGTGAAGGGGTTGGCGACCGCGTTCACCGAAGCGCCCGCGCCGAAGACCGCGTAGCGGATGCGGCTGTGCTCGGTGTTCCACGCGTCGCGCACGAATCCCTCGGTGTCCAGGGGGGAAAGGCCCAGCGCCGCGCCGGGAAGGTAACCGTCGTAGAAGCGCGCGCAGCTGCCGTTGCCGCTGTCGCCTCCCGGCGCGAAGCTCTCCTCGCCGCGGCTCGCGTCCGTCGCGGGACATGGCAGGCGCCCGTTGGCCGCGGCGAAGGCGAGCAGCGAGTCGCGCGCCTCGTCGAGGATGCGCCGTGTCTCGCTCGCGCGGCGCATCTCGAGCTGTGCGGCCACGGGCATGGCGAGCCCGCTCGCGAGCAGCGTGAGGATGAGGATCACGACCGCGACCTCGATCAGCGTGAAGGCGCGGTTACGGAGAGGCGACGACCACATCGTTGAAGGAGGGCGTCGCGGCGCCGGTGGTCACGCGCCCGCAGGTGCCCGCGCTTTCGCAGGCGAAGGGCGGCGGATCGTCGCCGCAGCCGGCGGAACCTTCGAGGCGCGCGTTGCCGGCCTCGAGCCAGTCGGAGATCTCGGCGAGCGCGGCCGCGTCGCGGCGCTGCAGGAACCCGTCCACCGCGAGCGGGGGCCCGGCCACGATCACGGCGAAGCGCCTGGACGACGCGACCGCGCGTCCAGAGGGATCGACGAGCTCGATGCACGAGCTCCCCTCGCAAGTGTCGGACGAGGAATCGGCCGCGTACGCGGGCGAAAGCGCGTAGAACACGTGCGGCTTCCACGCAGCCCACCAGGAGTTGCCCGCGAGGCTCGCGGTCGATCCGTCGGTCGCGGCGATCGCGCACGCGCCGGATGCGTTCGCCCAGCGATCCATCCGGCCGCGTGCCGCCATCGAGAGGAACGGCGTGTCCGGAATGCGCCCGAAATAGACGCCCTCGCGTCCGTCCCAGGCGTTGCGCGACTGCAGGCACGCCGGCGTGGGCCACGGCAGCCGCCCCGCGTTCCCGGCTTGAAGCGCGTAGGCGCGAAGGCAGCCGGCCACTTCCAGCGCGACCCGCTCCATGAGGCGCGGCATCACGTCGCGATACGCGATCGCCATCAGGCGGTCGTTCACCGCGAGACGGCCGTCGGGGAGCACCACGGGCCCGCGGATGAATCCGTTCGCGTTGGCGCGGCGCCCGGCGGCGTCGTTGCGATCGACGAACTCCGCGTTGTCTTCGTTCGAGAAGCGGGGCTGCGCGGCGACGTCCAGGAAGTTGCGCGGATCGCAATGCGCCGCGCGCGTCGGCGGATCGGTGATGCAGCGGCCCGTCGCGTCGCAATCGGCGGGCGGGCAGTCCCGCGCCTGGATCCATCCGTCGGCCCGCACCAGCGCCGGCCCCGGCGAGAGCACCACGGCGAGGGCTCCGCCCGCATCGGCGCGATAGTCTTCCGTGACGGTGCCGTCGTGGATCGCCAGTCCGGTGGCATCGCGCACGGTGATGGTGCCGAGCGCCGCGCCCGGCGACATGTCCACGCACGCGCGGCTCACTGCGCAGTTGAGCAGCCCCTTGTACTTGCTCGACACCGCGTACCAGAGGCGCTCGCCGTAGCCGTCGCGAAGGTCCGCGATGCCGAGCGTCTTCCACGGCAGCCGTCCCAGGCGCTGGGCCTGTCCGCTGTCGCCGTTCATCGACCCGCAGGTGGACTCGGCCCAGCCGTCGTCGTCGAGGTCGGGGCAGGGCAGGTATCCGGGCCCTACCGCCGCATTGATGGGACGATCGACCGCATACGCGACGAGGGCCTCGCGCGCATCGGCGAGCGCGCGTTCGGTGATGCGGTCGCGCTGGCCCGATCCCGCGGCCGCGGCGAGTTGCAACGCGAACACGCCTGCGATGAGCGCGGCGAGAAGGAGCGCGGCCACGATGAGCAGCGTGCCCTGCTGCGAGTGCTTGTCCATGGCGCGATTGTCGGCGCCCGCCGCGCGCCGTGCGCGGCGCAATTCGAATGCGACGTTCGCGAAAGGCGATTGACTAGCGCGAGGGCTTGCCCTGCACTTCGAGCGTGCCCTCGGCGGGCACGGGACGATCCACGGCGCGCGGATCGAGGAGCGCGGAGTGCCCCTTGCCGACGGACACGGGCTCCCCGTCGATCCACACGGTATTGCGGCCGTCGCTGCGCTTCACGTAGCCGGTGACCATGGGCGCGGTGGCGCGCGAGCTCGTCACGACCGCGTCGCTCACGGGAGAATCGCCACGGCGCAAGCGATCGAGCCGCGCGCGCTCCTCGGGCGTGGTGAAGAGCGTGCCCAGGTCGGCCGCGCCCGCGATCGCGGCGGCGAGGCACGCGGCGGCGAGCACCAGCCGGTCAGGACGGGCGGCTGCCACGTTTTTCCTTGAGCGTGATCCACTCGAGCGTGCACTCGGCCTCGACCCTCGGTTGCAGCGAGAGCGGATCGGACACGTCGAGGCGCTTGAGCAGGCAGCGGTCGGGAAGGTAGAAGCCCTGCATGTTGTGCTCGAGGCCGTCGATGAAGCCGAGAAGGTCGCCCTCGTGCAGCGCGCGCGCGCGTATCCGCACGCGGCTCGCGAGCACGTCGAGCGAAGAGTAGACGCGGCCGCCCGGAAGCTGCAGCACGCGCTGCGGGTCGATCTCGTAGTCGAGCGCGGCGAGCTGGTTGCGGGCGCGCAGGCCGTTCACCAGCTCCACCACGTCCAGCCGGCGCTCGCTTTGCAGCACGCCGCGGTTCACGAGCGTGCGGAAGACGTCCGCCGATTCCTGCAGGCTGTCGCGCTCGCGCCGCGCGGTGTCCACGCGCGATCTCGCCTCCTGCAGGCGCCGCCCGGTGTCCACGCTGTCGCGCCGTTCCTTCGCGGCGTACCAATGCGTCGCCGCGACGATGCCCGCGCCGGCGGCTATCGACACTGCGACGAGCGCCCACGAAAGGCGCAGGGTCCGGAAGCCTTCCGCGCCGAAGACCGGGCTCACGCCGGATTCCTCTCGCGGGTGAGGCGCAGGACGAAGCGCGCATCCATGGTGGGCGACTCGCGGTCGAGCAGGTGGCCCGAGAGCTCGAGCGTGGGGCTCGTGTCGAGCGGGCTGTCCACGACATCGACGCGGAAGCCCTCGATCTGCCCGATGTCGTTGGCAAGGCGCTCGACCTGCGTGTGCGCGGCGCGAAAGTCGTTGTTGGGCACGCGCACGATCGCTTCGAGAAGCGCCACCTCGTAGCGGCCGCCGGCGAAGGGCGGATTCGGCGACTCCTGCGCCGCGCCGGGCGTGGGGGCCGTGTTCACCTGCCCCTTCGAGCTCGACTTCACCTGCGGCAGGTCCCGCAACGTCGTGGGCCGGATCTTCAGCGTCGCCTTCGGGTCGTCCGTGGCGATCCACGCGAGCTGCAGGAGCTTCACTTCCGGGTAGCCGCGCAGCACCCCCGAGAGCGGCAGCAGGAAGTCGGTGAGCGACGGATAGGTTCGCAGCGACCCGTTGTAGAACGTGACCGCGTCGCGCATCGTCGTGCCGCCCACGCCGAAGGACGGCAGCGAGCGCATGATCTCGTCGCTCTCGCGATTGAGGCCCGCGACCTGCTGCGCCACTCGCTGGTCCGTCTCGTTGGTCTGGAACACCTGCCACAGGTTCCACCCGCCCCAGGCCACGCTCGCCGCGAGCACCCCCAGGGAGACCTGCGTGAGAAGGATGCGCGCGCTGCGCAGCGACGCGTGGCGCCGCATCTCCGGCGTGGCGAAGTGGTTCGGCGCGCCCCGCAGGAGGAACAGGTGGACCATCACCTCCTCGGCCGTCGAGTCGAGGGGCGGGGGCTTCAACCCCAGCTTGATCGCGACTTCCTCCATGTCCAGCAGGCGGTACTGCAGCTGTGCGAAGTCGCGCAGGGCCGATTCGACAGTCGCGCGGTCGTTGCGATGCACGAGCACGCATACCTCGAGGCGGTCCTCGTGCGCGAAGTTGCGCAGGCTGTCGAGGTACTGCCACGTGCGCGTCGTCTCGTCGGCGATCATCCCGCCCAGCGTCTGCCCTTCGCCCAGGTCGATTGGCGTCAAGCGGCTGAAGCGGATCTCCCGGTCGCGGAAATACGTCTGCCGCATCGCGTCGCCCGGCGTGAACGTGACGAGCAGCGTATGCGGGAAGAGCAGGTCCATTTCCTCGAGGAGCACGCCGCTGAACACGGCCGCGGAGTGGATTCCCTCCAGCGGCACCCTGAGGCGCTCGATCATCTCGAGCCAGACGCGCAGCAACTCGGGGTTGGTGACCGCGGTGTAGATCACGCGGTCGTCGCGGCGTCCCTCGGCCTCGCGCCCCTGCAGCTGCGCGTAGCGGTAGGGCGTGTTGCGGTAGATCTGCGCGAGCTTGCGTCCCACGATCGCCTCGCGGTCGCGCGCTCCCACGTGCGGGATCGCATCCAGGCGCAGGTCCTCCTCGGACAGGTCCGTGAAGATGCGCACCGGCGTCGTGGGCACCTGCGCGAGGTAGCGCTCGAACGCGGCCGCTCCCGCCCCCGATACGGCGAACTCGCGGCGCGAAAGGATGCTGCGCCCGCTCGTGAGCAGGCTCACGAGGCGCGTGTTGGTGAGGTAGAGGAAGTGGCGCACGCTGCGGGCCTAGAACTTGATCTTCGAGATCACGTCGTAGATCGGGAGGAAGATCGCGTAGAGGATCACCATGATGAGCCCGCCCAGCACCACCGTGGTGGCCGGGCCCAGCAGCGTCTGCATCTTGCCGATGCTGTCGCGCACCTGGCGGTTGTAGAAGTAGCTCACGTTGAGCAGCGCCGTGTCCAGCCCTCCCGTGGATTCGCCCACCCGCAGCATCCGCAGCACGAGCGGCGGGAAGAGCTTGGTCGCGATGAACGCCTGCGAGATGCCCTGGCCTTCGGAGATGCTGCGGCCCACGCGCTGCAGGCCCTCCTCCATCAGGCGGTTGCCCACGATCTTCTCGCAGATCTGGATGCAGTCGAGCACGCTGATGCCCGCGCGGTAGAGCATCGCGAAATAGGTCGAGAAGCGCGCGAGGATGATCTTCTGGCGCACCGGGCCCAGCACCGGCATGCGAAGGCTCGCCACGTCGATCGCGCGCTGGACCTTGTCGTTGGTCTTCGCGGCGAAGAAGGTCGCGATGCCCGCGGCGGCCGGTATGCCGAGCATGAGGTACCACCACTTCACGAACAGCGCCGAGACGAAGACCAGGGCCTCGGTCTCGCGCGGCAGCTTCGGCACCAGCGTCTTGAACGTCTGCGCGAGCTGCGGCACGAGGAAGACCATGAGCACGAAGATCACCGCGATGATCACGACGAAGACGAGCGCCGGGTACATCAGCGCCTTCTTCGCCTGGGCGGCCATCTCGTCCTGCCACTTGAGGTTCTCGGAGAGCTCGTCGAGCACTTCCACCATCTGTCCGCTCTGCTCTCCGGCGCGCATGAGCGCCACGAAGACGCCGTCGAAGCAATAGGGGTGGTTCGCCATCGCTTCCGAGAGCTTGAGGCCGCCCTCGATGTCCTCGACCATGCTCGCGATCACCTGGCGGAAGCCCGCGTTGTCCACCGTGTCGCGAAGGTCGGTGAGCGCCTCGATGATGTTCACGCCGGCCTTGAGCAGCTGCGACAGGTGGAAGCAGAACGTGATGAGCTCCTGGCGCGTCACGTTGCGCGTGCGCGCGGCCGTCGAACGCTTCACGCCCTCGAAGGTGACCAGGTCCAGGCCCAGGCGCTTCAGGCGAAGCTCGAGGTCGATCGCGTTGGCCGCGTCGAGGTTTCCCGACGACAATTGTCCATCGGCATCCACGGCGCGGTAGGCGAAGAGCGCCATGGCGAGCGCCGCTAGATCACGCGGTCGGTGAGGTCGACCACGCGGGAGATCTCCTCGAGGCTCGTCTGCCCGAGGAGCACGCGCGACACGGCGTCGTCGGCGAGCGTGCGGAAGCCCTTGCCCGTGGCGTCGGCGCGGATCTCGCGCCCCGTGGCGCGGCGCGCGATGAGCTCGTCGATCTCGGCGTCCAGCTTGAAGAGCTCCATCAGCGCCACGCGGCCCTTGTATCCCACGTTGTCGCAGCGCGCGCAGCCCACGGCCTGGTAGACCGGGCGCGTGTCGTCGGCGTCCATGCCCAGGAGGCGGCGCGTGGCGGGGTCGGGATTGACGGGCGCCTTGCACTGCGGGCAGAGCTTGCGCACGAGGCGCTGCGCGATCACGCCAATGATGTTGCCCGCCATGATGTCGGGGAGCACGCCCAGGTCCATGAGGCGCGGGATCGCGCCGATCGACGAGTTCGTGTGCAGCGTCGAGTACACCTGGTGGCCGGTCATCGCGGCGCGGAAGGCCATCTCCGCGGTCTCCTGGTCGCGGATCTCGCCCACCAGGATCACGTCCGGGTCCTGGCGCATCATCGAGCGGATGCCGCTCGCGAAGTCGAGCTTCACCACCTCGTTCACGGAGGTCTGGCGGATCATCGCCATCGGATACTCGACCGGGTCCTCGAGGGTCATGATGTTGATGCCCTCGGTGTTGATGTAGTTGAGGATCGAGTAGAGCGTGGTCGTCTTGCCCGAGCCCGTGGGGCCCGTCACGAGGATGATGCCCTCGGGGCGGGCGAGCATGAGCTTCAGCGTCTTCAGGTCGTCGGCGTGCAGCCCCAGGTCCTCGAGCGGAACGATGCCCTTGTCGCGGTCGAGGATGCGAAGCACGATGTTCTCGCCGTGCGTCGTCGGTTGCGACGACACGCGGAAGTCCACCTGGTGGCCCGAGAGCATGAGCGAGATGCGTCCGTCCTGCGGCGCGCGCGTCTCGGCGATGTTCATGTTGCTCATCACCTTCAGGCGCACCACCATCGCCGCCCAGTAGTTCTTGTGCAGCGACCGGATCTGCCGCAGCACGCCGTCGATGCGGTAGCGGATGCGCAGGAACCCTTGCTCGGGCTCGAAGTGGATGTCCGAGGCGCTGCGCTTCACGGCGTCGTTCAGCAGCGCGTCCACGAGGCGCACCACCGGCTGCGAATACTCGTCGAAGTCCGCCGCGAGCGACTGGTAGTCGATCTCGCCCGTCTCGATCTCGTTCAGGATCCCGTCGATCGAAAGCTCGAATCCGTAGTGGTGCTCGATGCCGATCGTGATGTCGGATTCGCGCGCGAGCACCTGGTCGATGCGCAGGTCCTCGCGGGCGAGCGCGCGGATCTGGTCGAGCGCCACGACGTTGGCCGGGTCGCTCACGGCGATCAGCAGGAGCTTCTTGTCCGCGTCGTAGCTCACCGGCATCACGTGGTAGCGCCGCGCCATGTCCTTCGGCACGAGGGCTAGCGCGGCCGGATCGACGATTGTGTTCTCCAGGTCGATGGACACCTGGCCCAGCGTCTCCGAGAGGATGTCGCGGATCGTGGCCTCGGTCACGAACCCGAGCGTGACGAGGACCTTGCCGAGCGGGGCCTTGAAGCGCTTCTGCTCGGTGAGCGCGATGTTCAGCTGGTCCTGGCTGATGATGCCCTTGCCGAGCAGGGTCTGGCCGAGCGGGACCTGCGAGAGCGGTGCGGCCTGGACGGTGCCCATGGGCTAGCCCTTGAGCTGGGCGAGGCGCCGCGCCACCGCCTGGGGATCGAACTGCGTGGCCTGGCTGCGCGCGGCGTCCAGCGCGCGGGCGTAGTACTCGGCCGCGAGTTTCGGCTGCTTCATGTGGTCGAGGCTCACCGCGAGGTTGTAGGCGTAGTCCGCGCTCGCCGGCTCGATGCGATAGGCCTCGAAGTACTCGACCTGCGCTTCGCCCCAGCGCGCCTGCGTCGCGAAGAGGTTGCCGAGCGTGAAGTGCAGCGCGGCGCTTCCCGGATTGATCGTGAGGTCGGCGCGCAGGCGCGACTCGGCGCTGTCGGCGCTCGCGAACTCGGCGATGGAGGCGAGCCCCGCGAGCGCGGTGGCGTCGCGCGGATTCACTTCGAGCGCCTTGCGATAGTGCAGCGCCGCGAGCATCCGGTTGCCGGTGCGCGCCTCGATCGTCGCGATGCCGAGCAGCGCATCGAGGTTCGCCGGATCGGCATCGAGCGCGGCGGCGTAGCTCTTGTGGGCGGCCGCGAGATCGCCGGCCATCAGCGCGCGATAGCCCCTCGCCACTTCGGGCGAGACCGTCGGCGCCTCGCGCGAGGGCGAGAGCTTCAGGGGCGGGGTGGTGTCCGGCTTGGAGGATTCCTTGAGCAGGGCGGCGACCGCTTCGCGCACGCGCTCGCCCTCCGAGAGCTGCGATCCGGCCGGCTTCGCCGCGCCGGCCATCGGCGGCGACGCGGGTGCGGCTGCGGGCTGCGCTCCGGGCTGGATCGCGGTCGAGGGTTGCTGCGTCGGCGCGACCGACTCGACCTTCGGCGTGGCGGAGCCGTTCTGCTGCGGCTCGACGGGGCCTGGGCCCGGCGTGATCGACGTGATGGGCCCGATGGTGGTGGGGTGGGGGCGCGCGCTCGCAAGCGATCGAACCGAGAACGAGTTCACGGTGTACCAGACATAGCCCCCCGCACCGAGCACGACGACGACGATCACGCCGATGGCGATCCACAGGAAAGGTCCCTTCTTCGCCGTGCCGGGCGCGGCCGCCGCCTTTGCGGGCGCGGACTCCTTGGCCTGGAAGACGTTCTGCGCCGCCTGCGCCTCGCGCGAAGGCGCCGCAGACGGCGCGGCGCCGGGCGAGATGGGCTGCAGCTCGAGGCTCGCGGCGGCCGCCTTCGCGAAGGCCGCTGCAGGTGCGCTCGCCGCATTCGCCAGGCCCGGCGCGCGATCGCCCGCGGGGGTGCCGCCCTGGCGCGCGAGCTTTTCCTGTTCCGCGCGCTTGAGCGCGTCGAGCAGCAGGCTCAATGCGCCTCCTTCGGGGGATCGTCCGGCGTGGGCGCGGGCTGCAGGCAGGGCTTGCCGTCATCGAGCCGGGCCCGGTCCTCGAGGTTCTGCAGTCCTTTCTCGAAGCACGGGATCGGGGTGCGCGTGTCCTGGAAGAAATCCTTGTCGGGCACGAAGCGCTTGTAGCTGGCGAGGTCGGACTCGATGCTCGGGTCGCGCACGACGATCGCGCGGATGAAGATCACGAGCTCGCTCTTGATGGCCTGGTCGTTCCTCTGGCTGAAGAGGTCGCCGAAGATCGGGATGCGCGAGGCGACCGGCAGGCCCGTGGTCTTGCCCTCGAAGCTGTCCATCATGAGGCCGCCCAGGATCGCGGTCTGGCCGCTCTGCAGGCGAAGCACGCTTTCCATCTCGCGCGTCTGCGTGACGGGGATGAGGTTCGTCACCTTCGCGGCCGCGAGCGACGGATTCGGGTCGGCGACCTGGTCGATGATGCGCGAGACAGTCGGGCGCAGGCTGATCGTGACGAGGTCGCTTTCGCTGATCTGGGGCGTCACGTTCATGATGAATCCGACGGGCACCACGTTCTGCGTGGTGGTGAAGGTCTGCGTCGTGGAGTTCTGGTTGAGCGCCGTCGTGTCCGCCTTCACGGTGAAGTACACGCGGTTGTCCACGACCTTGAGCGTGGCGGTCTGGTTGTTGAGCACCATCAGCATCGGCGTGGACAGCACGCGCGTCTTGCCGTACGTGTCGAGCAGCTTCACCGTGCTCGCGATCGAGCCGCCCGAGGCCGCGCGCGGATTGTTGTACCCGATCGTGAAGGACGACGTGCCGAGCGCGTTGGGCGTGGACGAAAGCGCGGGCGGAGTGAACGCCTGCGTGAAGCTGTAGCCCAGGCCGTTCAGGCCCAGCGACGACCAGTCGACGCCCGACTGGTAGTTGTCGTTCAACGTGACTTCGACCACGGTGGCCTCGATCAGCACCTGGCGCTTGGCGGCCGCCGCGAGGCGCGAGAGGAACTCCTGCACCTTCTCGTGCTGGCGCGAGGTCGCGCGCACCATCACCACTCCGGTCTCGGGGTTCACGATCACCGAGGCGGCTTCGCGGAACGTGAGCTTCTGCTCGGTGAACTCGGAATTCTGGTTGGCGGCCTCGGCGCCGGGCGTGGTCACGGTGGTGCTCGTGCCCCCGGGCGTCGTCGTCGTTCGCGCCCGCGCCGATTGCGTGCGTTGCTGGTTCGTGGCCGAAGACGATTGCGTGCGCCCCTGCACGAACGTCTCGGTGCTGCCCTCGGGCAGGACCTTGTCGGTCTCGCGCAGCAGGTCCTTCACGTTCTTCTCGAGCGTTTCCCAGAAGCGGTTGCGTGCGATGGCGGTGAGCGTGAGCGTGGAGTTGTTGGCGTTGGCGCCGCTGCCTGCGCCGGTGACCCCCGCGAGGCCTCCCGAGATCACTTGCGTCGAAACGCCGACGGTCTCGTTCACCTCGCGCGTCATGTTCACGTAGTCCACGTGATAGACGCGCAGGTACGGCGTATCGGGCATCACGCTGATGGTCTGGCCGTCGTACTCCCAGCGCATGTCCACCTGCTTCGACATGCGCGTGAGGATCTGCTTCAAGGTCTGGTCGATCGCGTTCAGCGTGACCCTTCCCTTGATGTCCGGGGAGATGTCGAAGTTGACCTTCGTCTCGCGCGCCATGGCGAGGAGCACCTCGCCCACGGGCTGGTCCGCCACGACGATCGAGTATTTCATCTCGGGCTCGCGCGCCACGGGCGCGGGCGGCGTGGGGACCGTGCGCACGACGTCGGGGATCGCCGATGCCTCCGCGCCAGCCGCCGGCGGCACGGCCTCGATGTGCCCGTCGGACTTCACCAGCGGACGCGTGCCGCAACCGGCTATCGCGAGAGCCAACGCGATGCAGGGCGCGGAAGCTAAAAACCGCATGCAGGAATGTCCGTAAGTGTTTGTTTTATGAACAGAAGCGCGCCTCGCTTTCTTTATATCGTTTTCGGGGGCGAAACGCAAATGAAATCCCCCTAAATCCGGGGCGATTTGCCGGTGTTCCGGGGTTACTTGCGCTCGGCCCGCAGCGCATCCTCGCGCACGCCGTCCAGTGTGCGGACGTATGGGCGGAATTGCTTGAGTTCCTCGGGTAGCGAGGCGAGGGCGACCATCGCGTCGTTGCGCTCTTCGAACGCTCCGAAGATCACGCCCACGCGCGGCGTTTCGGGGCTGCCCGCCGGCACGAGATACAGGCGCCCGGGTTGCACCGAGCGCCCCGCTTCGGACAGGTAGTTCTCGATGTATCCGCGCTCGCGCGCATCCGCGACCATGAGCTGCACCGCGAAGCGGTTGGAGGGCGCGGCGATGAGCTCGCGTCCCGCGGCGAGGCGTGCGTCCACCGCCGCGCCGGTCTCGGCGGCGCTCGCGGCTTGCGCGGAGGGCGCGGCGCGCTTCGCCGCATCCGGAGCGGGCGCTGCGGCCGGGATGGGCACGCCCTTGGAGGGCGCTGCGGATGGCGCGGCTACCGCGGGCGTCGCCTGCACGGGCGCAGCGGGCGCGGGCCCCGCCGCCGAAGGCGCCGTCACGGCCGCGTTGGCCTGGGCCGGCGAAGGCGCGGCGATGAGGTGTGCGAGCAGGAACCCCAGCACGACGCCGATGCCGAGGGCGGCGGCCGCGACCAGTGCGAGGCGCCGGGGCGACTCGCGCTTCATGACCACGATCTGCGTGTCGCTCACGGCGGCGCGCGCGTGGTCGGCGGTCACGGTGTGGGTGCCGGCCGCGAAGGCCGCGAGAAGCGTCTTGTCGGCGAAGATGTTGATGCGGCGCGTGAGGCCTTCGGACGCATCGCCGATGATGCCGAGCACCTCCGCGTCGAAGAGGTCGGGCCCGTGGTATCCCGCGGCGCGCAGGCGGAAATTCACGTAGTCGCGGATCTCGCGGGGCGGCAGCGGCAGCAGCGTGAAGCTGTGCGTGATGCGCTCGCGAAGCTGGCGCATGTTCGGCAGCGCCAGGTGCTGGTCGAGCTCGGGCTGCCCGAAGAGCACGAGCTGCAGGAGCTTCTCGGTGCCCGTCTCGAGGTTCGAGAGCAGCCGCACCTCCTCCAGCGTCGCGAGCGGCATCGCGTGCGCTTCGTCGATGAGGCAGACCACCTGCTTGCCCGCCGCGTGCACCTGGATCAGCTTCTCCTGCAGCATGCGGATCAGCTTCGTGGTGTTGGCCCCGGCGGTCTCCAGGCCCAGGTCCTCGGCGATCGCGGCGAGCATCTCGTCGCGCGTGAGGCTCGGCACCGCGAGGTAGATCGTCTCCACCGTCTCGGGCATCCGCTCCATGAGCACGCGGCACAGCATCGTCTTGCCGCTGCCCACTTCGCCCGTGACCTTCACCATGCCTTCGCCCGCGGTGATCGCGTACAGCAGCGCCTCGAGGGTCGCGCCGCGATTGGCGCCCGAGAAGAAGAACTCGGTGTGGGGCGTGATTCGGAACGGCGCTTCGCGCAGCCCGAAGTGTTCCAGGTACATCGTCATTGCGAGAAGCCTTGGGCGCTAGGGCTCGCGGGTGGAGCCTGGCCCCTGCGCGTCGCCGGGATCGGAGACAGTCATTTTAGCACCGGAGCGTCCCGCGGCCTCGAGTCGCCCGTAGAGCGTCGTGCGCGAAACGCCCAGCAGCTTCGCCGCCTGGGACACGTTTCCCTGGGCGATCTCCATGGCCGCGTCCAGGTAGGCCTGCTCGGCGCTCTTGAGCGCCGCATCGAGGCTGAAGGGCTTGCCCGAGGAGAGCTCCGCGCGCGCCTGGGCCGCGGGATCGCCGCGATTGTCGGCGTCGCCCGGGGAGAGCTCGGTCTCCAGCTCGGCCGCGCCCACGACGTAGCCCGCGTACTTGGTGGTGAGGCGGATCACGATGTTGCGAAGCTCGCGCACGTTGCCCGGAAACTCGTACGAGAGCCAGCGCGCGCGCGCCGCCGGATCGAGCTCGAAGGCCTTCGCTCCCGACTTGGCCGCATAGAGAGCGCGATAGTAGTCCAGCAGTCGCAGGCGGTCGTCGCCCAGCTCGCGAAGCGGCGGCACCACGAGCGTGAACACCGAGAGGCGATGGTAGAGGTCGGAGCGGAAGCGCCCCTGCTTCACTTCCTCGCGCAAGTCGCGATTGGTCGCGGCGACGATGCGCGCGCGCGACACCCTCGTCTGCGTCTCGCCCACGCGCTGGTATTCGCCGTTCTCGAGCACGCGCAGCAGCTTCGCCTGCAGCTCGCCGGGGAGCTCGCCGATCTCGTCGAGGAAGAGCGTGCCTTCGGCCGCGTCCTCGAAGTAGCCCGACTTCGCCGACTGCGCGCCCGTGAACGCGCCCTTCGCGTAGCCGAAGAGCGTGGGTTCCACGAGCGCGGGCGAGATGGCGGCGCAGTTGAGCGCGAGGTAGGGCTGCCTGGCGCGCGGGCTCAGGTGGTGCAGCGAGAACGCCACACGCTCCTTTCCGCTTCCCGATTCGCCCTCGATCAGCGCGGGAAACGGCGAGGCGGCGTACAGGTCGACTTGGCTCCGCAGCTTGCGTATCGCCGGGCTTTCGCCGATCAGCGCGCGCACGTCCTCCGCGTCGTCGCGGCGCGCGAGCCTGCCCGAGCGAAGCGAGCCCGCGAGGATCTCGCGCAGGACCTCCGGCTCGCAGGGCTTGGGCACGAGCTCGAGCGCGCCCAGCGCGCGGGCGCGCCGGGCGTTCGATTCCTCGTTCTGCCCCGTGAGCACGAGGATCCGCGCCTGCGGCGCATGCGCGATGAGGTCGCCGATCAGCTTGAAGCCCTCGTTGGGCAGGTGCGGCACCGGGGGAAGCCCGAGGTCGATGAGCGCGAGGTCGGGGCGCAGTCCCGAGCGCAGCTTCTCCACGGCCGAGGCGCGGTCGCCGGCGCGAGCGACCTCGTAGTCGGCGGCGAGCGCGTACGCGAGGCTCTCGCCGATCAGGGGATCGTCGTCGACGAGCAGGAGGCTGGGCTTCTCCACGCGTCGATTATAGGCGAGGGAGGGGCCGCCAAAGCTTGCTAGAATTGGCGTCCACTTTCCCGCATTTCTTCCGCGTGTCCGAAGAACTCCTGGTCGACGTCCAGTCCGTGAGCTTCTCCTACGGCCGGCGCCCCATCCTGAAGGGCATCTCCATGCGCGTGCCCCGCGGCAAGGTGGTCGCGATCATGGGCGCCTCGGGCAGCGGCAAGACCACGCTGCTTCGCGCCATCGGCGGGCAGCTCAAGCCCACCTCGGGCGTGGTGCGCGTGGCGGGCGAGAACATCCACGCGCTGGACGACGAGGGCCTCTACGTGCTTCGCCGCCGCATGAGCATGATGTTCCAGTTCGGCGCGCTCTTCACCGACATGGACGTGTTCGAGAACGTGGCCTTCCCGCTTCGCGAGCACACGAGCCTTCCGGAATCGATGATCCGCGACCTGGTGCTGATGAAGCTGGAGGCCGTGGGCATGCGCGGCGCCCACCGGCTGCGCCCCGCGGAGCTCTCCGGCGGCATGGCGAGGCGCGTGGCGCTCGCGCGAGCCGTGGTGCTCGATCCCACGCTCGTGATGTACGACGAGCCGTTCGCGGGCCTGGACCCCATCGCCCTCGCGGTGATCGGGCAGCTGGTGCGCAGGTTGAACGATGCGCTCGGCGCGACGTCAATCGTCGTGTCCCATGACGTGGTGGAGTCGCTGCAGATCGTGGATTACCTCTATTTCATCTCCGAGGGAGTGATCGTGGGCGAGGGCACGCCCGACGAGATCCGCGCCTCGACGCATCCTTACGTGCGCCAGTTCGTGCACGGCGGCGGCGAAGGCCCGGTCGCTTTCCACTACCCGGCGCGGCCGTATGCGGTGGACGTGGGCCTCGCCAGGGAGGCCGCGCGTGCTTGACGTGCGCCGCCCGCTCGCCAGGCTCGGGCACAACTTCATCGACGGCCTGTGGCGCGCGGGCTCCATGGCGCGCTTCTTCGGCCTGGTGCTCGCCTCGTCGGCCACGAGCTTCGTGCGCTTCCGCCTCGTGATGCGCGAGGTGTACTTCACGGGCGTGCTCTCGCTCATCATCATCATCGTGAGCGGGCTCTTCGTGGGCATGGTGCTGGGCCTGCAGGGCTACGAGACGCTGCAGAAATACGGCGCGACCGAATCCATCGGCGTCCTCGTGGCGCTGTCGCTCGTGCGCGAGCTGGGCCCGGTCGTCGCGGCGCTGCTCTTCGCCTCGCGCGCGGGCAGCGCCATCACCGCCGAGATCGGCCTCATGAAGACGACCGAGCAGCTCACGGCGATGGACATGATGGCGGTCTCGCCCATGGCGCGCGTCATCGCGCCGAGGTTCTGGGCGGGCATCATCTCCATGCCGATCCTGTCGCTGCTCTTCTCGGCGATGGGCGTCTTCGGCGGCTACATCGTGGGCGTCGTGCTCTTCGGCGTGGACAACGGCGCGTTCTGGTCGCAAATGCAGGCGGCGGTGGAGTTCCGGTATGATGTCCTCAACGGTTTGTTGAAGGCATTCGTGTTCGGCATCGCCGTCACGGTGATCGCCACGTTCGAGGGCTACGACGCGCCGCCGACCGCGGAAGGCGTTTCCGGCGCCACGACGCGCACGGTGGTGACCTCGGCCCTCACGATCCTCGCCCTCGACTTCGTGCTCACGGCGTTCATGCTGCGCGCCGACACCTGACCGACATGGAAAGAACGACAATCGACCTCTGGTTCGGCGCCTTCGTCACCGCGGGATTCGTGGCGTTGCTGGTGCTCGCGCTCAAGGTGGGCAACCTGGGAAGCGAGCGGGCGGCGCAGACCTATCGCGTCGAAGCGCGCTTCGACAACATCGGCGGCCTCAAGGTGCGCGGGCCGGTGCGCAGCGCCGGCGTGCTCGTGGGGCGCGTGGCCGACATCCGCTTCGACAACGACCGCTTCCAGGCGCAGGTCACGCTGGCGCTCGACACTCGCTACTCGTGGCCCAAGGACACGAGCGCATCGATACTCACCTCGGGGCTGCTCGGCGAGACCTACATCGGCCTCGAGGCGGGCGGCGACGACAAGAAGCTCGTGGCGGGCGACCGCATCCAGATCACCCAATCGGCCGTGGTGCTGGAGAAACTGATCAGCCAGTTCCTGTTCAGCAAGGCTTCGGAGTCGCCGGCGCCCGCGCCCGCGCCGGCAGCCGTTTCGCCGAAGAAGTAGCGCCGGAACCGGCGCGCCGTCCACGCGGTCCAACGAATCCGCGCGGCCTCGAACAACAAGGAAGAAGAATGAAACGGATCCTCGCCCTTATCGCCATGGCCCTCGTGCCGGCGCTCGCCGCCGCCGAGGAGTCGCCCGAGGCGCTCGTGAAGCGCGTGACCGACGAGGTGCTCGCCATCATCAAGAGCGACAAGGACCTCCAGTCGGGCAACATGACGAAGGTCGTGCAGCTCGCCGAGCAGAAGGTGCTGCCGCATTTCGACTTCGAGCGCATGACCCGCCTTGCCGTGGGCAAGAACTGGCGCGCGGCAGACGACGCGCAGAAGACGTCGCTCGTGAACGAGTTCCGCACGCTGCTGGTGCGCACTTACTCGAGCTCGCTCGCCGCCTACCGAAACCAGACGATCGAGGTGAAGCCCGGCAAGAGCGCGCCCTCCGACAAGGAAGCGCTGGTGAGGACCGCCGTGATCCAGCAGGGCGGCCCCTCGATCCCGATCGACTACTCCATGGAGAAGACCGACTCGGGCTGGAAGGTCTACGACGTCGTGATCGACGGGGCCTCGCTCGTCACCACGTACAGGGGCTCGTTCAACGACCAGATCCAGAAGGGCGGCGTCGACGGCCTGATCAAGTCGCTCCAGGATCGCAACCGCGCGCCCGAGGCTGCGAAGAAGTGAATTCCTCCGCGCCCGGCGAGGTGATGGTCCTCGAGGCGGGCGAGCTCTCGTTCCACACGATCCCCGCGGTGCTCGCGCGCAGCGCCGAGTATTCGGCGAGGACCGATCTGCCCGAACGGCTCACAATCGATTTCTCGGCCGTGACGGGGGTCGATTCGGCGGCGGTGGCGCTGCTGCTGGACTGGCGGCGCATGGCGCATGCGCGCGGCAAGACCCTCATCTTCGTGAACCTGCCCGCGAACCTCCTCGCGCTCGCCGAGCTCTATGGGGTCTCGGAGCTGATCCAACCCCACCAGGCCTGATGCTCGCTGTCGAGGCGCGCGGCGTCCACAAGCGCTACGGTTCCGTGCACGCCCTTGCGGGCGTCTCGCTCGAGGTGCGCGAGGGCGAGTTCTTCGGCTTGCTGGGCCCCAACGGCGCGGGCAAGACCACGCTCATCTCCGCATTGGGAGGCCTCGCGCGCGCCGACGAAGGCAGCCTTGCCGTGATGGGGCACGACGTCGTGCGCGATTTCCGGGCCTCGCGCCGTGCGGTGGGCATCGTGCCGCAGGAGATCGTCTTCGATCCGTTCTTCACGGTGCGCGAGACGCTACGGCTCCAGTCGGGCTACTTCGGGCTGCGGCGCAACGACGCGTGGATCGACGAGCTGATCGAGCGCCTCGCGCTCAGGGACAAGGCCGACGCCAACATGCGCAGCCTCTCGGGCGGCATGAAGCGCCGCGTGATGGTGGCGCAGGCGCTCGTTCACCGGCCCCCCGTGATCGTGTTGGACGAGCCCACCGCGGGCGTCGACGTCGAGCTTCGCCAGACGCTCTGGGCCTTCATCCGGTCGCTGAACGCCGCCGGCCACACCATCGTGCTCACCACGCACTACCTCGAGGAAGCGCAGCAGCTGTGCACGCGCATCGCGATGATGAAGGAAGGCCGCATCGTCGCACTCGACTCGACCGCCCGGCTGCTCACGGATTTCTCCGAGCGCGTGCTCAAGGTGAAGCTCGAAGGCTCGGAGCTTCCCGCGACGCTCGCGCGCGGCGCTTCGCGGGACCCGGCGGGCGCGTGGCGCATCCCCATCGTGGACGTGGCCCACGTCGAGGAGGCCCTGCGCGAGCTTCGCGCCGCGGGCGCGGCCATCGCGAGCCTCGAGGTCGCCGAGCCGGAGCTCGAGGAAGTCTTCGTGAAGATCATGCGCCGCGAGGAGCGGTCCCCGGCGCCATGACGGGCTTCCCCACGCTGTTCTACAAGGAGGTGCTTCGCTTCTGGAAGGTGGCCTTCCAGACGGTGGCGGCCCCCGTTCTCACCACGCTGCTCTACCTCCTCGTCTTCGCCCACGCGCTCGCCGCGCACGTGGAGGCGTTTCCGGGCGTGCCGTACCGCGAGTTCCTGATCCCGGGGCTCGCGATGATGGCGATGCTGCAGAACGCGTTCGCCAACAGCTCGTCCTCGCTCATCCAGTCGAAGATCACGGGCAACATCGTCTTCATCCTGCTTCCGCCGCTCACCTCCCTCGATCTGTTCGGCGCATACCTGGGCGCTTCGATCGTTCGCGGGCTCGTGGTGGGCCTGGGCGTCCTTGCCGCCACCGTGTGGATGGTTCCCGTCCCCGTGAGCCATCCCGCGTGGGCCCTCGCGTTCGCGGTCGTGGGCTGCGGGATGCTGGGAACGCTCGGCATCGTCGCGGGCATCTGGGCGGAGAAGTTCGACCAGCTCGCGGCGTTCCAGAACTTCCTCGTGATGCCGCTCACGTTCCTCGCGGGCGTGTTCTATTCCACGCAATCGCTGCCGCCCGCCTGGCAGGCCGTGTCGAAGTTGAACCCCTTCTTCTACGCGATCGACGGGTTCCGCTACGGGTTCTTCGGGCAGTCGGACGTGGATCCGGCCGCGAGCCTCGCGTTTGCGACCGCCGCCTTCGCTGTCCTATCATGGCTCACGCTGCTCCTCCTGAAGCGCGGCTACAAGCTGCGGCATTAAAATAATCGAATGGTCGAGGCAAGCTCCATAGAGGCATCCATTCGCGCCGGGCTCGAGTGCACCCATGTCGAGGTCCAGGGCGACGGCGCGCATTTCGAGGCGATCGTCGTGAGCCCGCGCTTCGCGGGCCTCGCGGCCGTGCGGCGCCACCAGCTCGTGTATGCGGCGCTGGGAGATCGCATGCGCTCCGAGATCCACGCGTTGTCGATGAAGACGCTCGCGCCCGAGGAATGGAAGGCGCGCTGAACCTTTCGCCCGTGCCCGGGCTCCACTCTCAAGACCATGCAGAAGCTCTCGATACAAGGCGGCACGCGGCTCGCCGGCGAGGTCCGCGTCGCGGGCGCCAAGAACGCGGCGCTGCCGATCCTCGCGGCCTCGCTGCTCACCGCTTCCCCCGTGCGCGTGACCAACGTGCCGGACCTGAACGACGTCCGCACGATGGTGAAGCTCCTCGAGCGCATGGGAATCAAGGCGCGCTCCGGCGGCCATGAAACTCACCTCGACGCCTCGTCGATCGCGGAGCCTTTCGCGCCCTACGAGCTCGTGAAGACGATGCGCGCGTCGATCCTCGCGCTGGGGCCGCTCGCGGCGAGATTCGGCGAGGCGCGCGTGTCGCTGCCGGGCGGTTGCGCCATCGGCGAGCGGCCCGTGGACCTGCACATCAAGGGCCTGGCCGCCATGGGCGCCGAGATCTCCATCGAAGCGGGCTACATCCACGCGAAGGCGAGGCGGCTGAAGGGCGCGCGCATCTTCATGGACACGGTCACCGTCACCGGCACCGAGAACCTCATGATGGCCGCGTGCCTCGCCGAGGGCGAGACGCTCCTCGAGAACGCCGCGCGCGAGCCCGAGGTGGTGGATCTCGCGCGATGCCTCGTCGCCATGGGCGCGCGCATCGAGGGCCACGGCAGCGACGTGATCCGCGTAAGCGGCGTGAAGGCGCTGCACGGGGTCGAGTACGCGGTGATGCCCGATCGCATCGAGGCGGGCACGTTCCTCGCGGCGGCCGCGGCCACGCGCGGCGACGTGACGCTCACCGCGGCGCCCACGGCGAGCCTCGACGCGGTGATCGACAAGCTGCGCGAGGCGGGCGCGGCCATCACGGTGGGCGAAGGCACGGTGCGCATCTCCATGCCGTCGCGCCCGAAGGCCGTGAGCCTTCGCACGGCGCCGTATCCGGGGTTTCCCACGGACATGCAGGCGCAATTCATCGCGCTGAACAGCGTCGCCGAGGGCACCGCACACGTGACCGAGACCATCTTCGAGAACCGCTTCATGCACGTGCAGGAGCTGCGCCGCCTGGGCGCGCGCATCGACATCGAGGGCAACACGGCGCTCATCTCCGGCGTGGATGCGCTCACGGGCGCCCACGTGATGGCCACGGACCTGCGCGCCTCGGCGAGCCTCGTGATCGCAGCGCTCGTGGCCAGGGGCGAGACCGTGATCGACCGCATCTACCACCTGGACCGCGGCTACGAGCACATCGAGACGCGCCTCGCCTCCCTCGGGGCGCGCATCACGCGGGTATCCTGACGCGATGATCACGCTCGCGCTCGCCAAGGGCCGCATCTTCGAGGAGACGCTGCCGCTGCTTTCGGCCGCCGGGATCCGGCCGGCCGAGGACCCGGAGGCCTCCCGCAAGCTGATCCTCGCCACGCAGCGCGCGGACCTGCGCCTCGTGCTGGTGCGCGCCGCCGACGTGCCGACCTACGTGCAATACGGCGCCGCGGACCTGGGCGTGGCCGGGCACGACCTGCTCGCCGAGCACGGGGGCCAGGGCCTCTACCAGCCCCTCGACCTCGGCATTGCGCGCTGCCGCATGATGGTTGCCGTGCCCGAGGGCTTCGACTACGCCGCGGCCGTGAGGCAGGGCGCGCGCATCCGGGTCGCGACCAAGTACATCCGCACGGCGCGCGAGCACTTCGCCGCCAAGGGCGTGCACGTGGACCTCATCAAGCTCTACGGCTCCATGGAGCTCGCGCCCCTCGTGGGCCTCGCCGATGCGATCGTGGACCTCGTGGACACCGGCAACACCCTCAAGGCCAACCGCCTGCGCGTGGTCGAGGAGATCATGCCGGTATCGAGCCGGCTCATCGTGAATCCGGCTTCCATGAAGTTGAAGCGCGATGCGATCGCCCCGCTCATCGACGCGCTCGGCAAGGCCGCCCGTGGGTGAGCCTCGGCGACTGTCGAGCCGCGACGCGGGATTTCCCGCCGCGCTCGATGCGCTGCTCGCTTTCGAAAGCGCGCAGGACGAGAGCGTGGAGCGCGCGACCGCCGGGATCCTCGAGGGCGTGCGCGCGCGCGGCGACGATGCCCTCGTCGAATACACCGAGCGCTTCGATGGCTGGAAGCCGGCATCGGCTGCGGCCCTGCGCGTGCCCATGGACGAAGCGGGCGCCGCGCTTCGCGAGCTTCCCGCGGCCGAGCGCGAGGCGCTGGAGTTCGCGGCCGCGCGCATCCGCGCCTACCACGAGCGCCAGTCGCAGGAGTCGTGGCGCGTCGACGGCGGCGACGGCACGGTGCTGGGCCAGAAGGTCACGCCCCTCGACCGCGTCGGCATGTACGTTCCGGGCGGCAAGGCCGCGTATCCGTCGTCGGTGATCATGAGCGCGGTGGCCGCGAAGGTGGCCGGGGTTCCCGAGCTCGTGATGGTGACGCCCACTCCCGGAGGCGAGATCAATCTCCCGGTCCTGGCCGCGGCGGCGCTCGCGGGCGTGGATCGCATCGTGCGAGTCGGCGGCGCACAGGCGATCGGCGCACTCGCGTACGGCACCGCGACAGTCCCCGCCGTGGACAAGATCGTGGGCCCCGGCAACGCGTACGTGGCCGCCGCGAAGCGCCGCGTCTTCGGCCGCGTGGGCATCGACATGGTGGCCGGCCCTTCCGAGGTCCTCGTGATCGCCGACGCGAGCGCCCATCCCGACTGGGTGGCGATGGACCTCTTCTCGCAGGCCGAGCACGACGAGATCGCGCAGGCGATCCTGCTTTCGCCCGATGCCTCGTTCGTCGAGCGGGTCGCGCAGTCGATGAAGCGGCAGGTGGAATCGATGCCGCGGCGCGCGATCATCGAGGCGTCGCTCGCTTCGCGAGGGGCGCTGATCCTCGTGCGCGACCTGGATGAAGCCTGCGAGATCGCCAACCGCATCGCGCCGGAGCACCTGGAGCTCGCGGTGGCCGATCCGGAGGCGCTCCTCGCGAAGATCCGCCACGCGGGCGCGATCTTCCTCGGGCACCACGCGAGCGAGTCGCTGGGCGACTACTGCGCGGGCCCGAACCACGTGCTGCCTACCTCACGAACGGCGCGTTTCTCGTCGCCGCTGGGCGTGTACGACTTCCAGAAGCGCTCGAGCGTGATCGGCATCTCGCGCGAAGCCGCCCAGGTGCTGGGCCGCGCCGCCGCCACGCTCGCGCGCGCCGAAGGGCTCGAGGCCCATGCGCGCAGCGCCGAATGGCGCATGAAGGAAGCGAAGTGAGCCGCGGCCCCGCCGACCTCGTGCGCGACGACGTGCGCGCCATCAACGCTTATCACGTGCCGCCGGCGCAGGGCATGGTGAAGCTGGACGCCATGGAAAATCCCTACCGGCTCCCGCAGGCGCTCGCCGAGGAGATGGGCCGGCGCCTCGCCCAGGTGGCGGTCAATCGCTATCCCGATCCCACGAACGCGCCGCTGAAGCGCCGCCTTCGCGAGGCGATGTCGATTCCGGATGCGCTCGAGATCGTGCTCGGCAACGGCTCCGACGAGATCCTGCAGCTCCTGACCGTCGCGCTCGCGCGCCCCGGCGCCACGGTGCTTTCGCTCGAGCCCTCGTTCGCGGTGTACAAGCTCGCCGCCGCCGCGGCGGGCATGCGCTACGTGGGTGTGCCGCTCAACGAGGACTTCTCCCTCGACGAGGCGAAGCTCCTCGCGGCGATGGAGCGAGAAAGGCCGGCGCTCACATGGATCGCCTATCCCAACAATCCCACGGGCAACCTCTTCGCCCGCGAAGCGATCCTGCGCATCGTGGCCGCCGCACCTGGCGCGGTCGCCATCGACGAGGCCTACTACGCGTTCTCCGGGGGCGCTTCGCTGCTCGACGAGGTCGGCAAGCATCCCAACCTGCTGCTCGTGCGCACCGTCTCGAAACTGGGCCTCGCCGGACTGCGCGTGGGCCTCGCCATCGCCACGCCCGACTGGACGCGCGAGCTCGAGAAGCTTCGCATGCCGTACAACGTGAACGTCCTGTCGGCGGCCGCGGCCGACCTGCTGCTCGAGCGGCGCGACGTGCTCGATGCGCAGACGCACGCGATCCTCGCCGAGCGCGCGAGGCTCGAGCGCGCCCTCGACGCGATGGCGCGCGTGCGCCGCTTTCCCTCGGCGGCGAACTTCGTCCTGGTGCGCGTTCCCGACGCGCCCCGGGCGTTCGAGGCGCTTCGCGAGCGTGGTATATTGGTCCGCACGTTCCACGGCACGCATCCCCTGCTCGCCCACTGCCTGAGGCTCACGGTCGGAACACCCGACGAGAACACGCGAATGCTCGAGGTACTCGCCCCCGCCGTGGGCTGACTTCATGCGCAAGGCCGAAATCCAGCGCGACACTCGCGAGACCCAGGTCCGGGTCGCCGTGGACCTCGACGGGCACGGGGCGGCGAAGCTCGCCTCGGGCATCCCGTTCCTCGACCACATGCTCGACCAGATCGCGCGCCACGGCGCCCTCGACCTCGAGATCGAGGCGAAGGGCGACCTGCACATCGACGCGCACCACACGGTGGAAGACATCGGCATCACGCTCGGCATGGCGATCGCGAAGGCCCTGGGCGACAAGAAGGGCATCCGCCGCTACGGGCACGCCTACGTGCCGCTGGACGAGGCGCTCTCGCGCGCCGTCGTCGATTTCTCCGGGCGTCCCGGCCTCGAGTGGCACGTGAAGTACACGCGGGCGCGCGTGGGCGAGTTCGACGTGGACCTCACCCACGAGTTCTTCCAGGGCTTCGTGAACCACGCGCAGGCCACCGTGCACATCGACAACATCCGCGGCGACAACGCGCACCACCAGTGCGAGACCGTGTTCAAGGCGTTCGCGCGCGCGCTGCGCATGGCGATCGAGCCCGATCCCCGCGCCGCGGGCGTGGTTCCTTCCACCAAGGGCTCCCTCTAATCCCCTCCAGCGTCTCGAGCCTCGTGCCACGCGCCCAGAGAATCTCGATCGTCGACTACGGCATGGGCAATCTGCGCTCCGTGCAGAAGGCGCTGCAGCACGTCGCGCCCGAGGCGGAGGTGGAGATCACGTCCGATGCCGCGCGCATCCGCGGCGCCGACCGGGTCGTCTTTCCGGGCCAGGGCGCGATGCCCGATTGCATGCGCGCGCTGAACGAGCACGGCCTGGGCGAGGCGGTGGCGCAAAGCACGCGCGACAAGCCTTTCCTCGGCCTTTGCATCGGCCAGCAGATGCTCTTCGAGGACAGCGCCGAGGGCCCGACGGCGGGGCTCGCGCTGCTGCCGGGTCACGTGCGCGCCTTCGAGCCCGCCGCGGGGCTCAAGATCCCGCACATGGGGTGGAACGAGGTGTGGCAGGCCTCGCCCCACGCCCTGTGGAAGGGCATCGCCGACGGCAGCCGCTTCTACTTCGTGCACAGCTTCTACTGCGAGCCGGCCGAGCCCGCGCTCACCGCCGGCACCACGCGCTATCCCGATGGCTTTACCTCGGCCATCGCGAGGGATAATATTTTCGCGACGCAATTCCACCCAGAAAAGAGCAGCGTCGCGGGGCTCGCACTTCTCAGCAACTTCTCCCGATGGGATCCCTAGAGATTCCGCCCCGCATCCCATGATCATCATCCCCGCCATCGACATCAAGGACGGCCTGTGCGTGCGCCTGGAGCAGGGCCGCATGGACAAGTCGACCGTGTATTCGAAGGAGCCCGGCAAGACCGCGGCGCAGTGGACCGGCATGGGCGCCACGCGATTGCACGTGGTGGACCTGAACGGCGCCCGCGCCGGCAGGCCCAGCAACGAATCGGCCATCAAGTCGATCATCGCGTCCGTGGATTCGGACGTTCCGGTGCAGCTGGGCGGCGGCATCCGCGACCTGGACACGATCGAGCGCTACCTGGACGACGGCGTCTCGTACGTGGTGATCGGCACCGCGGCGGTGAAGAACCCCGGCTTCCTCCACGAGGCCTGCGACGCGTTCCCCGGGCACATCATCGTGGGCCTCGACGCGAAGGACGGAAAGGTCGCCACCGACGGATGGTCCAAGCTCACCGGCCACGACGTGATCGACCTCGCCAAGCGCTTCCAGGACTACGGCGTGGAAGCGGTGATCTACACCGACATCGGCCGCGACGGCATGATGACCGGCGTGAACATCGAGGCCACGGTGCGCCTCGCGCGCGCGCTCGCCGTGCCCGTGATCGCGAGCGGGGGCCTGAACAGCCTCGAGGACGTAAAGGCGCTGATGGCGGTGGAAAGC
Source organism: Usitatibacter sp. (assembly GCA_035501715.1). Taxonomy (GTDB): domain Bacteria; phylum Pseudomonadota; class Gammaproteobacteria; order Burkholderiales; family Usitatibacteraceae; genus Usitatibacter. Next base: position 54,098 of record DATJVS010000063.1, read on the forward strand.
GAAGGCATCACCGGCTGCATCACCGGGCGGGCCATCTACGAGGGCAAGCTCGATTTCGCCGCCGCGGTGAAGCTCGCGGGCGGGGAGGCTTGAGGTCGTCCTTTCCTCGCGCCTGATATCGCATGCTCGCCAAGAGAATCATTCCGTGCCTCGACGTGCATGCCGGGCGCGTCGTGAAGGGCGTGAAATTCGTCGAGCTTCGCGACGCGGGCGATCCCGTCGAGATCGCGCGCACGTACGATGCGGCCGGGGCCGACGAGCTCACGTTCCTCGACATCACCGCCTCCAGCGACGCGCGCGACACGATGGTCGAGGTGATCTCGCGCGTGGCCGACCAGGTCTTCATACCGCTCACCGTGGGCGGCGGCGTGCGCTCCGTGGAGGACGTGAGGAAGCTGCTCAACGCGGGAGCCGACAAGGTGAGCATCAACACGACCGCCGTGGAGCATCCGGAAGTGGTGGAGCAGGCCGCGCATCGCTTCGGCTCGCAGGCGATCGTCGTGGCGATCGACGCGCGCGCCGCGGGCGAGGGCCGCTGGGAGGTGTACACGCACGGCGGGCGCAAGCCGCGCGGCCTCGATGCCGTAGAATGGGCCCGCGAGATGACGCGGCGCGGCGCGGGTGAAATCCTCCTCACGAGCATGGATCGCGACGGCACCAAGAGCGGCTTCGACCTTCCCCTCACGCGCGCGGTCTCCGACGCGGTCACGGTGCCGGTGATCGCGAGCGGCGGCGTCGGGACGCTCGAGCACCTGGCGCAGGGCGTGGAGCTCGGGCACGCGGACGCCCTCCTCGCCGCGTCCGTGTTCCATTTCGGCGAGATCACAATTGCCGAGGCGAAGCGCTTCCTCGCCTCGCGCGGGATCGAGATGCGGCTTTGAGATGAGCGACTGGATCGAGGCGGTGGCATGGAATCCCGACGGGCTCGTCCCCGCCGTGGCGCAGGACGCCGCGAGCGGAGAGGTGCTCATGCTCGCGTGGATGGACCGCGAGGCGCTCGCGCGCACGGTCGATTCCGGCGAGGCGCACTACTGGTCGCGCTCGAGGAGGAAGCTCTGGAAGAAGGGCGAGACCTCGGGGCACGTGCAGCGCGTGGTCGAGGTGCGCATCGATTGCGACGCCGACGCGGTGCTGCTTCGCGTGGAGAGCGTGAAAGGCATCGCCTGCCACACGGGAAGGCGGCGCTGCTTCTTTCGCAGGCTCGACGCGCGCACGGGCGAGAAGCGCTGGGTCGAGACCGATCCGGTGCTGGCCGACCCCGGGAGCTTCCGCGATGGCTGAGCGCGGCATCCTCGAGCGCCTCGAGCGGGCGATCGCCGAGCGGCGCGGCGCGGATCCGTCGTCGTCCTACGTGGCGTCGCTGAATGCCAGGGGTCTCGACTCGATCCTCAAGAAGGTGGGCGAGGAAGCGACCGAGACCGTGATCGCGGCCAAGAGCGGCGAGCGCGCCGCCATCGTCCACGAGACCGCCGACCTGTGGTTCCACTGCCTGGTGATGCTCGCCTGGCACGGCGTCCCGGTCGCCGACGTGCTCGCGGAGCTCGAGCGGCGCGAAGGCCGCTCGGGGATCGACGAGAAGGCCTCCCGCACGAAAGGAAAGCCGCAATGACCGACTGCATCTTCTGCAAGATCGTCGAGGGCAGGATCCCGAGCCGCAAGGTGTACGAGGACGACGACATGCTCGCCTTCCACGACATCAATCCCGTGGCGCCCGTGCACTTCATGATCATTCCCAAGAGGCACATCGACTCGCTCGCATCCGCAACGGACGCCGACGCCGCGGTGCTGGGCCGGATGCTGGCCAAGGCCGGGCGCCTCGCCCGCGAGCAGGGATCGCCCGACGGCTTCCGGACCATCGTGAACACCGGCCGGATCGGCAGGCAGGACGTGTATCATTTGCATATCCACGTCATCGGAGGACCGGATCCCCTGCCGCGAATGATCGCGAAGGAATAGGATCGCCGCCTCCCGGAGAATCGATATGGGCGGAATGAGCATCTGGCACTGGATCATCCTGCTGGTCATCGTGCTGCTGGTATTCGGGACGAAGAAGCTTCGCAACATCGGCGCGGACCTCGGCGGCGCGGTGAAGGGCTTCAAGGACGGCATGAAGGGCGAGGACGAAGCCTCGAAGAAGGGCGAGCTCGCCGCGCCGGTGAACACCATCGAAGGCGAGATCAAGGACCGGCAGAAGAGCTAGTCCTCGCGGGCGCCGCCCGCTTCCCGACGCCATGTTCGACTTCGGCTTCTCGAAACTATTCCTGCTGGGCATCGTGGCGCTGGTCGTGATCGGGCCCGAGCGCCTGCCGAAGGTCGCGCGCACCATGGGCCACCTGTACGGGCGCCTGCAGCGCTACGTGACGCAGGTGAAGGCCGACATCAACCGCGAGATGGAGTCGGCCGACCTCGGCAAGATGAAGACCGAGTTCGAGAGCGCGGCGCGCTCGTTCCAGAGCGAAGTCGAGTCGAGCGTGCGCTCGTTCGAGTCCCAGGCCCGCGAGACCGAGGCTTCCATCGAGAAGGCCCTGGACGTGCACGCGCCCGCGGCCAACGAGCCGGCCGCCGCGCCGGCTGAAGCGCCGCCAACGCAGCCTGCCGCGGACGCCGGGGTGCAGACCGCCCAGCTCGAGCTCGGCATCGAGGAGCCGGAGCAACCGGCTCCGCGCGACCGCGCCCTCGGCTAGGCGCCGCGCGAGCCGATGCAGGAAGCCCAGGAGACCTTCCTCTCCCACCTGATCGAGCTGCGCCAACGGCTCGTGCGCTCCCTCATCGCGGTGGGCATCCTGCTGGTGCCCGCGCTCTACTACAGCTCCGAGCTCTACGACGTGCTCGCCGCGCCGCTCATGCGCGCGCTGCCGCCCGGCGCGCACATGATCGCCACCGGCGTGATCACGCCGTTCCTGATTCCGATGAAGATCTCGGCGATGGCGGCGTTCCTGGGCGCGCTTCCGTTCGTGCTCTACCAGGCGTGGGCGTTCGTGGCGCCAGGCCTCTACGCGCACGAGAAGCGCCTCGTGCTGCCGCTCATCGTGAGCAGCACGATCCTCTTCTTCACCGGGATGGCCTTCTGCTACTTCGTGGTCTTCGGGCGCGTGTTCGCGTTCATCGCGAGCTTCGCGCCGCAGAGCATCTCGGTCGCGCCCGACATCGAGGCCTACTTCAACTTCGTGCTGGGCATGTTCATGGCGTTCGGGCTTGCGTTCGAGGTGCCGGTGGTCGTGGTCCTGCTCGTGCTCACGGGCATCATCAACACCGAGCAACTGCGCGAATTCCGCGGCTATGTGATCGTGGCGATCTTCGCGCTCGCCGCCTTCATCACGCCGCCGGACGCGATCTCGATGATCTCGCTCGCGATCCCGATGTGCCTGCTCTACGAGGCGGGCATACTCGCCGCGCAGCTGGTCGAGAGGCGGCGCCGGCAGCGCGAGGCCGAGGCGGGCGGGCGCGACTAGGGGGCGTCGGGGTCGGTGCGCGGACGGGCGCGGCGCCTTCCCACCATTACGTCGAGGCTCACTTCCTGGTTGCGCCGGAGCACGCGCACCGGGACTGACTTGCCGGGCGAGGTGGCCGCGATCGCGCTGATCGTCGTGTTGCCGTTGGACACGGGCTGCCCGCCGATGGCGACGATCACGTCGCCCAGCTTCATCCCGCCCTTGTCGGCGGGGCTGCCGCGCTCGATCGCGCCCACGATCGCCCCGCGCGTGCTCTTCAGGCCCAGCGACTCGGCGAGCTCCGGCGTCACGTCCGCGACCTCGATGCCCATCCATCCGCGCGCGACGCTTCCCGTCTCGATGATCTCCTCCATCACGCGCTTGGCGAGGCTCACGGGGATGGCGAAGCCGATGCCCTGGTAGCCGCCGGTGCGCGAGAAGATGAGCGTGTTGATGCCGATGAGGTTTCCGCTCGCGTCCACGAGCGCGCCGCCGGAGTTGCCGGGATTGATGGCCGCGTCGGTCTGGATGAACCGCCCGAAGGGGTTGGCGTTGCCGATCTCGCGGCCCGTCGCGCTGATGATGCCCATTGTCACGGTCTGCCCCACGCTGAAGGGGTCGCCGATGGCGAGCACCACGTCGCCCACCTTCGCCTGCTCGGAGGACCCGAACGTGATCGGCGTGAGCCCCGTGGTGGGAATGCGCACCACGGCGAGGTCCGTGTCCGGGTCGCTGCCCACGATCTTGCCGGCGACCGTGCGCCCGTCGGCGAGCGTCACCTGGATGTCGGTCACACCTTCGACGACGTGGTCGTTGGTGAGGATGTAGCCCTCGCGGCTCACGATGACGCCCGAGCCCAGGGAGAGCTGCGTCTCCGGCGGCATGTTGAAGCGGTCGCCGAAGAATCGCTGGAAGGCCGGGTCGTCGAGGATCGGGTTGCGGCGGCGAACCTGGCGCGTGGCCGAGATGTTCACCACCGAGGGCGTGGCCTTGCGCGCGGCCTCGCTGAACGAAAGGCGCGCGGCGGGCGGCGGGGCCAGGGACACCGGGGTCACGGCCGCGGGCGCGCCCTGGGGCGGCGTCGCCTCGCGAACTTCCACGACCTGGGTCCGCCAGGCGAGCCAATCCGGTTTCACCAGGCTTACGACGAAGATCGCGGCGAGCGTGAGGGTGACCGCTTGCGCGAAAAGGAGCCAGAGCTTGCGCATCCCCCCTATTTTCTCACGAGCGCGTCGCGAATCTCGCGCAGCAGCAAGATGTCCTCGGGCGGAGCCGGGGGCGTGGCCGGGGCCTGCGGCGGCTCGCGGCGCAGTCGATTCACCTGCTTCACCATCACGAAGACCACGAAGGCGAGGATCGCGAAGTTCGCCACGACGTTGAGGAAGCTGCCCCAGGCGAGCACGGGCACTCCCGCCTTCTTGAGCGCGTCCACGGCCATGGGCACGCCCGGCGGCACCGGGGCGAGCGCGATGAAATGCCCCGAGAAATCGATTCCCCCGGTGAAGCGGCCGATCACCGGCATCGCAACGTCGTTCACCAGCGAATCGACGATCTTGCCGAACGCGGCGCCCACGATCACGCCGACCGCGAGGTCCATCACGTTGCCCTTGACGGCGAATTCCCTGAATTCCGATGCGAAGCTCATTGGCCGCCTCCTCGTTGTTGGTTGGGGGCAATCTAACCCACTTTAAGTCGGGGGGGTGAATCCGGTAAAATGCCGGATTAGACTCGTCCCCGCGTCCCTTTTCCTTCCGGAATTCCCGCGCATGACCGCTATCGTCCGAGATGACGTCGACGAAAAAAGACGCCGCCTGCTCATCATCGCAACCGGGGTGGCCTCCGCGGCCGCCGGAGTCGGTGTAGCCGTCCCCTTTGCCGCAAGCTGGCTGCCCAGCGCCCGTGCCCTTGCCGCCGGCGCGCCCGTCGAGGCCGACGTGTCGCGCATCGAGGCGGGCCAGCAGGTCACCGTGGAGTGGCGCGGGAAGCCCGTGTGGCTCCTGCGGCGCACGAAGGAGATGCTCGACCTGCTGCCCAAGCACGACGCGATGCTGGTCGATCCGCAGTGCACGGTTCCGCAACAGCCCACCTACATCAAGGCGCCGACCCGCTCCCTCAAGCCGGAGCTGCTCGTCGCGGTCGGCGTGTGCACGCACCTGGGCTGCTCGCCCACGCTCAAGAAGGAGATCGGCGCGGCCTCCGACATGGGCGCCGAGTGGCCGGGCGGCTACTACTGCCCGTGCCACAACTCGCGATTCGACCTCTCGGCGCGCGTCTTCAAGGGCTCGCCCGCGCCCACGAACCTCGTGATCCCGCCGCACCACTACGTGAACGACAACGTGGTGCTGATCGGCGAAGATCCGAAGGGAGCCTGAGATGGCCGTCCTGAACAAGCCTCCCGTCACCGAAGCCGGCCCCTTCAACGGCATCCTCACATGGGTCGACCAGCGCTTCCCGCTGGTGTCGCTGTGGAAGTCCCAGGCTTCCGAGTACTACGCGCCGAAGAACTTCAACTTCTGGTACTACTTCGGCTCGCTCGCGGCCCTGGTGCTGGTGATCCAGATCACCTCGGGGATCTTCCTCACGATGAACTACAAGCCGGACGCGGCGAGCGCCTTCGCGTCGGTCGAGTACATCATGCGCGACGTGCCGGGCGGATGGCTCATCCGCTACATCCACTCGACCGGCGCCTCGATGTTCTTCGTGTGCGTGTACCTGCACATGGTGCGCGGCCTCATGTACGGCTCGTACCGCAAGCCGCGGGAGCTGCTCTGGATCTTCGGCGTGATGATCTACCTCGCGCTCATGGGCGAGGCCTTCTTCGGCTACCTGCTGCCGTGGGGCCAGATGTCGTACTGGGGCGCGCAGGTGATCATCAACCTGTTCGGCACCATCCCCTTCATCGGCGAGGCGCTCGCGGTATGGATCCGCGGCGACTACAACGTCTCGGACGCGACACTCAATCGCTTCTTCGCGCTGCACGTGGTGGCGCTGCCCCTGGTGCTGCTGGGGCTGGTGGCCGCGCACCTGATGGCGCTGCACGAAGTGGGCTCCAACAATCCGGACGGCATCGAGATCTACGACGACATGGATCCGAAGAGCGGCCATCCGAAGGACGGCATCCCGTTCCATCCGTACTACACGGTGAAGGACCTCTACGGAGTGGCCGTGTTCCTCATCGTGTTCTCGGCGATCGTGTTCTTCACGCCGGAGATGGGCGGCTACTTCCTCGAGGCGAACAACTTCATCCCCGCCGACCCGCTGAAGACGCCGTCGCACATCGCGCCGGTCTGGTACTTCACGCCGTTCTACGCGATGCTTCGCGCGATCCCGCCGGTGCTCAACTCGCAGTTCCCGGGCGTGGCGGTGATGGGCGCGGCGACGATGATCCTCTTCCTGCTGCCGTGGCTCGACCGCGGCAAGGTGAAGTCGATCCGTTACCGGGGACCGAAGTTCCGAGTGATGTTCACGCTCTTCGCGATCTCGTTCCTGCTGCTGGGCTACCTCGGCGTGGAGCAGACGACAGTCTGGGGCGAGATTCCCAAGGGCGTGCCGCTCATCGGCGGCGATTACCTCGCCGTGTGGGTCGCGCGGGTGCTCACCGTCGTCTATTTCGCCTTCTTCCTCGGGATGCCGTTCTACACGGCGTCCGACAGGGAGAAGGCCGAACCGAAACGGGTGACCTGGTGATGAAGAAGATCCTCGCCATCCTGCTGCTCGCGGTTTCCGGGGCGGCGTTCGCCGAAGAAGGCGGCATCGCGCTCGATCGCGCTCCCATAAACCCCAACGACCGGCTCTCGCTGCAGCGCGGCGCGGCCGCGTTCGTGAACCATTGCCTCAATTGCCACGGCGCCAACGTGATGCGCTACCGGCGCCTCGAGGACCTGGGCCTCACCGAGGCCGAGATCAAGGAATACCTGCTCTTCACGACCGACAGGGTGGGCGACACGATGACCACGGCGCTCGACCCGAAGATCGCGAAGGCGGCCTTCGGCGTGGTCCCGCCGGACCTGTCCCTCATCGGCCGCTCGCGCAGTCCCGATTGGCTCTACAGTTACCTGCGCAGCTTCTATCACGATCCCACGTCGAAGACGGGGTGGAACAACCTCGTGTTCCCCAGCGTCGCGATGCCGCACGTGCTCTGGGAGTACCAGGGCACCCAGGCGCTCGAGGTCGAGCAGAAGATGGAAGAGAGCACCGGCGACATCCGGGTCACGAGGAAGCTCGTGCTCGAGCATCCGGGCAAGCTCTCGCCGCTCGAGTACGACCGCTACACGGCCGACCTCGTGAACTACCTCGCCTACATGGCCGAGCCGGGGCAGACCAGCCGCAGGCACTGGGGCATCCTCGTGATGTTCTTCCTCGCCGGCTTCACGGTGATCACCCTGATGCTCAAGAAGGAATTCTGGAAGGACGTCCACTAGCCTGGACGTGAGGCCCGCCGCACAGAGGGGCCACAAGAGGTGAAGAAGACATGATGACGCTCTATTCGGGGATCACCGATCCCTTCAGCCACCGTTGCCGGATCGTGCTCTACGAAAAGGGCATGGATTTCGAGATCATCGACGTGGACCTCATGAACAAGCCCGAGGACCTCGCGGTGATGAACCCGTACAACCGCACGCCGGTCCTCGTCGAGCGCGACCTCGTCCTGTACGAGTCGAACATCATCAACGAGTACATCGACGAGCGCTTCCCGCATCCGCAGCTGATGCCCGCGGACCCGGTGATGAGGGCGCGCGCGCGCCTGTTCCTGTTCCGGTTCGAGCAGGAGCTCTTCAACCACGTGCAGACGCTCGAGTCGGGCACGCAGAAGGCGCAGGAAAAGGCGCGGCTCTACATCCGCGAGAACCTGATCCAGATCGCCCCGATCTTCGTGAAGCAGAAGTACATGCTGGGCGAGGAATTCTCGATGCTCGACGTGGCGATCGCACCGCTGCTGTGGCGCCTCGACCACTACCAGGTGAGCCTCAACAAGCAATCGGCGCCGCTGCTGAAGTATGCCGAGCGCCTCTTCTCGCGCCAGGCGTTCATCGACTCGATGACCGCTTCGGAAAAGGCGATGCGCCGCTGAAGCTGTAAGCTGTAGCCCCATGGCCGACGTCTCGACCAAGCCCTACTTCATCCGCGCCATCTACGAGTGGTGCTCGGACTGCGGCTACACGCCGTACCTGAGCGTGCGAGTGGACGACCGGACCCGCATCCCCATGGAGTACGTGAAGAACGGGGAGATCGTGCTGAACGTGAGCCTGAACGCCACCCGCAACCTCACGATCAACAACGAGCTGATCCAGTTCTCGGCGCGCTTCAACGGCGTCTCGCGGGAGGTGAGCATCCCGGTCGACCGCGTACAGGGCATCTTCGCCCGGGAGAACGGGCAGGGCGCTTTCTTCACCGTGGAGTCCCCGGCCGCCCTCGCGGCGGCCCCCTCGACATCGGCGCTCGCCGCGGTAGAGGCAGATTCCGAGCCTCCGAGGCCTCCCGCAGCGGGTCGCGCACGCCTCAAGGTCATCAAGTAAGCGCACACTTTCGCCGGCATAGCTCAGCTGGTAGAGCAACCGCCTTGTAAGCGGTAGGTCCCCCGTTCGATTCGGGGTGCCGGCACCACCAGTACGCGAGGGCCCAGAAGAACGCCGGCAGGTGCATCCAATTCGACAGCGCGGCCGGATTCGTGAATTGGCGGCGGCCTATCCGGGCCGGGCGCTGGCCTGGCCCCGGAAACCCCTGTTTTCTTGCCAGAAACCCTCGATTTGATGCATAATCGCGGGTTCCGCGGAGAGGTGCCCGAGTGGCTAAAGGGGGCAGACTGTAAATCTGTTGGCCTTGCGCCTACGTTGGTTCGAATCCAACCCTCTCCACCAGTTTGATCCGCCACACGATGGGGGTTGGAGGCGCAAGCGGCAGTTGGGAGTCGGACGCGGCGGGTGTAGCTCAATGGTAGAGCAGAAGCCTTCCAAGCTTACGACGAGGGTTCGATTCCCTTCACCCGCTCCAGGATTTCGGCCCATGTAGCTCAGTGGTAGAGCACTCCCTTGGTAAGGGAGAGGTCATGCGTTCAATCCGCATCATGGGCACCAAGGTTTTGCATCACAAGACAAACGAATTCTTCAGGACACGCAATCATGGCTAAGGGAAAATTCGAGCGTACGAAGCCCCACGTGAACGTGGGCACGATCGGTCACGTCGACCACGGCAAGACGACATTGACGGCGGCGATCACGACGGTGCTGTCGAAGAAGTTCGGTGGCGAGGCCAAGGCGTACGACCAG
>DATJVS010000064.1:0-2925 GCA_035501715.1 Usitatibacter sp.
CGGCTTCCTTGTTCAGGTCGGCGACCACCACGTGCGCGCCTTCCTGCGCGAAGACCTGCGCGATCTCGCGCCCGATGCCGCTTGCCGATCCGGTGATGTACGCGACCTTGTCCTTGAGCTTCATGGGCGGCTCCTTTTGCCTTTCACGTCGAGATAATCGAATACGACCTCGCCCAATCCGAGCGTGAGGTCGGCGATGAAGTGCAGCGACGAGACGATCCTGCGGACGGGCAGCTCCGACACGGGGGCGAGCGCGTGGGGCTCGAGCTGCAGCGACGCGGGGCCCGTCCACGCGCCCTTCAGGGTGACGTCGGTCGTGTAGTAGCGCACCAGCTCGCAGATGCGCGCGGTGCCGTCCACGTGGGGAATGATCTTCAGCAGGAAATTGGGCTTCGCGAGCGCGTCCGCGACTGTCTTGTGCGGAACCTCGCGATGCTTGAACCCCATGGTGGCGGTCGCAATGCGGACGGGCCCGTAGTCCAGGGTGCCGACGAGCGTGTCGATGTCCACGTGCAGCTTCGGTTGCGCGAGCTTCTTCGGGAATCCCCACAGCTCGCGCCCGCCGGCGATGGGCGGATGATCGTCGAGATACATCGAGTGCACGTAGCTGCCCTTCACGTCGTCGAGCGTGACCGGGATCACCTGGCCCGATTCGGTGTAGTCGCCGAAGCCCGTCGAGTCCGGCATGCGGATGAACTCGTACTTCACCACAGGTTCGGCCACCTTCAGCGGCTCCGGCACGACGGCGCGCAACGCATCGGGATCGGTCTCGTAGGTGACGACCACGAACTCCCGGTTGTTGAAGCGGTACGGCCCCGGCGGAAACGCAGGGCTCGTGAGCGGCATTGCGAATGCGTTGGCCCTGACGTCGGCGATATTCATGCGGACCGTCCTATCGTTTGACCGTGGGGTTGCGGGACGCGAGGTCGTAGACCGTGACGCCGTCGTCCACCCGGGCGCCGATGAGCAGGTCCGGGTGGGAAACGGTGAGGCGCATGTCGCGCCTTCCTGCCGCCCAGTGCTCCTTCACCGCGTCGCGCGAGAATTCGTAGTCCTTCGATTCGAGCTCGGAACGCGCCTGGCGGTAGATGAGGTGGACGATGTCGACGTGCGCGGTGCGATTGGCGGCCCTGAGCATGCGGATGTCCGCGCGCTGGCGCTGCTTCGCCGGAAGCTTGTCGATGAGCTCCAGCACCGTGCGCCGGTTGCGCTGGATCTGCGCCAGGGTGTCGGTATTGAATCGCGTGCGGCTGGAATAGATGATTTCCTTGTGCCTCGCCATCACCGCAGGCATGTCCTTGGGCATGGCGCCCACGGCGCTGAAGAGGTCCACCTGCGCGATCAGGATGCGCGAGAGCTCGCGGTTGTCGAGCACGTACTGCAGGGGCGTGTTGGACACGACTCCGCCGTCCCAGTAGGGCTCGCCGTCGATGATCACGGGCGGAAACGCCGGCGGAAGCGCGCCGCTCGCCATGACGTGGTCCACGCCGATCCTGCGCTCGCGCGTATCGAAGTAGACCGAGTTTCCGGTGCGGACGTTCACCGCCCCGAGGGACAGGCGAACTTTTCCCGAGTTGATGAGGTCGAAGTCGACGAGGCGCTCGAGAGTCCGCCGCAGCGGCGCCGTATCGTAGAAACTGATGGCCCGAACGGTTCCCTCGGGCTGGAAGAACGGCGGCGGGACCCTCGGCTCGTAGAACCCGGGAACGCCCATCGACGCGGCCACGAACGCATTCACCTGGTGCACGGCGCTGCGCTGCTCGTCCACCCAGGCGTGCACGCCCGAGGAGGCGGACGATACGAGCTCCCAGAATTCCCGCAGCCGCTCGACCCGCTTGTGGGGAGGATTTCCCACGATGAGCGCCGCGTTGATCGCGCCGATCGATATGCCCGCGACCCACGCCGGCTGGCGCGGAAACCGCGCGATCTCCTCGAAGACTCCGGCCTGGTAGGCGCCGAGCGCGCCGCCGCCCTGCAGCACGAGCGCGATGTGCTCGTGGTCGAACGCATGCCTGTTCATGTACAGTCCGACAGGCTTTTCCCCGGGAGATTCCCATCGCCGTGAAATCGCGCCCCATCGATATCGAGTCCCTGTGGGGGCTCGAGCGCGTCGCCAGCGTCCGCATCGCGCCCGACGGCTCCGCGGCCGTGTGCGCCGTCACGTCGTACTCGATGGAGGAGAACAAGGGCACCACGAGCCTGTGGCTGCTGTCATGTTCCGGCACGTCGCCGCGCCGCCTCACGCACTATGGGGAGAAGGACGGCAATCCGGCGTGGTCGCCGCGCGGCGATCGGATCGCGTTCCTCGCCAAGCGCGAGCATGGCGGCCGCAAGGACGAGGCGCGCCAGATCTACGTGATCTCGTCGAGCGGCGGCGAGGCCGAGCGCAAGAGCGACTTCGCCTGCGGCATCGAGGACTTCAGGTGGATGCCCGACGGCAGGCGCATCGCATTCGTCTCGTGGGTGTGGCCCGACGCGAAGGGCGCTCGCGCGCAGGCCGCGCGCCACAAGGCATTCAAGGACCGCAAGGAAAGCGCGTACGTCACGTCGGAAGGGCAGTACCGCTACTTCGACCACAACCTTCCGATGGGCCGGGTGCCGCACCTGCACCTGCTCGATCTCGAAAGCGGCCGTGTCGCCGATCTCTTCGAGGGCACGGCGTACGAGTTGCCCCGTGACGAGCCCGGCGCGTCGCATTTCGACATCGCGCCCGACGGCCGGCGCATCGCCTTCGTGCACGATCCGGCGGCGAAGAAGCGCGGCGTGAATCCGCTGGCCATCGCCGAGATCGACGTGCGCACGCGCCGCGTGGCGAAGCTCACGACGGATGGCGCCTGGGATTACACCGCCCCTCGCTACAGTCCCGACGGATCGCAGCTCGCGTGCGTCGCTGCCAACGTCGGCAAGCGCCACACGATGCTGGGG
>DATJVS010000065.1:0-3412 GCA_035501715.1 Usitatibacter sp.
CGAAGCCCCGTCCAGTACGTGGGATGCGCGTAGTCGCCCGCATCGGGAAAGAGCCACGCGGCACGCCTGGTGAGCGCCTCGCAGCGCACCATGTTCAGCTCCGTCGAGTAGCCCGAGAGCTCCGCGGTGCCCGCGATGCGCAGCCTGTCGCCCAGGCGCGTCAGCACGATCTTCGCGCCCTCGTCGGTCAGGCTCACGCTCGGGGCCTTCGAAGCGTCGCGGATCGGGATCGTCGCCGAGTAGCCCTTGGCGGGATACACGGGAAGATCGAAGCCGATGGGCCGCGTGATCATCGGCGAATAGCTCCCGAGCGCCACCACGTACGCGTCGGCCTTCATCGTCGCGCCATTCACGCGCACGCCCGAGACAGCGCCGCCCGCCACATCGATCGCCTCGATCGTCCTGCCGTACTCGAACCGGCAGCCCCTGGCCGCCGCGAGCTCCGCGAGCCGCCGCGTGAAGAGGTGCGCGTCGCCCGATTCGTCGCCCGCCATGTAGGTGGCGCCCACGAGGCGATCGCGCGCGGCGGCGAGCGCGGGCTCGATGGCCACGGCCTCGGCGACCGTCTTCACCTCGCGCTTGATGCCGAATTCGGCGAGCACGTCCACGCTGCCGATGGCCGCATCCAGCTCCCGGCGCTCCGTGAAGAAATGCAGGATGCCGCGGCTCAACTGGTCGTACTGGATGCCGGTTTCCGCGCGCAGCTCCTTCAGCGAGGCGAGGCTGTAGAGCGAGATCCGCGCGATGTCGCCCATGTTGCGGCGCATGCGCGAGGGCAGGCACTCGGCGAGGAACTTCATTCCCCACGTCCACTGGTGCGGGTCCATGCGCCAGCGGAAAAGCAGCGGCGCGTCGTCGCGCCAGATCCACTTGACGATCTTCGCGGGCGCGCCCGGGCCCGACCACGGCTCGGGATGCGAGGCGGAGATCTGGCCCCCGTTGGCGAACGAGGTCTCGAGGCCGGCGGCATCGCGGCGGTCGACGACCGTCACTTCGTGGCCGAGCTTCGCGAGGTACCAGGCGGTGGTGGTGCCGATGACGCCGGCACCGAGGATGAGGACTTTCATGGGCGTCGTTTGACCCGGATTATACTTTGCGGCTCCATGAGACCGCGCCAGCACGCGGACCTCCTCGGCTTCGTCCGGGCGGCCTGCACCCACGCCTCCCTCGCGGGCAATGAGCTCCCCGTCCTGCCCTTCTACGTGAAGGAGCATGTCCTCGGGTGGCTCAGGCCCTCGCTCGCGCAGGAGCTGCGCCGCTGGCCCCACGTCTTCGAGGTGAAGGACGCGTACGTGCGCCTCGCCCCGAAGCCCGACACGCGCGAGGCGCGCACCGCCGCCATGGACCAGGTCACCCGCGAGCTTTCCCGCGACGGGTTCGTGCCCAACTGGCGCGAGGAGCCGGTGAGCGTGGCGCCGCGCTACGGCCAGCCCGAGCTCTTCCGCGTCGAGCGCGCCGCCACGCGGCCCTTCGGGCTCATGGCCTATGGGGCGCATCTCAATGGCTTCACGCGCATCAAGGGGCGCGATCACGCGTGGATCGCGCGGCGCGCGCCGAGCAAGCAGGTCGATCCCGGCAAGCTGGACAACCTCGTGGGCGGGCGCATCGCCGCGGGCATGAGCGTGGACGAGACGCTGCGCAAGGAAGCCTGGGAGGAAGCGGGCATCGCGCCGGCGCTGCTCTCGGGCCTGAGCTGCGTGGCCGCCGTGCGCGTGGAGTATTCCGTGCCCGAGGGGCTTCACCGCGAGATCCTCTTCGTGCACGACCTGTGGCTCGCGGAAGACTTCACTCCCGTCAACCAGGACGGCGAGGTCTCCGAGATGAAGCGCATGCCCGTCGAGGACGTGATCGAAGCGATACTCGCGGGCGAATTCACGCTGGACGCGGGCGTGGTGATGGTGGACGGGCTGCTGCGCCTGGGCGCGGTGCTGCCCGAGGATCCGGGATACCTCGACTTGCTGCGCCTCATGAAGCCGTGACGGCCCTCGCCCTGGGGCTGGTACTGCTCGCCGCGTTCGTCCATGCGAGCTGGAACTACATCCTCAAGAAGAGCGGCGGAGGCGCGGGCCTCATCACGGCCACGAACGTCGCTTCCCTCGTGATCTACGCGCCGATCGCGCTCGGCGTCGCGTTCCGCTCCGGCTACCGGTTCCAGCCGATCCACGGCGCGCTCATGTTCGCGAGCGGCATGATGCACACCGCCTATTTCCTCCTCCTCGACCGCGCCTACCGCAGCGGCGGCGACCTCTCGATCGTCTATCCGCTCGCCCGGGCGACGGGCCCCCTCATGACGGTCGTCGTGGCGATCGCGCTCCTGGGAGAGCGTCCCGGCCCCATCGCGATCGCGGGCGCGGTGCTGATCGGCGCCTCGGCGCTGATGCTCGCGGGCAATCCCTTCGCATGGCGCCGCAGCGAGGCTCGCCACGCGATCCTGTTCGCGCTGGCCACCGGCTGCAGCATCACGGTGTACACGCTGTGGGACAAGGTCGCGGTATCGCAGTGGCTGATCGCACCCCTCGTGTACGACTGGGCCAGCAATCTCTTCCGCTGCACGGTGCTCGTGCCCATCACGCGCCGCCGCTTTCCGGGGACCGTCGCCGCGGCGTGGCGCGAACGGCGTGGCGCGGTGATCGCCATCGCGCTCCTGTCTCCGCTTGGCTACATCCTCGTGCTCACCGCGATGGTGTTCACGCCCGTGAGCCTCGTGGCGCCCGCGCGCGAGGTCTCGATCCTTTTCGCCGCGCTCATGGGCGCGCACTTCCTGCGCGAGGGCGATCTCCCGCGCCGCGCGGTGGCGGCCGTCGGCATGGTGCTCGGAATCTCGGGCCTCGCGCTGGGGTAAAATTTTTCAATGCCACCGTTCCTTTCCATGCCGGCCTGGCAGGCCCTCCTCTCCCACCGCGACGCCCTCGCCTCCACGAGCCTCGCGCAGATGTGGGACGCCGACGCGGAGCGCGGCGCCGCGCTTACCTTTCCCTGCGCCGGCCTCGCGGTGGATTTCTCCAAGCAGCGCATCACGGCCGAGACGCTCACGCTGCTCGCGGCGCTCGGACGCGAATGCGGGCTGCCCGAAGCCGTCGAGCACCTCTTCAGCGGCAGCGAGGTAAATGCCTCGGAGCACCGGCCCGCGCTGCACACGGCGCTGCGCGGCGACGAGCTCCTCACCGTGGACGGCGTGGACGTGCGCGAGGAGATGGCGCGCAACCACGAGCGCATGCGCATCTTCGCCGAGGCCGTCCGCGAGGGGCACTGGAAGTCCGCCACGGGCGCCCGCTTCACGCACGCGCTCGCCATCGGCATCGGCGGATCCTCGCTGGGGCCGCGCCTCGCGATCGAAGCGCTCGCGGGCGAGGCCGACGGCCCCGAGGTGCGCTTCGTCTCCAACGTCGACGCGGCGGAATTCGACGATGCG
>DATJVS010000066.1:0-2692 GCA_035501715.1 Usitatibacter sp.
CAGGTAGACCTCGACCACGCGCTGGTCGTTCTGCACGCTCTCCAGCGATCCCTCCGCGAGCACCGAGCCTTCGTGCAGCACGGTGACCGTGCGGGCGATGCGCGCGATGAAGGCCATGTCGTGCTCGACCACGACGAGCGAGTGCTGGCCCGCGAGCGAGACGAAGAGCTCCGCGGTGCGCTCGGTCTCCTCGTCGCTCATGCCGGCCACGGGCTCGTCGAGCAGCAGCAGGCGAGGCTCCTGCATGAGCAGCATGCCGATCTCCAGCCACTGCTTCTGGCCGTGGGAGAGCAGTCCCGCGGGCCGGTCGGCGGCCTCCTGCAGGCGCACGCGCTCGAGTGTCGCGGCGATGCGGTCGCGGTCCGCCGAATCGAGCTTCGCGAAGAGCGTGCGGCGCACGCGCTTGTCGGCCTTCATCGCGAGCTCCAGGTTCTCGAAGGCCGTGTGGCGCTCGAAGATCGTGGGCTTCTGGAACTTGCGCCCGATGCCCGCGTGCGCGATCTGCGCTTCCGAGAGCTTGGTGAGGTCGATGGTCTGGCCGAAGAACGCGCGCCCCTCGTCGGGGCGGGTCTTGCCGGTGATCACGTCCATCATCGTGGTCTTGCCCGCGCCATTGGGCCCGATCACGCAGCGCAGCTCCCCCGCGTCGATGGCGAGCGACAGGTCGTTCAGCGCCTTGAAGCCGTCGAAGCTCACGCTGATGCCCTCGAGGTAGAGGACGACGCCGTGCGTGAGGTCGAGCGTGCCGTCCACCGTGCGGCCATAGCTCGCGTCGCTCGAAGGCTGGGTGGAGCGCTTGAGCCACCATCGCCGCGGACGCTCCGGAATGACCGCGGGAGGCTCGGCCATCTTCACGCCTTCCTCCAGCGCTTCGCGAGGCCCACCACGCCATCGGGCAGGAAAAGCGTCACGAGGATGAAGATGAGCCCCAGCACGTAGAGCCAATACTCGGGCCACGCGACGGTGAACACGCTCTTGGCGCCGTTCACGAGGCCCGTGCCGATGATCGGCCCCACGAGCGTGCCGCGGCCGCCCACGGCGGTCCAGATCGCGATCTCGATGGAGTTCGCCGGCGACATCTCGCTCGGGTTGATGATGCCCACCTGCGGCACGTAGAGCGCGCCCGCGATGCCGCACAGCACCGCCGAGAGCACCCACACGAAGAGCTTGTACCAGAGCGTGTCGTAGCCGCAGAACATCACGCGCGCCTCGGCGTCGCGGATCGCGGCGAGCACGCGGCCGAACTTCGAGGTGACGAGGAAGCGCCCCAGCAGCAGCGTGGCGATGAGCGTCGCGCCCGTGATCGTGAAGAGCGCCATGCGCATCTGCGGCGTGGTGATGGGGACCTCGAGGATGCGCTTGAAGTCGGTGAAGCCGTTGTTGCCGCCGAAGCCCGTGGCGTTCCTGAAGAAGAGCAGCATCGCCGCATACGTGAGGGCCTGCGTGATGATGGAGAAGTACACGCCCTTCACGCGCGAGCGGAACGCGAAGTACCCGAACACGAACGCGAGCAGGCCCGGGACCGCGACCACGAGGAACACCGCCCAGAGGAAATGCTCGCTCCAGGTCCAGTGCCAGGGAAAGCTCTTCCAGTCGAGGAACACCATGAAGTCGGGCATGTCCACGTGGTACTGGCCGTCGGCGTGGATCTGGCGCATGAGGTACATGCCGAAGGCGTAGCCGCCGAGCGCGAAGAACAGGCCGTGGCCCAGCGAAAGGATTCCCGCGTAGCCCCAGACAAGGTCCATCGCGACGGCCACGATCATGTAGCACATGATCTTGCCGCCGAGTGTCACGCCGAACGCCGTGACGTGCAGGGGATTGCCCTCGGGCACGACGAGGTTGAGGACCGGGAACACCACGAAGACGACCGCCGCGCAGCAGGCGAGCACGATCCAGGCCTTCGGCCCGTACAAGCGCGAGATCACGATTCCACCGCCCGGCCCTTCAGCGCGAACATGCCCTGAGGGCGCTTCTGGATGAAGACGATGATGAAGACCAGCACCGCGATCTTCGCGAGTACCGCGCCCGACCAGTCCTCGAGCAGCTTGTTGGCGAATCCGAGGCCCAGGGCCGCATAGACGGTGCCCGCGAGCTGGCCCACGCCGCCCAGCACGACCACCATGAAGGAATCGATGATGTAGGACTGGCCGAGGTCGGGGCCGACGTTGCCGATCTGCGAGAGCGCGCAGCCGGCGAGCCCCGCGAGCCCCGAGCCCAGCCCGAATGCCCACGTATCGACGCGCGCCGTCGGCACGCCTACACACGCCGCCATCGCGCGGTTCTGCGTGACGCCGCGCACGAAGAGCCCGAGCCGCGTGCGCGCGAGCATCAGGCCCATCCCGAGCAGCACGACGGCCGCGAACCCGATGATCACGATGCGGCTGTAGGGCAGCACCACGTCGGCGAGGATCTCGATGCCGCCGGACATGAACGCGGGATTCTCCACCTGCACGTTCTGCGCGCCGAAGATCGTGCGCACGCCCTGGATCAGCATGAGGCTGATGCCCCAGGTCGCGAGCAGCGTCTCCAGCGGCCGGCCGTAGAGCCAGCGGATCACGCTTCGCTCGAGCGCCATGCCCACCAGCGCCGAGACGCAGAACGACGCGGGCACGGCCATCGCGAGGTACCAGTCGAACGCTCCGGGGGCGTGCGCGCGAAAGAGGTTCTGCACGACGTAGGTCGTGTACGC
>DATJVS010000067.1:0-4355 GCA_035501715.1 Usitatibacter sp.
CGCAAGCGCATCGCGCAGAACATCGCCCGCGTGGGCGACGGCAAGGCCGCGGCCTCGCTCGTGGACGCGCGCATCGACCGCAGCGACCGCTGGGTGCAGGTGGCGCTGCAGCCGGCGCTGGGCGCGCGCGACAAGGCCGAAGGCGTCGTGGTGGTGCTGCGCGACATCGGCCCGGAGCGCGAGGCCGAAGAGGCGCTGAACCTTTCCGCGGCGCGGCTCATCGCGCTCACCGAGACCTCGCCCGTCGCCACGCTGGTCGAGAACGCGCAGGGCGAAGTCGAGCTCGCCAACGAGGCGCTGTGCAAGCTGCTGGGCCTGAAGAGCGCGCCGCAGTCGCTCGCCGGCGTGCCCGTGTCCGAGGTGCTCGCGAAGGCCACGGTGAAGAACGCGGCGTCGCTGCTTTCGCGCGAGCCCATCGTCGTGGACGACGAGGAGGCCGGCGCCGTCTGGAGGGCGCGCGAGGGCAAGGCGGCCAAGACGCACGCGGGCGTGAAGGACGATGCCGAGATCGCGCTGATCGAGAAGATAGGCACCGAGCTATCCGTCGCCATGGAAGGCATCTCGGCCATCACCATCCGCGCGCAGCAGCTCGAGTTCGATCCGGTCCTCGTGGACCACTTCCAGCGCATCCGCGCTTCCACCGAGACCGCGGTGGCCGCCATCGGCGACATCATCGATTTCTCCAAGGTCTCGGGCGGCGTGGTGCTGCACAAGTCGCGCTTCAGCCTTCGCGCGTCGCTCGCCGAGCTCATCACGCGCCTGGGCCCCAACGCCGAGGAGCACGGCTGCCGGCTTCGCATCAAGGTCGAGCAGGACGTGACCGATTCGCTCGAGGGCGACCTCGAGCGGCTGCTCCTCGTGCTGAAGAACCTCCTCGACAACGCGTTCGCGCTCGTGCCGGGGCACGAGGTGATGCTCCAGGTCACGCCCGAATACGAGACCGAGTCGGGCATCCAGCTTTCCTTCAGCGTGATCGTGCAGGGCGAGGCGGCGCAGCCGGTCTCGGCCGACGCGGGCATGGGCATCGCGCTCGCCAAGTTCATGGTGGCCGCCATGGGCGGCAAGCTCGCCATCGCCACGCGCCTGGGCGCCGACGCCCTCTACGCCTTCACGCTGGAATTCCCCGTGGTGCCGGCGCCGCCCGCGCCGCGCCGCGCGACCTACGTCTCGCTCGTGGGACTGCCGGTGATGGTGGTCTCGGGCGATCCGGAGCAGCGGCTGCAGATCACGAACCTGCTGCGCGGCTGGCGCATGATCCCGCTCGAGGCCGACAACGCCGCCATGGCGATGGCGCTGCTCGAGCGCTACCACTCGGAAGCGAGCCCCATCCCGCTCGTGATCCTGTCCAACCGGCTGCCGGTGCAGGACGGGTTCCTGCTCGCCTTCCGCATCAAGAACCACGAGAAATTCCGCAGCACGCTCGTGATGATGCTCGCCACGGAGGGGCGCCCGGGCGATGCCATCGCCTGCCGCGAGAACGGCATCGCCGCCTACATGCGCTATCCCATCGCCGACCGGCAGCTGAACGAGGCGATCGTCGCCGTGACGGGCGCATCGGTGGACGTGGACGAGACGCCCACGCTCGTCACGCGCCACTCGCTTCGCGAGCAGCGCAAGGGCGCCACGATCCTGCTCATCGATCCGAATCGCGAGAGCCAGATCCTCGCCTCCCACATCCTCGGCCGCCAGGACTGCAGCGTGGTCGCCGCGCAGGACCTGGAGGAGGCCACCGCCGCGCTCGACCAGGACATGTACGACATCGTCCTCGTGGACACGGGGCTCGCGGGATTGGGCGGCGACGACGCGGCCACGCTGCTGCGATCGCGCATCGCGCGCGATGCGGACAAGGCGTCGTTCGTGGCGGTGAGCCTCGATCATTCGCCCCAGTACCGCGAGGCCAAGATGAACGCCGGATTCGACGCCACGCTCGCCAAGCCCTTCCGCAAGGACGACCTCATGGCGCTCCTCGCGAGCCTGGGCCTGCACGCCGAGGGCTAGCGCCTCGTGCGCGAGGTGGCGGCGCGCTGGGCGTGGCCGTCGGCCCTCGCGGCGTGCCTCGCCGCGGCAGGGCTCGCGTCGGTGGCGATGGGCCTGGACGTCAACTGGGACCTGCGCAACTACCACTACTACGACGCGTACGCGTTCCTCACGGGGCGCATGGGATGGGACATCGCGCCCGCGCAGATCCAGACCTACCACAACCCGCTGCTCGACCTCGCCTTCTACGCGCTCGTGCAGCAGGTCCCGTCACCGCGCATCATCGCCTTCGCGATGGCGATGCCCGCCGGCATCGCGGCGTTCTTCCTGCTGCGCATGCTGTTCGTGCTCTTCCCCGCGGGGCTCGAGGGCCGCGCGCCCTGCATCGCAGCGGCGTTCGCCATCGGCGTCACCGGCTCCTCGAGCCTCGGCGCGATCGGCAGCACCATGAACGAGTGGCCTCCGGCGATGCTGCTCGCGATCTCGCTCACGGCGATCGTGTCTTCGCTCGCGGCAGGCGGCGGGCTTTCGCTGGGCGCCGTGGCGCTCGCGGGCCTCGCGACGGGCCTGGCCGCGGGGCTCAAGCTCACCTACGGCGTCTTCGCCGTGGCGCTCGCGGTGGCCGCGATGTTCTCGGGGCCGTGGCGCGAGCGCGCGAGGCCCACGGCGTTGCTCTGCGTATTCCTGCTCTCGGGCTTCCTCGTGACCTACGGCTTCTGGGGCGCGACACTCTGGGAGCGCTTCGGCAATCCGTTCTTTCCGTACTTCAACGACATCTTCCGCTCGCCCTGGTGGGAGCCCGTCGCGTGGTTCGACCGCAACTTCGGCCCGCGCACGGCGATGGAAACGGTGTTCTTTCCCTTCGTGCTCGCGACGGACAGCAAGACCGTGGGCGAGACGGCGTTCGTCGATTGGCGGCTCGCGGCGGTGATGGCGCTTGCCGTGGCGCTCGGAGTCCAACGCGCGGCGCGGCCCGGGCCTGCCTCTCGCCCGTGGACCTTCCTCGCCGTCTTCACGCTCGTGGCGTATTTCGCGTGGCTCAGGCTCTTCGCGATCTATCGCTACCTCGTGCCGCTCGAGATGCTCGCCGGGCCCCTCATCGTGGGATGCATCGCCGCGCTCGTGCGCGCGAAGGCAGTGCGGATCGTGGCGGTGGTCGCGGCGGCGGCGCTCATCGTCGGCACGACGCGCCCGCCGGACTGGGGGCGGCTGCCGTTCCGCGGCGCGTACTTCGACGTGGGCATGCCCGACATCGCGCCGCGCTCGCTCGTGATCATGGGCCCGTACGATCCCATGGCCTACGCGATCGCCTTCGTGCGGCCCGATGCGCGCTTCGTCTCGCCGTACAACAACCTGCTGCACTACTCGCAGAAGAACCTGCTGGTGCGCGAGATCGACCGGCTCATCGCGACGCATCCGGGGCCGATCTACTCGATGGACCTGCGTGGGTTCGACCGCATGCAGGACATCCTCGCGCACTATGGCCTGGAAAGAGACACGGGCACTTGCGTGCCCGTGCGCTCCTACCTGGACTTCAGCCTGATGCAGTTCTGCCGGCTCAGGCGAGCCGCCGCATCTAGCGCTCCCTCACCACGATGATCTTGGCGTTGCTCACCGTGCCGACCACGTAGGACGTGTACACGCCCGGCGTATCGAGCTCGATCGGCGTCAACGTGCCGATCACCTGCACGCCGCCGCCCGTCGAGTACGTGATGGTGTACGTGATGCTCGGCGCGACCTGGAAGTACGTGGAGGCCGTGGCCGCCGGCAGCTGGCTTACCTGCGTGGCGAAGTTCAGCTGGACGTCCACCGAGGTGCCGTCCGACAGGCCGTTCACGAAGCGCAGCTTGCAGAAGCCCGTGGCCGGCAACGAGTTGTCGTCGAGGAACGTGACCAGCGACGAGGCGGCGAGCGTACCGATCGAAAGCGCGCTGTAGTCGCGCGCGGAACCGAGGTTCACCGGGAGGCTCGCGAGCGCCGTGCCCGGAGTGTTGGACGCTTCCACGGTGAGCGTGTGCTGGCCCGACGGCGTCGTGATGTAGCTCGAGCCCGCGGCGAACGGCACGTTCACGAGGATCGCGGAGCCGTCCACGCGGTAGTTCACGTTGGTCGAGTTGGTGATGCCGTTCACGGCCTTCACGCGGGCGTTGGTGTTCTGCAGGAACGTGCCGCCCGAGGACTGGTTGATGAGGCTCACGTTCACGAGCTTGCCGCCCAGGGTCGGGATCACCACGATTGTCACGTACGAGCCCGCCGCGAAGCTCTGCGGCGTGGACGTGAACAGGACGTCCTGCGTGCCCGCGGAGGTGATGGTGACGGCGAGCGAGGCCGGCGC
Source organism: Usitatibacter sp. (assembly GCA_035501715.1). Classification (GTDB taxonomy): domain Bacteria; phylum Pseudomonadota; class Gammaproteobacteria; order Burkholderiales; family Usitatibacteraceae; genus Usitatibacter. The sequence continues at coordinate 4,313 of DATJVS010000067.1, forward strand.
GATCTCCACCGAGCCGCTCGCGCTGCCGTATCCCGTCGAGGGG
>DATJVS010000068.1:0-5796 GCA_035501715.1 Usitatibacter sp.
ATGCTCTCGAATGCCGCCGACCGCACGATCGTGGCCTCCACCGTGGCGCTCGCGCGAAACCTCGGCCTGGGTGTCGCCGCCGAGGGCATCGAGGACGCCGCGACGCTCGAGGCGCTGCGGGCGATGGACTGCGACGAAGGCCAGGGCTTCCACATCGCGCGCCCCATGGACGGCGACGAGGCGCTGCGCTGGGCGCGCGCGCGTTAGCGCGCGGACTTCAGGACCTGGGGCACTCCCTCGGCGATCTTCGTGCCCAGCATCGACTCGAGCGCCGACACTTTCTGCTGGGCATCGAGCTCCTCCCACGGATGCACCGACGACTTCGCGATCCTCGTCTGCGAGGCCACGACGTCCTTCTGCGCGACCACCCTGGGCCCGTCGAGATCGATGAGGGAGATCCGGAAGTAGGCGTAGGGCCCGAGGAAGCCCACGTACTCGGTGCGTTCCGATTCGTCGTCCACGCGGGTGGCGCGATCCACATAGAACCCCAGGCCCTCCAGGCGCCCCTGGCCCACGTGGCTGCGCGCCGTCTCGAAGGACGCGTCGTGCCGCATCTTGGTGAGCAGCAGGAGGTGCGTGGCGTGCACGCTGTGGAGCGTGCCCGCGAGCATCGGCACCAGCGAAGCGACCGCGGCCCCGTCCTCCAGCGACTTGTCCTGCGCCTGGTAGATCGCGGGGTCGCGGACAAGCAATAGCGCGCTGGTGGCGGCCACGTCGGCCCCGCGCAGGGCCGTGTCCGCCGCGAGGAGCGCGGCCTTGTCGAGGGCCGGCGAGTCGAGCTTGAGATAGCCGTGCGTGGAGTGGTCGACGCTCGTGCCCGTGGTGCTCCCGGGTGCGACGACGGCGAGCTGGTCGCCCAGCAGGGAGACGATGGCGTAGGTGCGCGGGCCCTCGGCCCTCGCGGCGAATGCGATGACGGCGAACAGCGCCGCGATGAGGCGCATTGGAGGCTCCCGGATGTTGGTGCCGCGATTCTATCGGCTTGCGGCGGCGCGCGTCCCACCCCGGCGGGTGGGAGCGCTGCGTTTGATGCCGCGCCGGGAAGGGCATACAATTCCCCCATAGCGCCGATTTGAGCTCAGCTTGCGGGCGCTTAAAAAATACGGCTAAAGCGAGTGGCGGCCCACAAAACCCGACACGACCTTTGGTCCGTCGGGTTTTTTGATTTCCACATGAGCGAACTCACTGCACGCTCGGTGGGAGCCGCGGTGGCGCAGCGCGCCGGCTTCCTCGAGCCCCTGATCCTCAAGGCGGGCAAGACGCTCGCCTCGTACGAGCTCGTCTACGAAACGTACGGCACGCTCAACGCGGACCGCTCCAACGCCGTGCTCGTCTGCCACGCCCTTTCCGGCAGCCATCACGTCGCGGGCTACTACGCCGACGACCCGAAGAAGGTGGGCTGGTGGGACAACCTGATCGGCCCCGGAAAGCCCATCGACACGGACCGCTTCTTCGTGATCGGCGTGAACAACATCGGCGGATGCCACGGCTCGACGGGGCCGGGCTCGATCGATCGCTCCACGGGCAAGCCCTACGGCGCGGCCTTCCCCTTGGTGACGGTCGAAGACTGGGTCGCCTCGCAGGCGCGATTGATGGATCGCCTCGGCATCGGCAAGCTCGCCGCCGCGATCGGCGGGTCGCTCGGCGGGATGCAGGCGCTGCAATGGACGCTGCAATTCCCGGAACGCATCGGCCACGCGTTCGTGATCGCCGCGGCGCCGCGCCTTTCCACGCAGAACATCGCCTTCAACGACGTGGCGCGCCAGGCGATCGTCTCGGACCCGGATTTCCACGGCGGGAACTTCTACGAGCACGACACCGTGCCCGCGAGGGGCCTCAAGCTCGCGCGCATGCTCGGGCACATCACCTACCTGTCCGAGGACCTCCTCATGGAGAAGTTCGGCCGGGTGCTCAAGCGCGACGAGTACGGCTTCAACTACGACGTGGAATTCGAGATCGAGTCGTACCTGCGCTACCAGGGCGACAAGTTCGCGCAGGTGTTCGACGCCAACACGTACCTGCTGATGACCAAGGCGCTCGACTACTTCGACCCGGCGAAGGAGGCGGGCGGCAACCTCGCCCGGGCGCTTTCGACGGCGACCGCGGGATTCTTCGTCGCCTCGTTCAAGAGCGACTGGCGCTTTCCGCCGGAGCGCTCGCGGGAGATCGTGAAGGCTCTCATGGCCTCGCGCAAGGACGTGACCTACGCCGAGATCGATGCGCCCCACGGCCACGACGCCTTCCTGCTGGACAACGCGCACTATCACCAGCTCATCGCGGCGTACGCCGACAACATCGCCGAGGAGATCGGCGCGGGAGAGCGGCGCCTTCCGCTCGACCTGGGCGGCACCGAGCTCGAGGAAATGAAGGGCTACCGCGGCGAGCACGCAGGCTCGTGATGCAACGCTACGACTACGAGCTCATCGGCTCCTGGATCCCGGAACGGGCGCGGGTCCTGGACCTGGGCTGCGGCGACGGCGTGCTGCTTGCGGGCCTCATGGCCACCCACGGCGCGACCGGCTACGGCATCGAGATCGACGCGGCCCACGTGCTCGCGAGCGTGAAGAACGGCGTGAACGTGGTGCAGGCGGACATCGAAGCGGGCCTCGCCAACTTCGGCGACGATTCCTTCGACTTCGTGATCCTGTCGCAGACGCTGCAGGCGATGCGCAATGCCGAGAGCGTGATCAACGAGATGCTGCGCGTCGGGCGCGAAGGCATCGTCACGTTCCCCAACTTCGGCTACTGGCGCCATCGACTCGACATCCTGCGCGGCCACATGCCGGTATCGAAGTCGCTGCCCTACAGCTGGTACGACACGCCCAACATCCACCTGTGCACGGTGAAGGACTTCGAGGGACTGTGCGCGAAAGTGGGCGCCGAGATCCTCGACGAGCGCGTGCTGCACGAGGGCCGGATCGTCAACGTGCTGCCGAACCTACGGGGAAGCCTGGGCGTCTTCCGGTTCCGCCGCCGGCCTTAAGCCTCCGCGCGGATCGCGCCACACCACGACGATGAGCGCCGCCACGGGAATGAGGATCGCCGCGGTGACGGAGAAGAAGGTCGTGTATCCGTAGGCTTCCACCATGAAGCCCGAAGCGCCCGCCACCAGCTTGCCGGGCAGCGCGTACATGGACGAGAGCAGCGCGTACTGCGTCGCCGCGAAACCCGCGCCCGTGAGCCCGGACATGTACGTCACCAGGATCGTGCCGCCGAAGCTCTGGGAGAAATTGTCCATGCTGATGGCGACCACGAGCGCCGGGATGCTCGCGCCCTGTGTCGAGAGCCACGCGAACGCGAGGTGCGAGACGGCTTGCGCCGCGGCGCCGGCGAGCATCGAGCGGAGCAGGCCGTAGCGCACCACCATGAGCCCTCCGGCGAAGGCGCCGATGATCCCGACGACCACCCCATAGACCTTCGCCACGCTCGCGATCTCGGCCTTGGTGAAGCCGAGGTCCACGTACATCGGGTTGGACATGGTGCCCGCCAGGAAATCCGACATCCGGTAGAGCGCGACCAGCACCAGCACGACGACGAGCACCCCGCCCGTTCGCGAGTAGAGGTCCGCGAGCGGCTCCTCCACGGCGCGCACGAGATCGAAGCGCTTCGATTCGGGCGCCGGCTTCGCGCGATCGACGACCGGCGAGAGGACGCTCGCGACGATCCCGATCGACATCAACGCCGCCATCGTGACGTACGAGGTGCGCCAGTCCACGAACTCCGCGATGTAGAGGGCGCCGGCGCCCGCCGCGAGGAGCGCCAGCCGATAGCCGAGCTGGTAGGCCGCGACCATGATCCCCTGGCGCTCGTCGGGCGCGGCATCGATGCGCCAGGCGTCGATCACGATGTCCTGCGTGGCCGAGCCGAAAGCGACCACGAAGGTGAATGCCGCCGTCATCGCGAAGCTCGCCGCCGGATCGCTCATCGCGACGCCCACGAGCCCGGCCGCGATGACGACCTGGCACGCGACCATCCACGCGCGGCGCCGGCCCAGCGCACGCGCGAGGAACGGCACGTCGAACGCGTCGATGAGCGGTGCCCAAAGGAACTTGAGGCTGTAGGCGAGCCCGAGCCAGCTGAAAAGCCCGATCGTCGAAACGGGAACTCCGGCCTCGCGCAGCCTCACCGAGGCGGTGCCGAAGACCAGCAGGAACGGCAACCCCGTGGAGAAGCTCAAGGCCAGCATCAGCGCGATGCGCGGGTTCCCGAGGTCCCGCCAGCCGAGCTTGCGGTTCTGCGTCATGCCCGCATATTAAGATACGACCCGGACCCGCGAGGAAGAACCATGGACAAGATCGTGAAGACCGACGAGCAATGGAAGACCGAACTCTCGCCGGAGGAATACAACGTGCTGCGCAAGCACGGCACCGAGCGCGCGTTCACGGGCAAGTACCATGCGACGACGGATCCGGGCACCTACGTGTGCCGCGGATGCGGGCAGCCGCTCTTCCAATCCGAGACCAAGTTCGACGCGGGCTGCGGCTGGCCGAGCTTCTACCAGCCGCTCGCGGAAGGCGCCGTCACGGAGAAGGAAGACCGCAGCTACGGCATGAAGCGCACCGAGGTGCTCTGCTCCAAATGCGACGGGCACCTCGGGCACGTGTTCGAAGATGGGCCGAATCCCACGGGGCTGCGGTACTGCATGAACTCCGCCTCGCTGGATCTCAAGAAGAAGTAGGGAAACAACCCCCGCCTAGTTGGCGGGGGCCGGATCGATCTTCCCGAGCTTCTCCAGTCGCAGACGGATCGAACTTTGCGTGCGCGCGTGGCGGCGCGCCATCTCGGCCATGGCGAGGCCGTTGTCGAATTCGGCGATGAGCGTGCGGTCCTCGCCCTCGGTCCACGGCTGGCCGAAGTTGGCGGGCAGGCGCTCGCGGCGCCTGGCGCGCTCCATTTCCTTCTCCATCAGGTCCACCGCGGAGAAGAGCGCGCGCAACGCGCGCGGCTCGGCATAGGGGCTTTGCTCGGGATACGCTTCGCCGGTGACGGGATTCACGCCGTCGGCGAGGGCGCGGACGATGGGCAATGCGGCTTCGAGTTGCATGGTGCGGGCCTTCCTCGTGGGTTTGTCGGTTGCGCGAGTGGCCTACCTCCACCGTGCACATCGAAAAACGCCTAGCCGCGCGTGAGGTTGACCTCGCGCTCCATCGCGGCCTGCGACCAGAGCCAGTCCTCCTCGAGCTGCGAGACGCGCGTGGCGATCTCGCCGCGGCGCCTCAACGTGGCCTGCAACCGCTCGCGCTGGGATTCCTCGTAGGCCTCGCCCGAGGCGAGCCACCGCTCCACCTCGGAAGCTTCGGCCTCGAGGGGCGCCAGCTCCGCTTCGATCGCCGCGAGCTTCTTCTCGAAGGGCTTGCGCGCATCGGCCTCGCGCTGGCGCTGCGCCGCCTCGGCGCGGCGCTCGTCCCTGCGGCTTTGCGCGCTTTCCTCGCGTGCGTCGCGCTTTCCGTCCCGCGTGCGCTGGTACTGCTTCGCCCACTCCTTGTAGTCGTCGAGGTCGCCTTCGAAGGGCGCGACGCGGCCGCCGGCCACGAGCAGCCACTGGTCCGTCGCCGCGGAAAGCAGCGCGCGATCGTGCGCGACCACCACGAGCGCGCCTTCGAAGTCCGTGAGCGCCTGCGCGAGCGCCTCGCGCATCTCGATGTCGAGGTGGTTAGTGGGCTCGTCGAGGAGCAGGAGGTTGGGCCGCTGCCACACGATGAGCGCCAGGGCGAGCCGCGCCTTCTCGCCGCCGGAGAAGCTCGCGACCTTCTGCATCGCCTGGTCGCCGCGGATGTCGAACGTTCCGAGGTAGTC